>DASWOL010000185.1:0-47542 GCA_036398695.1 Cellulomonas sp. | reverse complement strand
CGCCCATTAACACAAGCGGGGAGCCAGCGACCGCCTGTGGAAGGAGGGCTTCAAGTAACCGCTGCTCCGGGGTCGTAGTCGGTGTCAGGCACCATGGCGAACTAGGCGGCGGTAGGTATGGTCCCGGACACGACGAACCCGAGGGACAGGGCGAAGCCGGACACCTGCGGCAGGATCGCGTTGCGGGCCGCGTAGCCGAACATGACGCGGCGCTCGGACAGACCCTTGGCCTGGGCGACCGTGACGTAGTCCTCGCTGGTCACCGTGACCATCATGTTGCGCATGCCGAGGATCCACCCGGCGATCGACGACAGGATGATCGTCAGCGCCGGCAGGATCGCGTGCTCGAGCACCGAGCTGATGTACGGCCAGCTCCAGGCCGGCAGCAGGTTCCCGTCGTAGCCGGTGCCGGTCGGCAGGACCCGCCACGTGACGCCGAACGCGGCGATCGCGATGAGACCCAGCCAGAAGTACGGGACCGACGAGAAGAACGTGGTGATGGGGACGATCGCGTCGGCCTTGGTGCCGCGGCGCCAGCCGAGGTACACGCCGATGAGGGAGCCGCCCAGCACCGAGATGATGGTGGCCACGCCGACGAGCCCCACGGTCCACGGCAGCGACATCCTCAGCACCTGGGACACCGGCGTGGGGAAGTACGCGAACGACAGCCCGAGGTCGCCGCGGAGCAGCTGGCCCCAGTACTGCCAGTACTGGTCCCACAGGCTGACCTTCTTGTCCAGGCCGAAGAGGACGTACAGCGAGTGGATCGCGTTGGTGCTCAGCTGGCCCTGGTACTTGTTGATCAACGACTGCACCGGGTCGCCCGGGATCAGGCGCGGGATGAAGAAGTTGATCGTCACCGCGGCCCAGGCCGTGACCAGGTAGAAGATCACGCGACGGACGAGGAACCTCATCGGGCCACCTCCGCAGTGGTGACGGCGACCTTCGCGGCGCCGAGGTCGGGAGAGCCGGGCTCGTCGGGCGCGTAGCCCCAGCAGGCGACCTGCCGCCCGGGGCCGATGGGGATCAGGTCCGGCTGCCGGGTGCGGCACAGCTCGGCGGCGAACGGGCAGCGCGGGTGGAACCGGCAGCCGGCCGGGGGGGCCACCATGTTCGGCGGCTCGCCGCTGGCGCCGGTGTGCACCGGGTCGCCCAGGTGCTCGGGGTCCGGGGCCGAGCGGACCAGGAGCTGGGTGTAGGGGTGCGCCGGGCTCTGCGTCACCGACTCGCTGTCGCCCGTCTCCACGGTTCGCCCGGCGTACATCACGTGCGTGTGGTCGGCGAAGTAGCGGGCGGACGCGATGTCGTGCGTGATGTAGAGGATCGCGATGCCGAGCCGGTCGCGCAGGTCCTTGAGCAGGTTGAGGACGCCGAGCCGGATCGAGACGTCGAGCATCGAGATCGGCTCGTCGGCCAGCAGCACCTCGGGGTCCGCCGCGAGCGCGCGGGCGATCGCCACGCGCTGGCGCTGCCCGCCGGACAGCTCGTGCGGGAACTTGTCGACGTACACGTCGGGAGCGAGCTGGACGCGCTCGAGCAGGGCGCGCAGGGCCTGCTCCAGCGTGTCGCCGCGCAGCCCGCGGTGGTGGATCCGCAGCGCGCGCGTCAGCACGTAGCGCACGGTGTGCACGGGGTTCAGGGACGCGAACGGGTCCTGGAAGATCATCTGGGCCTTGCGGCAGTACGCGCGGAAGGCCCGGCCCTTGAGGGCGGTCACCGCCTCGCCGTGCAGCAGCACCTGGCCGGAGGTCTGGGGGTACAGCCGCGCCAGCAGCCGCGCCACGGTGGACTTGCCGGACCCCGACTCGCCGACGAGGGCGAGCACCTGCCCGGAGCGCAGCGCGAGGTCGACTCCGTCGACGGCGTGCACCACGCCGCGCGAGGTGAGGCCCCGCACCGGGAAGTGCTTGGTCAGGCCGACCGCCTCGAGGACGACGTCGTCGGGCGGGGCGGTTGCGGTCGGGTCACTCATCGGTCACCTGGGGGCTCGTGAAGGGGCGGGGCGTGGCGGTCCCCGCCGGCCGAGTGTGGCCGGCGGGGACCGCGTGACGTCGGTCCTGGGGAAGCGTCAGCCGGCGGGCGTCAGCTTGGTCAGGATCCACGTGGCGTTGGCGACGGTCGGCTGCGGGTTGGCGTAGTCGCTGTCGTCGCTGGGCCACCCGACGTAGTACTTCGTCGAGTACTCGGCGCCGGCGGGACGGGCGTCCACGGCGATGGCCGGGACGTCCTCGACGAAGATCTTCTGGATCTTGTCGAGCGCGACCTTGCGGCCCGCGTCGTCGGTGGCGTCCGTGTACGCCTTGAAGGCGGCTGCGGCGTCGGCGTTCTGGTAGCGGCCGAGGTCCCAGTTCGCCACCTGCCCGACCGGCGTGTAGTACGCCGGGTCGAACATGTTGGAGTACATCTCCCACGGCGTCACACCGGTGTTGGTCCAGTGCAGCGACGCGTCGAAGTCACCCTTGTTGAGCGCGTCGGTCCAGGCGTCCGCGGTCGGGGTCTGCACCTGGGCGTCCATGCCGATCGACTGTGCGGACTGGGCGATGAGCTGCTGGCTCGTCACGTAGTCGTTCCAGCCGGCCGGCACCTGCAGGGTGAAGCTGACCTGCTTGCCGTCCTTGCCGATCAGCTTGTCGCCGTCGTACTTGTACCCGGCGTCGGTCAGGACCTTCTTGGCGCCGTCGACGTCGACCTTGTAGTTCTGGTCCTTGTAGGCGTCGGCGATGAACGAGTCACCGGCGGGCGTCGGGATGCCGGTGATGTTCTTGACCTCCGGGAAGATCCCGGACTCGGCGACGGCCGAGGCCTGCGGCCGGTCGATCACCATGTTGAGCGCCTTGCGGACCGCGAGGTCGTTGAACGGCGCCTTGGTCTGGTTGAGGATCAGCTGGTCCACGCCGAGGCCGGCGGGGAAGAACGCCTTGTTGTGGTCGGGGTCCTTCGCGACGTACACGGTCTGGTAGTCCGCGATGAACGTCCAGCCCCACTGGCACTCGCCGGTGGCCAGGGCGGTCGTCTCGGTGTCGTTCCCGGAGTACGAGGTGTAGCGCAGCTGCGGGACCGCGAGCTTGCCACCCCAGTAGTTCGGGTTCTGGTCGAGGATGACGGCCTGGTCGGTCCACGAGGTCAGCGTGTACGGGCCGGTGCCGACCGGCTTCTGGTTGGTGTCGGTCTCGGGGTCGGCCAGGGTCGACCAGATGTGCTGCGGCACCACGAACAGCTGGAGGATCTTGATCTGGTTGACGAACTGCCCGGTGGTGAAGTTCACCGTGACGGTGTCGCCGTCGGTGGTGATGTCGCCGTAGGGGATGCCTTCGGTGTTCAGCGCGTCGTGGTCCTTGCGGAGCTGCAGCGAGAACGCGATGTCGGCCGCCGTGAAGGCCTGGCCGTCCGACCACTTGACGTTGTCACGGGCCGTGATCTTCAGCTGGGTGTAGTCGGTGTTCCACTCCCACGACTTGGCCAGCCACGGCTCGGGCTTGTTCGCCGGGCGCGTGTCGTTGACCTGGGCCAGCGGCTCGTAGATCGCCCACCGGTAGCCGAGCGAGTTGCCCGAGGCGGTGTTGAGGAACGGGTTCGAGTTGTTGGTCTGCGGGCCGTTCGGCATGCAGATCGTCAACGTCTGGCCGGTGGCCGCAGCGCTGCTGCTGCCACCGGACGCGGACGTGGTGCCGCCGGTCGGCGTCTGGTTGCTGCTGCCGCTTGAGCAGGCGGTGGCGAGCAACGCGACGGCGGCCAGGGTGGCGACCGTCGCGGCCAGCTTGCGCGTTGTCACGAGTGCCTCCTTGCACTGAGAGTGACGACGGGGCGATTGTCCCCGTCGCTCCTTGCGTGGACTACTGCCGGGATTGCTTCTCGGGTGTCGGGATGCTGATTCCCGCGGTCAGGCGCAGGTCGCGCGACGAGCGGCCCACGCGGATCGGGTAGGTGCCGGGAGGCGTCGCCCAACCGGTACCGGAGTCCCAGGTCCGCAGCGCATAGGGGTGCAGACGGACCTGAGCGGTCGTGGTGGCGCCGGGATCGGCGTCCACGACGGCGAAACCGCCGAGCCAGCGCACCGGTCGCCCCCCCTGCGGGAGGCCGACGGGCGGCTCGACGTAGACCTGGACGACCTCACGGCCGCGGCGGCGGCCGGTGTTGGTCAGGGTGACGGCGACCACGACGCCGTCCTCGTCGACGGACGGCTGGGCGGACGTGTACTCCCACGTGGTCCAGCCCAGGCCGTGGCCGAAGGGCGCGGCCGGCGTGCGGCCGAGCCGCTCCCACGACCGGTAGCCGACGTGCACGCCCTCCGCGTACTCGACGACGCCGTCGACCGGAACCGCGTTCGGCACGGGTACGTCCTCGGCACGGGCGGGCAACGTCCACGGCAGCCGACCGGACGGCTCGACCTTCCCCGACAGGGCATCGGCCAGGGCGTCGGCCCACTCCTGGCCACCGAGCCAGCCCCACACCACGCAGCGCGCCTGGTCCAGCCACGGCAGCAGCACGGGGGCGCCGGCGTTGACCACCACGACCGTGCGCGGCTGCACCGCGAGCACCGCGCGCACCAGCTCGTCCTGGTCCCCCGGCAGGTCGAGGTCGGTACGGTCCCAGCCCTCCGACTCCACCTCCTCGGTGGTGCCCACCACGACGATCGCCACGTCGGCGGCCGCCGCCGCGGCGACGGCCTGCGCGCGCAGGTCGGCCGCGGTGGGCCCGGGCTCGTCGTGCAGCAGGCGCAGCCGCAGGAACGCGTCGTAGCCCACCGGGTGCACCACCTGCACGGTCGCGTCGACCTCGACGTCCTCCGGGCCGGCGACCGGGACCATGACGGCCTTCGGGTGGTTGTAGGTCGAGTCGAGGATGACGTCCGCGCCGACCAGCCGGTCGCTCCTCGAGACCTCGAGCCCGTCGACGAGCACGCGGTGCCGGCCGGTCGTGGCCACCCCCACGCCATGGATGCCCGGCGCCGCCAGCGGCACGCGGGTGCGCAGGCGAAGTGCCACCGCCTCGTCGGGCAGGTCGGCGACGTCCTCGTCCCACTCGGCGGCGACCCACTCGCGCAGCACGGCACCGGCGGCGTCGAGCAGCTGCGCGCGCACGCCGGGCTTGCCGTCGGGGGTGGTCGCGGCCGCCAGCTCCAGCGGCGGGGCGGTGAAGCGCGAGACGGCGCCCGCGTGCAGCTCCACGGTTGCCCCCGCGAACGCGGCGGCGATCGCGTCCGGCAGCGGGACGTGCCGGTCCGCGCGCAGTGACGACGAGCCACCGCCCGCGAGGAACGGCGTCAGGGCGTTGGGTCCGACGAGCGCCACCCGGCGCACACCCGCGAGCGGCAGCAGCTCGTCGTCGTCCTTGAGGACCACGAGCGAGCGGGCGACGAGCTCACGGAGCACGCCGGGCACGTCGACTCCGGTCACCGCCGCCGCCGGCGCGCCCAGCGCACCCACCCGTTGCGCCAGCCGCAGCAGCCGCAGCACCTTGTCGTCGAGCTCCGCCTCGGTGACCTCGCCGGCGGCGACCGCGGCGGCCAGCCCGTCGCCCCACGGCCCGTCCGGGCCGGGCATCTGCAGGTCCATCCCGGCGCGCACGGGCGGCAGCAGCGTCTTGGTCGCCACCCAGTCCGACACCACGACGCCGTCGAAGCCCCACTCGTCCTTCAGCACGTCCGTCAACAAGTGGTGGTGCTCGAGGACGGGCGCGGACTGCTCGCCGTCGTCCACCCCGTTGTACGCACCCATCACGGACCAGGCGCCCGCGCGCACCAGCGCCTCGAACGGGGCGAGGTACACCTCGCGCAGCGTGCGCTCGTCGACGTGGGACACGTACCGGGTGCGGTCGGTCTCGGAGTCGTTGGCGACGTAGTGCTTGACGCACATCCCGACGCCACGCTGCTGAGCCGCGGTGACCAGCGGGACGGCGAGCGCCGCGGTGAGCACCGGGTCCTCGCTGTAGCACTCGAAGTGCCGGCCGCCCACGGGGGTGCGCTGGAGGTTGACCTGCGGGGCCAGCACCATGTCGACGCCGTGCCGGCGCGCCTCGGAGGCGAACGCCTCCCCCACCTTCGCGGCGAGGTCCACGTCCCAGGTGGCGCCGAGCGAGGACGGTGCCGGGAACGACGCGGACGAGCTGCCGTCGACGGCCCGCACGCCGGCGGGGCCGTCGGACATCACCATGGCCCGCAGGCCGAGCCGTGGCACGGCGGCTGTGGACCACATGTCCACGCCGACCAGCAGGGCGATCTTCTCGTCCCGCGTCAGCGCGGACAGCACCGCCTCGGGGGAGGTGTCGTGGGCGGTCGTGGTGACCGGGTCGAGAGCCACTGCTTCGGGGCCTTCCTGCGGGACGTCGTCGTGTCGCGAGGCCCATGGAAGCACATTGGTTACTTACCTGTCAGTAAGTTCAAGATCACAGTATGGTTTCGGCCATGGGAGCGGAGCCATCCCGCCCGGCGGCTCGCACGGCTCGGCGCGGACCTCGCGAGGGTACTGCGGCACGGCGCGAGGAGATCCTGCGCGCGGCGGCGAGCACCTTCGGCCAGAAGGGCTACAAGACCGGTTCGCTGGCCGACGTCGCCGAACAGGTCGGCATGACGCACGCCGGTGTGCTGCACCACTTCAAGTCGAAGGAGCAGCTGCTCACCGCGGTGCTCGACTTCCGCGACGCCGACCAGGTGCGCGACCTCGAGGGCCAGCACATCCCCGGCGGCCTCGAGCTGTTCCGCCACCTGCTGCGCACGGCACGGATGAACGCCGAACGACCGGGCATGGTCCAGACCTACGCCGTCATCACCGGCGAGTCCGTCACCGACGGGCACCCCGCGCGCACGTGGGCGACCGGCCGTTTCGCCGTGCTGCGGGACGAGGTGGCGGACGCCTTCCTCGCCTGGCACCCCGAGGTGGACCGTGAGGTCGCCTACCGCGCGGCGGCCGCGATCCTCGGCGTGATGGACGGCGTCCAGATCCAGTGGCTGCTCGACCCCGACGCGGTCGACCTGTCCGCGGCGACCGCGTTCGCGATCGAGGCGATCGTCGCCGCCGTGCTCGCCGGCCCGGCGCGCACGCAGCCGGTGCCGCCCCCGACGGACTGAGCCCGGCTCAGGCACTTCACAGGAACGATCCAGGGGCGTTACAGGTGGCGCTTCGATCCTCGTGGACATGACGACGACAACCGCCCGCCGGCCCGAGGTCCTCACCCGCGCCGACGGCTCCCCGATCCGGGCCCTCGTCGTGGACGACGAGCCCAACCTTGCCGAGCTCCTGGCCACCGCCCTGCGGTACGAGGGCTGGCAGGTGGAGCACGCGCTGACCGGCCATGCGGCCGTGCGCCGCGCCAAGGAGCTCGATCCCGACGTCGTCGTGCTCGACGTCATGCTGCCCGACCTCACCGGGCTCGAGGTGCTGGCCCGGATGCGGGCCACCCACCCGAACGTCCCCGTCCTCTTCCTCACCGCCAAGGACGCCGTCGAGGACCGCATCGCCGGCCTCACCGCCGGCGGCGACGACTACGTCACCAAGCCGTTCAGCCTGGAGGAGGTTGTCGCGCGGCTGCGGGCCCTGCTGCGGCGCACCGGCGCGAGCACCGGGCACCAGGAAGCCCAGCTCGTCGTCGGCGACCTGCGGATGGACGAGGACAGCCACGAGGTGTGGCGTGCCCAGGACGAGGTGCACCTGACGGCGACCGAGTTCGAGCTGCTCCGCTACTTCATGCGCAACCCGCGCCGCGTGCTGTCGAAGGCTCAGATCCTCGACCGGGTGTGGCAGTACGACTTCGGCGGCCAGGCGAACATCGTCGAGCTGTACGTGTCCTACCTGCGCCGCAAGATCGACAAGGGCCGCACGCCGATGCTGCACACGCTGCGGGGCGTCGGGTACGTGCTGCGACCGGCGTGAGAGGCACCCTGCGCCGGCGGCTGACCCTGACGGCCGTCGGCCTGCTGGCGGTCGTCGTCACCGTCATGGGGGTGACGTCGACACTGGCGTTGCGCGCCTCGCTGCTGCGGCAGGTCGACGAGCGGCTCGTCGCGGCCGGTCACCGCGCGGGCAGCGCCTCCGCCCGCTCCCCCCTGGCGCTGGAGACGACCGCGCCGCGCCCGTCGCTGGACGACGACGACCGCCCGCCGTGGCTCGACGGCCCCGGCCAGGACGTCGGCACGGCCAACCTCGTCGCGTCCGACCAGGTCGTCGGGGGCTACATCGCCCCGGACGGGCAGTACCAGAGCCTCGCCGCCGACCAGGTCGCCACGCTCCTCGCCGTGCCGACGGACGGGACGATCGTCGAGATCACGCTCGGCGACCTCGGCGACTACCGCGCGGTGGCGACCGTCACCGACGACGGCACCGTGGTCACCGCCCTGCCGACGGCCGCCGCGGACGCGACCGTGCGCCGCTACGTCCTCGTCGAGGTGCTCGTCGCCGTGGTCGGGCTGCTGCTCGCCGGAGGAGCCGCGAACGTGCTGGTGCGCCGTGGGCTGCGGCCGCTCACCCGGGTCGCCGCCACCGCGACCCGGGTCTCCGAGCTCCCCCTGGACAAGGGCGAGGTGTCCTTGTCCGAGCGCGTGCCGGACGCGGACCCGGGCACCGAGGTCGGACGGGTGGGCGCGGCCCTCAACCGCATGCTCGGCCACGTGGAGGAGGCGCTGACCGCTCGCGAGGCGTCCGAGCAGCAGGTGCGCCAGTTCGTCGCGGACGCCAGCCACGAGCTGCGCACGCCGCTCGCGTCGATCCGCGGCTACACCGAGCTGGTACGGCGGTCCGACGAGCCGCTGCCGGACGGTGCCGGCCAGGCGCTGGCACGCGTCGAGGCGGAGGCGGTGCGGATGACCGCCCTCGTCGAGGACATGCTGCTGCTGGCACGACTGGACGCCGGCCGCCCGCTGGAGAGCCAGACGGTCGACCTGGCCGAGCTGGCCGTCGACGCCGTCGCCGACGCGCACGCCGCCGGCCCCGACCACGTGTGGCAGCTGGACGTCGAGGCGGACGACGAGTCCGACGGCGAGCCGGCGACGCTGGTGCGCGGTGACGACCACCGGCTGCGCCAGGTGCTGGCCAACCTCCTGGCCAACGCGCGCCTGCACACCCCCGCCGGGACGCGGGTCGAGGTCGCGGTGCGCCGCTCGGGCGACCACGTCGTGGTGCGCGTGGACGACGACGGGCCCGGCATCCCGCCGGACCTGCGCGAGCGGCTGTTCGAGCGGTTCACCCGCGGTGACGCCTCCCGCAACCACGCGGCCGGGTCCACGGGGCTGGGCCTGGCGATCGCGCACGCCGTGGTCGGCGCGCACGGCGGGACGCTGACGTGCGCGTCGACGCCGGGCAGCACGGTGTTCACCGTGACGCTGCCGGCCTACAGCGGGTAGGCCCCGTACGCGTTGATGACGTCGGCCAGCGGGGCGACCATGCGGAACACCGCGGTGCCGTTGGTCCACACCGCGACACCGGTGCCGTCGCCGCCGTCGACGATCGTGTAGCTCCCGGTGGTGGCGCCGGACACGACGACGCTGCCGGTCCGCGGGAGCGCGGAGGCGCCGGTCGCGGCAGGGCTGGGTCCAGTGCTGGGTGCAGGGCCGGGTGCAGTGCTGGGTGCGGCGCTGGGTGCAGTGCTGGGTGTGGTGCTGGGTGCGGCGCTCGGCAGGGCGGCGACCAGGGTCGCGGCGAACGCCGTGGCCGCGTCCGCCGTGGGGAACTGCCCGGCCTGGACGGTGAGCTTGCCGGTGCCGCCGTCGGTGTAGGTGTCGGCCGACGCCTCGAGGGCGCCGGCCGCCTGCCAGTCGGTCGCGGGCTGCGAGGACGCGTAGGCGAACTGCAGCACGCTTGCGGGCAGCAGGGCGGTGAAGTCGGTGGTCGTCGCCCGCGTGCTCGGCGCGACGTCCGGGGTCGGCACGGGCAGCACGATCGTGGTGACCACGGGAGCCGGAGCCGTGGCGGGGGGTGCCGCGACCTCGTCGGACCGTGACAGCACCACGCCCACGACGATCCCGGCGACGACGACCACGGCGGCGCCGATCGCCACCGGCAGCACCCACGCCGGCCGGCCGCCGCGCTCGCCGCGCCCGTGCTGCGGGCCCACGTCGTCCGCCATCGTCGCCTCCGTCCGTCCCGGGTCGCTGGCAGCGTACCGATGTCGGTGCCGACCGCTAGCGTGCCGCGCGTGACGACACCCACAGCGACGGGCCAGCAGGCCGGCCAGCCGAACAGCCCGGCGACCAGCCGAACCAGGTCCCAGCCCAGGTCCCAGCCCAGGCCGAGGCCCCACGGGCAGTCGCGCGGCTTCCGCTGTGCCGAGTGCGGCTGGACCACCACGAAGTGGGTCGGCCGGTGCGGCGAGTGCCAAGCCTGGGGCACGGTGGCCGAGGACGCCGGCCCCGGCGGGGGCGCGCCCCGGACGGTCGCCGCCCATCCCACGGGCTCGCCCGCCCGTCCCATCGGGGACATCGACGTCGAGGCCGCCCGCGCACGGCCGACCGGCGTCGACGAGCTGGACCGTGTGCTGGGCGGCGGGCTGGTGCCCGGCGCTGTGGTGCTGCTGGCCGGCGAGCCGGGGGTGGGCAAGTCGACCCTGCTGCTGGACGTCGCCGCGCGCGTCGCACGGGGCGGGTGGCGCGTGCTGTACGTCACCGGCGAGGAGTCGGCCGGCCAGGTGCGGCTGCGCGCGGGGCGCATCGGCGCGCTGGAGCCAGGACTGCTGCTGGCCGACGAGACGGACCTGGCGACGGTGCTCGGCCACGTCGAGGAGGTCGGGCCGGACCTGCTGGTGGTCGACTCGGTGCAGACGGTCGCCTCCGATCAGGTCGAGGGCGCCGCCGGCGGCGTGACGCAGGTGCGCGAGGTCGCCGCCGCCCTCATCGCGGCGGCCAAGTCGCGGGCCATGCCGGTGGTCATGGTCGGGCACGTCACCAAGGACGGCTCGGTCGCCGGGCCGCGCACGCTCGAGCACCTGGTGGACGTCGTCTGTCAGTTCGAGGGCGACCGGCACACGCGGCTGCGGCTGCTGCGGGCCACCAAGAACCGGTTCGGCCCCACCGACGAGGTCGGCTGCTTCGACCTGTCGGAGAAGGGCATCGTCGGGCTGAGCGACCCCAGCGGCCTGTTCGTCCTCCAGGCGCTGCACCCGACGCCCGGCACGTGCCTGACGGTGACGCTCGAGGGCCGCCGGCCGATGGCGTGCGAGGTGCAGTCGCTGGTGGCGCCGACCAGTGCGCCCAACCCCCGGCGCACCACGTCCGGTGTCGACTCCTCCCGCCTGGCGATGGTGCTGGCCGTGCTGCAGCGGCGGTTCGGGGTGCGGATCGGCGACCAGGACGTCTACGTGTCCACGGTCGGTGGCTCGCGCGTCGTCGAGCCCGCGGCGGACCTCGCGCTGGCCCTCGCCACGGTGTCGTCGTTCTTCAACCGGCCGCCTGTGCGTGGGCTGGTCGCCGTCGGCGAGATCGGTCTTGCCGGGGAGATCCGCGCCGTCGCCGGAGTCAGCAGGCGGCTCGCGGAGGCCGCCCGGCTCGGATTCCGCCGGGCCGTCGTCCCCGCGGCGTCCGACGACCTGGTGGTGCCCGAGGGCATGCACGTCACCCGAGCCGCTGACCTCGCGGCCGCAGTCCTCGCCGCGGGCCTCGCGGAGGACGCGCGCGACGCCCGCCCCGGCCGCTCAGCCGGGTCGAGGCGGGAGGACGACCTGCCGGACGGAGTGGCGCGACTGCCCTCCCGCTGACCTGGCCGATCGTTACCCGATCGTCTCCGGACCGGCCTCCTGACCAGGGTCGCGCCGCATCGGGGCCACTACGATCGGCACGTGGCCAACCCGCCCCAGGACGAGCTCCTGCGCTCGACCCTCGCCGCCGTCGCCCCCGGCGGCGAGCTGCGCGACGGCTTGGAGCGCATTCTGCGGGGTCGTACCGGTGCGCTCATCGTGCTGGGCATGGACGAGTCGGTCGAGGCGCTGTGCTCCGGTGGGTTTGTGCTCGACGTCGACTTCTCCGGCACCCGGCTGCGCGAGCTGTGCAAGATGGACGGCGCGGTCGTGGTCGACACCGCCACCAACCACATCGTCCGGGCCGGCGTGCAGCTGTTGCCGGACCCGTCGATCCAGACGAGCGAGTCCGGCACCCGGCACCGCACCGCCGAGCGCGTCGCCAAGCAGACCGGCCACCCGGTGATCTCGGTGTCCGCGTCGATGCGCATCATCGCCGTCTACGTGGGCGACGCCCGCCACCAGCTCGAGGACTCGACGACCATCCTGTCCCGCGCCAACCAGGCCCTGGCCACGCTGGAGCGGTACAAGGCTCGGCTCGACGAGGTGACCGGCACGCTGTCCGCGCTGGAGATCGAGGACCTGGTCACGGTGCGCGACGTCTCGGCCGTGGTCCAGCGGCTGGAGATGGTGCGCCGGATCTCGGACGAGATCGGCGGCTACGTCGTCGAGCTCGGCACCGACGGGCGACTCCTCGCGCTGCAGCTCGACGAGCTGATCGCCGGCTCCGGCGCCGACCGCGAGCTCGTCATCCGCGACTACGTCGACACCGTTCGCCGGGATGGTGACCAGGTGCTCGCCGCGCTGGCGGAGCTCACGTCCACCGAGCTGCTCGACCTGGCGCACATCGCGCGCGTCCTGGGCCTTCCGGGCGGCGACACCCTCGATGCGGCGGTCGCACCGCGCGGCTACCGCCTGCTCTCACGCGTGCCGCGACTGCCCGCGGCCGTCGTCGAGCGGCTGGTGCTGCACTTCGGCGCGCTCCAGAAGCTCCTGGCCGCCGGCGTGGAGGAGCTGATGGCCGTGGACGGCGTCGGCGAGCAGCGCGCCCGGACCGTCCGCGAGGGGCTGTCCCGGCTGGCCGAGTCGAGCATCCTCGAGCGGTACGTCTAGCCTCAGCCCAGCCGGAACACCGTCGGCCCACTCGACGTCCCGGCCAGCGTGACCGTGGCCTGGTAGGTGCCCGCCTTGGGCGCGGGCAGGCCGCCCGGGCACCCCGGCGCCGAGCGCACCAGGTTCCACGCGATCTGCGTCGTGTCCGTCATGCCCGGGGCCAGCAGCAGCGAGCGCGCCGGCTAGTTGGCCGGGGCGCAGTCCTTGGACGACCACACCCGGTCCGTCCCGGAGACGATGACCACCTCGCGCTGCAGCTCGCCGGCATCGACGACGCACTGGGTGTTGCCGCCGTTGGTGATCGTCACGTGGAACGTGGGGCTCACTCCGGACGCCACGTCCGCGGAGTCCGCGGTGATGCCCAGCGTGAGGGTGGGCGGGGCGCAGTCGGGCACGCCGGGGGCCGGCGCGGCGGTGGTCGTCGGCGGGGTGGACGCGGGTGGGGCGGGAGGCGCCGCTGCGTCGTCGTGCCCGCCGCGGTTGAGCGCCCACAGCACCAGCGCGACGACGAGGACGAGCGGGACGCCGATCACGACGAACCGGCGGCGCCAGTAGACGCTCGGTGGCAGCCTGTTCTCCGTCACGGTGGCACCTCCCCGATCGACGCTAGCGGGCGCCGGTGGGCGGGCGGCCGACGACGCGCCGCCCTACAGCTCCAGCCGGACGATGGCCCGCCCCGGTCGCGGCCGGGCGACCACCTCGAAGCCGGCGGCCCGGAACAGCGACAGCGTGCCCCGGTAGAGGTCCGCGGCGGCAGCCCTCCGGCCTGCGGTGTCGACCGGGTACGCCTCGAGCCACCCGGCGCCGCCGGACCGCGCGTGGTCGATCGCGCCCGTGAGCAGCACGGCGGCGATGCCGCGTCGCCGGTAGCCCGGGCGCACCACGAAGCACGTCACCGACCACACGGCAGGGTCGTCGGTGGCGGTGGCCGGCGAGGAGGTGGACACCGCGGTGCGCAGCCGGGGGAACCGCGAGCGCGGCCCCACCGAGCACCAGCCGACGCGGTCGCCGTCGAGGGTGGCGATCACGCCGGGTGCCGGCGAGTGGTGCAGCTCGACCGCGAGCAGCTCACGCAGCCGTGCGTCGTCGAGCGCCTCGAACCGGGAGACCGGCATCCGGTCGAACTGGCACCAGCAGTGCGCGGCGGCGCCGCGCGTGCCGAACACCTCGTCGAGCTCGTCGACGGACCGGCAGCCGGCAGTGTGCACCTCGGGGAATGTGGGCGGCGCGGACGGGTGCGGCACGCCGGCCGCGCCGAGCGTCGCGGAACGGGCCGCCGGCACCCCGTGCGGCCTGCCCACCCCGCCCGCCGAGCCCCCCTCGACCATGCCTCCGAGAGTAGGCGGTGGGAGCGCGACCTTTCCTGTCGAGTCTCGCCGCCGGCCCCGCGTACGCCACCGCTCCGGCGGCCGGGAGAGGATGGCGCGTGGCCACCGACCCGCTGCTCGCCTGGTTCGACGAGCACGCGCGTGACCTGCCGTGGCGCACCCCGGACCGCACGCCGTGGGGTGTGCTGGTCAGCGAGGTGATGCTCCAGCAGACGCCCGTGGCGCGCGTCGAGCCGGCGTGGCGTGCCTGGCTGGCGCGGTGGCCCACCCCGGCGGACCTCGCCGCCGCCTCACCGGGCGACGCGGTGCGCGCCTGGGACCGGCTCGGCTACCCGCGCCGCGCCCTGCGGCTGCACGCGTGCGCTGTGGCGATCGTCGAGCGGCACGGCGGCGCGGTGCCCGACGACGAGGTGGCGCTGCGCGCGTTGCCCGGCGTCGGCGCGTACACCGCCGCGGCCGTCCGGGCGTTCGCCTTCGGGCGGCGCGCGGTGGTGCTGGACACGAACGTGCGCCGTGTCCTGGCCCGGGCCTGGGCGGGTCGGGCCCTTCCGGCCCCGACCCAGACCGTCGCCGAGGTCGCCCTCGCCGACGGGCTGACACCGGCCGACGACGCCACGGCGGCACGCTGGTCCCTGGCGGTGATGGAGCTCGGTGCGCTCGTCTGCACGGCCCGCACGCCGCGCTGCGCCGCCTGCCCGCTCGCGTCGTCGTGCGCCTGGCTGGCAGCCGGCAGACCGCCCGACGAGCACGCCCACCGCCGCCGTGCCCAGCCCTGGCTCGGCACGGATCGCCAGGTGCGCGGGCGGGTGATGGCGCTGCTCCGCGAGGGCGTCGGGCCCGTGCCGGTGGAGGCTGTCGCGGCCGTGTGGCAGGACGCCCCGCAGCTCACCAGGTGCGTCGAGGCGCTGGTCGCCGACGGGCTCGTCGTGCCCCTGACCGGTGCCGGCCGGAAAGCGGGACCGGACGACGACCCGGTCGCCTACCGGCTCCCGGGCTGAGGCCACCCCCACCCCTTCAGTGGAGCGATATGACCGTCTGCCGCGGCGTGTTGCGGCGTGTCCACTCCACTTGCTGCCACTGGGTGACTTCGCTCGGGGTCAGGTGAGGTCGAGGAGCATGCGCGTGTTGCCCAGGGTGTTCGGCTTCACGCGTGCCAGGTCGAGGAACTCCGCGACGCCGTCATCGTGCGAGCGCAGCAGCTCGGCGTAGACGTCCTGGGCGACCGGAGTGCCCTCGATCACGCGGAAGCCGTGGCCCGCGAAGAACTCGACCTCGAACGTCAGGCAGAACACGCGCCGCAGGCCGAAGGCGCGCGCGCGATCCAGGAGCGCCGCCAGCAGCGCGTGCCCCACGCCGTGCCGCCGACGCTCGGGGCTGACGGCCAGGGTGCGGATCTCCGCGAGGTCGGACCACATGACGTGCAGGGCGCCGCAGCCGATGACAGCCTCACCCTCGACCGCGACGACGAACTCCTGCACCGACTCGTAGTAGCCCACCCACTCCTTGGCCAGCAGGATGCGCTCGGATGCGTACGGCTCCACGAGGTCGCGGATCGCGTGCACGTCGGCGGGCATCGCGGGGCGCACCCGCAGGTCGGGACTCACGCCTCCACGGTAGCGACCCGGGCGTGGGCCCCGGGCAGCGCTACACGCCGACGCGGGCCCGCGTCCGGCGCTGCAGCGGCACGGGTTCCACCGCGTCGAGCAGCCCGGTCGCCGTGATCTCGTCGACGACGAGGTCGGTGACCACCCCCGCACGGAGTGCCGCCAGGAGCGGTGGGACCTTGGCGTCGCCGGCGACGATGCACACGCGCCGCGGGATCCGCTGGAGCTCCACCGGGGTGGGGCCTGTCGCACGTTCGTTCAGCGGGATGTCCTGCCACGAGCCGTCGGCACGGAGGAACACGGTGCACACGTCGCCGACGACGCCTTCGTCGTGCAGCACGCGGTTGTCGTCCTCGTCGAGATAGCCCGCCGAGTAGACGTGCGAGGGCACCGCGCCCGACAGCGCGCCCACCGAGAACACCGCGATGTCCGCCCGGCGCTGCATGTCGAGGACCCGCCTGACGGACCGCTCGCGCCACATCGCGGCCTTGGTGTCCGGGTAGTCGAAGAACGCCGGCACGGAGAAGTGGTGCACGGCGGCGCCGAACGCGGTGCCGAAGGTGGAGATCAGGTCGGACGCGTACTCGATGCCGGAGGTGCGCATGTTCGCCGCGCCGTTCAGCTGGACCACCGCGGCACTGCGCGTCGGCTTGGGCACCAGGTAGCGGGACACGGACGCCAGCGTGGTGCCCCAGGCCAGGCCCATCACCATGTCGGAGTCGAACCAGGACGAGATGAGCTTGGCCCCCGTCATGGACGCCTGCTCCAAGCGCTCGAGGTCGCTCGCCGAGTCCGGGACGGGCACCACGTACGACTCGACGCCGAAGATCGACGTGATCGAGCGTCCCAGCCCGGGCGCACGGGTGCTCGCCGGGCGGAGGGTGATCTCGACGAGCCCGGACTGCCGCGCACGCTTGATCAGCCGCGACACCGTGGAGCGCGACGTGCCGAGGTGCTTGGCGATGACCTCCATCTTGAGGTCCTGCAGGTAGTACATGGAGGCCGCGCGCAGGACGTCCTGCTGCTCCTTGCCGACGAACATGCCACCCCCAAGGTCCCACGCCAGGTGCACATATGTGCACGCAGGTTGCGCATCCGTTCAGGACGTGACGACGATAACTCAGCCGCCCTGATCGGGCGAGTCTGTCTAGCTCGGGAGAAGTTCATGAGGACCGCGCCACTGACGCCGCAGACCCGCTCCGCCGCACTCGACGTCATGCGTGCCAGCACGGAGCCCGGCCACGAGATCGACATCTTGGTCATCGGAGGTGGCGTCACCGGCGCGGGCATCGCGCTGGACGCGGTCTCCCGCGGCCTGTCCACCGCGGTCGTCGAGGCTCAGGACTGGGCCAGCGGCACGTCGAGCCGCTCCACGAAGATGGCGCACGGCGGTCTGCGCTACCTGCAGATGCTCGACTTCCACCTGGTGCACGAGGCGCTGGTCGAGCGCAACCGGTTGAAGTCCACCATCGCGCCGCACCTGGTCCGCCCCACGGCGTTCCTCTACCCGCTGCAGCACCACGTGTGGGAGCGGGCGTACGTCGGTGCCGGCATCGCGCTCTACGACGCCCTGGCGACGTCCACGGGCACCCGGCACGCGATCCCGTTCCACAAGCACATCTCCCACACGAAGATGATGCAGATGTTCCCGGACTTCCGTCCCGACGTCGCCGTCGGCGCGATCCAGTACTGGGACACCATGCTCGACGACGCCCGCCTCGTCGAGACGCTGGTGCGCACCGCGGTGTCCTACGGCGCCCACGCGGCCAGCCGCACCGAGGTGCTCGGGATCGTCAAGAACAGCTCGGGACGCGTCACCGGCGCGAACCTCGTCGACCTCGAGACCGGCGAGAAGTTCGACGTCGCCGCCAAGAACGTCATCAACGCCACCGGCGTCTGGACCGAGCAGACGGAGGCGCTCACCGGCTCCACCGGCGGGCTCAAGGTCCTGGCCAGCAAGGGCATCCACATCACCGTGCCGCGCAGCCGGATCCGCGGCGACGTCGGCCTGATCCTCCAGACCGAGAAGTCCGTGCTGTTCCTCATCCCGTGGCCGCGCTACTGGGTGATCGGCACCACCGACACCCCCTGGAAGCAGGAGCTGCAGCACCCGGTGGCCAACGGCGCCGACATCGACTACGTCATCGAGCACGCCAACACCGTGCTCAAGGACCCGCTGACCCGCGACGACGTGCTTGGCGTGTACGCCGGCCTTCGGCCGCTGCTCCAGCCGGAGGTCAAGGAGGGCACCAGCTCCGCCAAGGTCTCGCGCGAGCACACCGTGGCCTCGCCCGCTCCGGGCTTCACGGTCATCGCGGGCGGCAAGCTCACCACGTACCGCGTCATGGCGGAGGACGCGGTGGACTTCGCGCTGGGTGCCCGCGCCAAGTCCATGCCGTCACCGACGGCGAGCCTGCCGCTCGCCGGCGCCGAAGGCCTGGCCGTCGTCACGGCGCAGGCCAAGGGCTGGGGTCCGAAGTACGGCTGGGACGAAGGACGCGTCAAGCACCTGCTCGACCGGTACGGCTCGCTGCTCACCGAGCTCGTCGAGCTCGTCGAGGAGAGGCCCGACCTGGCCAAGCCGCTCGAGGGCGCACCCGCCTACACCCGGGTGGAGGCCCTCTACGCCGCCACCCACGAGGGCGCGCTCCACCTCGACGACGTGCTCATGCACCGCACCCGGCTCAACTTCGAGCAGACCGACAAGGGAGTCGGCGCGCTGGACGAGATCGCGGACCTGATGGCGCCCGTTCTCGGGTGGGACGAAAAGACCCGCGCGCGAGAGGTCCAGGCGTACCGTGAGCGCGTCGAGGCCGAGGAGGCTGCGGCTCTGGAGGGCGATGACGCCACTGCCGAGGCCGTGCGCCTCAAGGCGACAGACCTCACCCCGATGTACGCCGTCGGGGAGAGCGCCGGTTCCGGGGGTACCGGCCGCTAGGGCCCCGCGGCGCGGGCCGCGGGGTGCACGTGACAACGAAGTCCCGTCACAAGAAAGTGGGTAGACCGTGGGTCAAGCATTCGTCTCAGAGATCGTCGGTAGCGCGATCCTGATTCTTCTCGGTGCCGGCGTCGTCGCGAACGTCGTCCTCCCGAAGACCAAGGGGAACAGCTCCGGCTGGATCGTCATCACGTTCGGGTGGGGCTTTGCCGTCATGGCCGGTGTGTACGCGTCGTACAAGTCGGGCGCGCACATCAACCCGGCTGTCACTCTCGGCCTCTTCGTGGACCACCCCAACACGGCTGACCAGTTCGCCAAGGGCATCGAGTCGAGCGTCGGCAACATGCTCCTGTACTGGCTCGCCCAGCTCATCGGCGCCTTCATCGGTGCCGTCCTCTGCTGGCTCGCCTACAAGAAGCACTTCGACGACCCCACCGCGGACCCGGGCGCCAAGCTCGGGACGTTCTCCACCGGCCCGGCGATCCGCTCCTACGGTTGGAACTTCGTCACTGAGGCCATCGGCACCTTCGTCCTGGTGTTCATCGTCATCGCGTTCGGCAAGAACCCGGCCCAGCTCGGCCCGCTCCCGGTGTCCCTGCTCGTCGTCGGCATCGGCCTGAGCCTCGGTGGCCCGACCGGTTACGCCATCAACCCATCCCGTGACCTCGGCCCGCGCATCGCGCACGCCATCCTGCCCATCCCGGGCAAGGGCAGCAGCGACTGGGCGTACTCCTGGGTCCCGGTGTTCGGCCCCCTGGTCGGCGGCGCGATCGCCGGCCTCGCGGCTCACGCGTACATCAGCTGACCTCTGATCCACCGGCAAGACCGCCGGCCGCCCGACGAAGGGCGACGGCCGGCCACCTCGACTCCCGGCGGCGCGCTCCATGCGCACCGCGCGGCACGCGCCGCCGGGACGTCCACCTCCCCGAACTTCAGTCAAGGAGTCTTTGCCATGCCCGAAACCAAGTACGTGCTGGCCATCGACCAGGGCACCACGAGCTCGCGCGCGATCGTCTTCGACCACTCCGGCAAGATCGTCTCCGTCGGCCAGAAGGAGCACGAGCAGATCTTCCCGCGGGCCGGTTGGGTGGAGCACAACCCCGTCGAGATCTGGGACAACGTCCGCGAGGTCGTCGGCCTGGCCCTCACCCGCGCCAACCTGACGCACGCCGACATCGCCGCCGTCGGCATCACCAACCAGCGCGAGACCGCCGTCGTGTGGGACCGCACCACCGGCGAGCCCGTCTACAACGCGATCGTCTGGCAGGACACCCGCACGCAGAAGATCTGCGACGACCTCGGCGCCCTCGGCGGCGGCGCGGACCGTTACAAGGAGCGGGTGGGCCTGCCCCTGGCGACCTACTTCTCCGGCCCGAAGGTCCGCTGGATCCTCGACAACGTCGAAGGCGCGCAGGCGAAGGCCGAGGCCGGCCAGCTCGCGTTCGGCAACACCGACTCGTGGGTGCTGTGGAACATGACCGGCGGCGTGGACGGCGGCGTGCACGTCACCGACGTCACCAACGCCTCCCGCACCATGCTCATGGACCTCGCGACCCTCAGCTGGGACGAGGACATCGCCAAGGACATGAACATCCCGCTGTCCATGCTCCCGACCATCAAGTCGTCGTCCGAGGTCTACGGGTACGGCCGCGAGGGTGGCCTGGTCCCGGGCATCCCGATCGCGGGCGACCTCGGCGACCAGCAGGCCGCGACGTTCGGCCAGGCGTGCTTCGAGGTCGGCAACGCGAAGAACACCTACGGCACCGGCAACTTCATGCTCCTCAACACTGGCACGTCGCCGGTCCCGTCGAAGAACGGCTTGCTGACCACCCTCTGCTACAAGATCGGCGACACGCCGGCCGTGTACGCGCTCGAGGGCTCGATCGCCGTGACCGGCTCGCTGGTGCAGTGGCTGCGCGACAACCTGGGCCTCATCTCCTCCGCCCCGGAGATCGAGCAGCTGGCCGACACGGTCGAGGACAACGGCGGCGCGTACTTCGTGCCCGCGTTCTCCGGCCTCTTCGCGCCGTACTGGAAGGGCGACGCGCGCGGTGCGCTCGTCGGCCTCACGCGGTACGTCAACAAGGGCCACATCGCTCGCGCCGCCCTGGAGGCCACGGCCTTCCAGACCCGCGAGGTCCTCGACGCGATGAACGCCGACTCCGGCGTCGCGCTGACGGAGCTCAAGGTGGACGGCGGCATGACCGCCAACGAGGCGCTCATGCAGTTCCAGGCCGACATCCTCGGCGTGCCGGTGGTCAAGCCGGTGGTCGCCGAGACCACCGCGCTCGGCGCCGCGTACGCGGCTGGCATCGCAGTGGGCTTCTGGAACGGCGAGCAGGACGTCATCGACAACTGGGCCGAGGACAAGCGCTGGATCCCGGCGATCGACCCCGCCGAGCGCGACCGGACGTACCGGTTGTGGAAGAAGGCCGTCACCCGGACCTTCGACTGGGTCGACGACGACGTGAAGTGACCCACGGTCCGCACCTGACGGGGGGCGGACGACGAGGGCCGGGCTGCCGCCGGGGGACGGCGCCCGGCCCTCGCCGTGTCTGCGCCTCCCCGTGCCGGTCACGCCGACGACGCACGAGGACACCGGCGGTGGGACCCCGGTCCGGGCGGACGTTGTGGGGGGCGACGGGTACGGTCGCGTCATGCGTGTGGCGACGTGGAACGTCAACTCGGTGCGGTCGCGGATCGACCGGGTGCTCGGCTGGGTGGAGGCCTCCGGCGTGGAGGTGCTCGCCCTGCAGGAGACCAAGTGCAAGGACGAGCAGTTCCCCCGCGAGGGCTTCGAGGCGCTCGGCTACGAGGTGGCCACCTTCGGCTTCAGCCAGTGGAACGGCGTCGCGATCGCGTCCAAGGTGGGTCTGGAGGACGTGGTCCGCGGCTTCGAGGGCCAGCCGGCGTGGGGAGACCCGCCGGCGCTCGAGGCCCGAGCGATCGGCGCCACGTGCGGGCCGGTGCGAGTCTGGAGCCTGTACATCCCCAACGGCCGCGAGATCGCCGACCCGCACTACGAGTACAAGCTGGCCTGGCTCGCCGCGTTGCGCACCGCCGCGGAGGGGTGGCTGAACGACGACCCCGAGGCGAAGATCGCACTCGTCGGCGACTGGAACATCGCCCCGCTGGACACCGACGTGTGGGACGTCGAGTTCTTCGCCGGACGCACCCACGTGACGCCCGCCGAGCGGGCGGCCTTCACGGCCTTCGCCGGCGCCGGCTACACCGAGGTGAGCCGGGTGCATCTGCCGGCCGAGCACACGTACACCTACTGGGACTACCAGCAGCTGCGCTTCCCGCGGAACGAGGGGATGCGGATCGACCTGACCTACGCCTCCCCGGCTCTGGCGGCGGCCGTGACCGGCGTGAGGATCGAGCGCAACGAGCGCAAGGGCAAGGGTCCGTCCGACCACGTGCCGGTGGTCCTCGAGGTGGCGACGCCGTGACACAACCCGCGGACCGCTACTCCGCTCCCGAGCCGTACTACGCGCCCGGGTGGCAACAGCCGCCGGCCGCCGCGCACCCGTGGGACGGCGTGAGCGTCGCGGCGCTGGTCACGGGGATCGTCGGGCTCGGGCCGGTGCCGGTGGCGCTCGGCGTGATCGGGGCGACCCGCACGTCGCAGGGCCGTCGGCGCGGCCGCTGGATGGCCTGGGTGGGCCTGGCGCTCGGTCTTCTCTCGATCGTCGTGTGGGTGGCGCTGAGCGGACTCGTGTGGCTGCTGCTGCGGCCCTTGCCCGACGACGTCACCGCGCCGCGGTACGCCGCCGCGCAGCAGGTGCGCGTGGGCAACTGCCTGGCCACCGTCCCGCACGACGGCGAGGTGTGGGCAGTGCGCGTGGTCCCCTGCGCCGACGCGCACGAAGCCCGCGTCGTCGCGCGCCAGAACCTGCCGAACCCGCCCGATGGCCAGAACCGGCTCGACGAGGCCGCCACGGCCCTGTGCGCCGGGCAGCCCCTGCCGGCGGGCGCCACCGGGCTGGTGGTCTGGGCCCCGACACCGGGCCACGCGACGGTGACGTGCCTCGCCACCACGCACTCGGGCACCGGCGACCTTTCGGGTACCTGAGCCAGGGCGAGCCGCTACCGTGCCTCTGGAGGTGCGTCCGATGCCGTTCGACGAAGACCGGGTGCTCGCCACCCTCACCCTGCAGGAGAAGGCGTCCCTGACGTCGGGGGCCGACTTCTGGCACACCGAGCCGGTCGCCCGGGCTGGCGTGCCGTCGATCATGATGACCGACGGCCCGCACGGGCTGCGCAAGCAGGTCGCCGAGGGTGGCGCCGCCGAACTCGGCGAGTCCGTGCCGGCCACGTGCTTCCCCACCGCCGCGGCGCTCGCCTCCACCTGGGACCCGGCCCTGGTCGAGCGCGTCGGCGAGGCGCTGGGGCGGGAGGCGGCCGCCCAGGGCGTCGCCGTGCTGCTCGGTCCGGGCGTCAACATCAAGCGCACGCCCCTGTGCGGCCGCAACTTCGAGTACTTCTCCGAGGACCCCCACCTGGCCGGCCGGCTGGCGGCGGCCTACGTCGCCGGCGTGCAGTCGCAGGGGGTGGGCACCAGCCTCAAGCACTTCGCGGTGAACAACCAGGAGACCGACCGGATGCGGGTGTCGGCGGACGTCGACGAGCGCACGCTGCGCGAGATCTACCTGCCGGCGTTCGAGCACGTGGTGACCACGGCCCCGCCGTGGACCGTGATGTGCGCCTACAACAAGGTCTCCGGCGTCTACGCCTCGGAGCACGGGTGGCTGCTCACCTCCGTGCTGCGCGACGAGTGGGGCTTCGACGGCCTCGTCGTGTCCGACTGGGGCGCGGTGCACGACCGGGTCGCCTCGCTGGCCGCCGGCCTCGACCTCCAGATGCCCGGAGTCGGCCCGCGGCCGGACATGGCGGTGGTGGGCGCCGTGGTCGACGGGCAGCTCGACGAGGACGTGCTCGACGCCTCGGTGCGCCGCGTGCTGCGTCTCGTCGGCCGCTCCCGGACCGAGCCGGCCGGCGAGCTCGACGTCGACGCCCACCACGCGCTGGCCCGCGAGGCCGCCGCCGGCGGCGCGGTGCTGCTGAAGAACGACGCGGTCGACGGCCGTCCCCTGCTGCCGCTGCCGGCCGACGAGGACGTGCTGGTGGTGGGAGAGCTCGCCCGCACGCCGCGCTACCAGGGTGCGGGCTCGTCGCAGGTGAACCCGACGCGGCTGGACGACGCGCTGACCGCGCTGCGCGCCGAGGCGGGCCACGAGGTCGCGTTCGCCCCGGGCTACACGCTGACCGGTTCGACGTTCGACGACATGCGGCTGCGCAGCCAGGCGGTGGACGCCGCCCGGCAGGCCGGCACCGTGGTGCTGTTCCTCGGCCTGCTGCCGGCCGACGAGTCGGAGGGCTACGACCGCGAGCGCCTCGACCTGCCGGCCAACCAGGTGCGCCTGCTGGCGGCCCTCGCCGAGGTGAACCGCCGCGTGGTGGTGGTGCTCGCCAACGGCTCGGTGGTGTCGCTCACCGGCTGGCGGCGTTCCGTGCCGGCGATCCTCGAGACCTGGCTGGGGGGCCAGGCCGGCGGCTCGGCGGTGGCCGACCTGCTCACCGGGAGGCGCGCGCCGGAGGGCCGGCTCGCCGAGACCATCCCGCACCGGCTGGCGGACACCCCGGCGTACGGGACCTTCCCCGGTGAGTACGGCCATGTGCGCTACGGCGAGGGCGTGCTGGTGGGCTACCGCTGGTACGACGCGCGGGACGTCGCGGTCGCCTACCCCTTCGGTCACGGCCTGACCTACACGACGTTCGCGTACGACGAGGTCACGGCGTCCGCCTCGGGCGACGGCGCGGACATCCGGGTGGACGTGTCGGTGCGCGTGACGAACACCGGGCCTCTCGCCGGCGCCGAGGTGGTGCAGGTGTACGTGCGTGACCCGCACGCGTCCGTCGTCCGCCCGCCGCGCGAGCTGCGGGCGTTCGGCAAGGTGCGGCTCGCGCCGGGAGAGGCGCAGACGGTGACGTTCACGCTCGGCGCGCGCGACCTCTCGTTCTGGCACCCGGCACTGCGGCGCTGGATCGTCGAGGGAGGCGAGTTCGTCGTCGAGGTGGGAGCCTCGTCCCGGGACATCCGGGGCTCGGTGACGCTCGACGTGGCCGGCGAGAGCGCCGCGTTGCCGCTGGACGCGATGTCCACGGTCGCCGAGTGGCTGGCCCACCCCGTGGGCGGGCCGCTGCTGACGCACGTGGCGCAAGCCGCGGGGTATCCCCTGCCCGACGACGAGATGCTGCGCCAGATCCCGCTCGAGGTCGCGATGACCTTCGCGGGCGGCGCCGTGCCCCCTGACGCGCTGGCGCAGCTGGTCGCCGTGGCCAACGCCCCGGCCATGTGAGCTCCGGGTCGCGGGTCGCGACGCGAGGCCACGTGGCCGGACGGACCGTCAGGAGCGGCGCCGCACCCACCAGAAGCACAGGCCTACGAGGACGACGGCGGCCGCGACGAGCAGGCCGGTCTCGGCCCACTGGAGGGGCCAGAAGTGCGCGGCCGGGTGGTAGACGAGGTGCCGGTGCAGCCCGAGGCCTGCCAGCCAGTCGTCGCAGGCCTGCTGCGACTGGCCTTGGCCGCAGTTGCTCGGGATGTCCCGCGCCCAGTCCTGGCCGTCCGCCGCCAGCGTCTGGTCGCTGAGCGTCCAGCCGCCGGGTGCCACCGCGGTCGCGCCGCTCATGAGGATGGTGCCGAAGCCGTTGCCGCTCTCGTGGGCGCTGTGCGCCTGCAGCACCTGGTCGACGACGACGGGCGAGATCAGCCTGTCGCGCAACCACCGCTCCACGGCGTACGTCACGGCGACGTACCCGCCGAGCGTGACGAGCATCGCGGGCACGACGCGACGGAACAGCAGCCCCGTCGCGACGCCGAGCGCGAAGGCGAACAGGGCGTAGCCGACCGGGACGACACCGCGCGCCGCGAAGCTCGACGCGACGCTGCCGGTCGCCCAGTCGAGCCCGTGGGCCCAGACCGTCAGCGCCCACGACAGCAGGCCGGTGACCAGGACGGTCGCGACGGCACCGACCGCGACCTTGGCCGCCAGCCACCGCGCGCGGGAGACCGACTGCGTCCAGCTCACCCGGAAGGTCCCGGCCTCGAGCTCTGGTGCGACGAGCAGCACCCCCCAGAACATGCCGACGAGCGCGGGCACGGCGCGCAGCCCGACCGACCACTGGTAGAGGACGTCGACGAGCCCGCGCTTGGTCCCGCCCAGGAAGTCGGGGAAGGCGGTGTCGCAGTCCGCGCCGCAGGTCGAGGACCCCGAGCCGACCCACGCCCGGTCGAGGCCGTGCCACGTCGCGAGGACGGCGAGTGCGACCAGAACCACGGCGGCGGCCGCCAACCACACGCCGGCGCGCATCTGACGCCACGCCAGCCACGTCATCGCGCCACCTGCGCCGGCAGCGCCATGTAAGTCAGCACCAGGTCCTCCAACCCGAGCGACTCGACCGCGTAGGGCGGCTCCTCGACCGGCGCCGTGCTGCGCACGACGAGCGTCGACTGGCGCTCGGTGTGGCTCGCGGCGATCAGCTCCACGCCGGCCGGCAGGTCGAGCCGATCGCGTCGCGGACCCGTGAGCCGGTAGTGGCTGCCGGTCAGGTCGTCGAGGTCCCCGGCGAGGCGCACCCGCGATCCGACGAGTACCACGAGGTGGTCGCACACCCGTTCCAGGTCACTGACCAGGTGCGACGAGAGGACGACGCTGGCCCCCTGGTCCGCGACGAACTCCATGAGGCTCTGGAGGAACTCTCGCCGGGCCAGCGGGTCGAGGCTGGCGACGGGCTCGTCGAGCACCAGCAGGTCCGGCCGTTTGGCCACCGCGAGGGTCAGGGCGAGCTGGGCCCGTTGCCCCCCGGAGAGCCTGCCGGCCTTCTGGCCGGGATCGAGGCCGAGCGCGGCGACTCGCTCGTCGGCCAGCCGCCGGTCCCAGCGCGGGTTGGCGTGGGCGCCGAGTCGGAGGTGGTCGGCGACGGAGAGCCCGGCGTAGACCGGCGCGTCCTGGGCGACGAACCCCACCCTCGCCAGGAGCTCGGGCGACGAGGCGGGGCGCTCTCCGAGCACCTCGACGGTGCCGCTCGTCGACCTCAGCAGGCCGACGGCGAGGTGCAGCAGGGTGGTCTTGCCGGCGCCGTTGGGTCCGACGAGCCCGACCACCCGCCCGCTCGGGATGGACAGGGTGCAATCCGTCAGCGCCGCGTGCCGGCCGTACCGCTTCGTCAGGCCGAGGGTCTCAATCGCCGGTGCGGTCGTCACCGGCCCCGTCAGGGCCTGGCTCGTCACGGCCGGGTCCCGGCGGCCGCACGAAACGTCGCGGCGAACAGCGCCTCGACGCTCTCGTCGTCGAGACCCGCCGCGCGTGCCCGGCCGATCCACGCGGCCAGCTCCTCGCGCAGCACCTCGTGGGCCGCCATCGATTCGTCGGCGAGCGTGCGCACCACGAAGGTGCCGACTCCCTGCCGCGGCTGGACCAGCCCCTCGTACTCCAGCTCGCGGTACGCCTTGAGCACGGTGTTGGGGTTGATCGCCACCTGCGCGACCACGTCCTTGACGGTGGGCAGCTGGTCCCCGACCACCAGCACGCCGAGCCGCAGGGCACGCCGCACCTGCTGTACCAGCTGCAGGTACGGCGCGAGACCCGATCGCCCGTCGAGGTGGAACTCGATCATCCGCTGTCCCCTATTTCACTAGTTACCTAGCACTATAGGGTACACAGCACCGTGGAGTCAGCCCTTCCACCGACGGACGGCGACCCGGACACCGACCTGCGGCGACCGCGCGACGGGCGTGCCGCCGCGGTCACAGGACGGGGTGGGCGGCGGCGACTGTCAACGTGCCGGCGTCGTCGCGGTCCACCAGCACCGTGTCCCCGTCGTGGATCTCGCCGGACAGCAGGCCGCGGGCCAGCCGGTCGCCGATCTCCTTCTGGATGAGGCGACGCAGGGGCCGGGCGCCGTACGCCGGGTCGTACCCCTCGAGCGACAGCCACTCGCGAGCCGCGGGCGTGACGTCGAGGACGAGGCGACGGTCGGTGAGCCGGCGGGCCAGTGCGGCCACCTGCAGGTCGACGATCTGCCCGATCTCCTCGAGCGACAGCGCGTCGAACAGCACCACGTCGTCGAGCCGATTGAGGAACTCCGGCTTGAACGCGGCACGCACGGCGGACATCACCGCCTCACGCTTGTCGTCGTCGGAGGCCAGCGGGTCCACGAGGAACTGCGAGCCGAGGTTCGAGGTGAGCACCAGGATCACGTTGCGGAAGTCGACCGTGCGGCCCTGGCCGTCGGTGAGCCGCCCGTCGTCGAGCACCTGCAGCAGCACGTCGAACACCTCGGGGTGGGCCTTCTCGACCTCGTCGAGCAGCACCACGGCGTAGGGCCGACGACGCACCGCCTCGGTCAGCTGGCCGCCCTCCTCGTAGCCGACGTACCCCGGGGGCGCGCCGACCAGTCGGGCGACGGAGTGCTTCTCGCCGTACTCGGACATGTCGATGCGGACCATCGCGCGCTCGTCGTCGAACAAGAAGTCCGCGAGCGCCTTGGCCAGCTCGGTCTTGCCGACGCCGGTGGGGCCCAGGAACAGGAACGAGCCGGTGGGCCGGTCGGGGTCGGAGATGCCGGCGCGGGCGCGGCGCACGGCGTCCGAGACGGCCTGGACGGCCTTCGCCTGGCCGATGAGCCGCTCGCCGAGCACGTCCTCCATGCGGAGCAGCTTGGCGGTCTCGCCCTCCAGGAGCCGGCCGGCGGGGATGCCGGTCCAGGCCGACACCACCTCGGCGACCTCGTCGGGCCCGACCTTCTCGGCGATCATCGGCGCCTGCTGGGGTTCGTCGGGCCGGCCGTCGACTGCCTCGGCGGCCGCGATCTCCTGCTCGACGGCCGGGATCTCGCCGTACTGGATGCGGGCGGCACCCTCGAGGTCACCCTCCCGCAGCTTGCGCTCGGCGTCGGCCCGCAGGGCGTCGAGGCGCGCGCGGAGGTCACCGACGCGGTTGTGGCCCGCCTTCTCCTTCTCCCAGCGCGCGGTGAGCCCGGCCAGCTCCTCGCGCCGGTCGGCGAGGTCGGCGCGCAGCTTGTCCAGCCGCTCCTTCGACGCGGGGTCGTCGGCCTCGGCCAGCACGACCTCCTCCATCTCCAGGCGCGTCACGCTGCGCTGGAGCTCGTCGATCTCGATGGGCGAGGAGTCCAGCTCCATCCGCAGCCGGGAGGCGGCCTCGTCCACCAGGTCGATCGCCTTGTCGGGCAGCTGGCGGCCGGAGATGTACCGGTCCGAGAGCGTCGCCGCGGCCACCAGCGCGGCGTCGGAGATGGTCACCTTGTGGTGCGCCTCGTACCGCTCCTTGAGGCCCCGCAGGATGGCGATGGTGTCCTCGACGGACGGCTCGCCGACGAACACCTGCTGGAACCGCCGCTCGAGGGCGGGGTCCTTCTCGATGTGCTCGCGGTACTCGTCGAGCGTCGTGGCGCCGACCATCCGCAGCTCGCCACGGGCGAGCATCGGCTTGAGCATGTTCCCGGCGTCCATCGCTCCTTCGCCGCCGGCTCCCGCGCCCACCACGGTGTGCAGCTCGTCGATGAAGGTGACGACCTGCCCGTCGGAGTCCTTGATCTCGTTGAGCACGGCCTTGAGCCGCTCCTCGAACTCCCCGCGGTACTTCGCGCCCGCCACCATCGACGCCAGGTCCAGCGCCACCAGGCGCTTGCCGCGCAGCGACTCCGGCACGTCGCCGGCGACGATGCGCTGCGCGAGCCCCTCGACGACGGCGGTCTTGCCGACGCCGGGCTCGCCGATCAGCACAGGGTTGTTCTTGGTCCGGCGCGAGAGCACCTGGATCACCCGGCGGATCTCCGCGTCGCGGCCGATCACCGGGTCGAGCTTGCCGTCCCGGGCGCGCTGCGTCAGGTCAATGCCGTACTGCTCGAGGGCCTTGTAGGTGCCCTCCGGGTTGGGCGTGGTGACGCGGGCGGAGCCGCGGACGGTGGGCAGCGCGGCCAGCAGGGCCTCGCGTGACGCGCCGGCGGCGGTCAGCGCCTCGGCGACGCCGGAGTGGCCGGTGGCCAGGCCGATGAGCAGGTGCTCGGTGGACACGTAGTCGTCGCCCAGCGCCCGAGCCTCCGTCGAGGCCGCGTCGAGGGCGGTGACCAGCTGGCGCGACGCGGCCGGCTGCGCCACCGCCGCACCGCTCGAGGCGGGCAGCGTCACGAGCATCGCGCGCACCCGCCGCCCGACGGCGGCGCGATCGGCACCCACGGCGTCGAGCAACCCGTTGGCCACGCCGCCCTCCTGCCGCAGCAGCGCGTCCAGCAGGTGGGCCGGCTCCAGCTGCGGGTTGCCCGCGGCGGATGCCGAGCTGATGGCGTCGCCCAGGGCCTCCTGGGCCCGGGTGGTGAACTTCGCGTCCAAGCGATCCTCCTGGTGACGTCTGACGACGAAGGCAACCTGGCTGTACTTGAGTCTATTCCGCTCAACTTTGGGGGCAACCGGCGGTGGAAGGATTCCGGTGTGACGACGACGTCCGGGGCTCCCGACTGGCAGGACGACGTGCTGGGCGACGGCTGGTCGGCCCTCACCCTCGAGCTGCCGCCCGACCGGTTCGGGCCCGCGGTGGCCACGCTCGTGCGGCGCGACTACCCCGGCCGGCCGGCGTCCCGCCGCGCGGTGCTGCACGTGCACGGCTTCGTGGACTACTTCTTCCAGCGCCATCTCGCGGACGCGTTCGACGCGGCGGGGTGGGACTTCTTCGCCCTGGACCTGCGTGACCACGGCCGCTCCATCCGGCCCGGACGCGACCCGAACTACACCACCGACATCTCGGTGTACGCGCAGGAGCTCGACCTCGCGCTGGAGCTGCTGCGCGCGGACCACGACGTCGTGGTGGTCCACGGCCACTCGGCCGGCGGGCTGATCGTGCCGCTGTGGGCCGACGCGCGGCCGGGCGCCGTCGACGCGCTGGTGCTCAACAGCCCCTGGCTCGACCTCAACGGCACGCGGTTCGAGCGCGGCCCGCTCACGGCCGTGCTCGACGTCGTCGGGCGCGTCGCACCACGCCTGCCGGTCCGCGGGCTGTCGGCCTACTACGGACGCGCCCTGCACGTGGACACCGGCGGCGAGTGGGACTACGACCTCGCCTGGAAGCCCCACGAGGCGTTCCCGGCCCGGGCGGGGTGGGTGCGCTCCATCCGGGCCGGTCACCGGCGCGTCGCCCGCGGGCTGGACGTCGCCGCACCCGTCCTCGTCCTCGCGTCGGACGCGAGCGGCCCCGGCGACCACGCGCACGACGCGCTGCTCACCACCGACGTCGTCCTCGACGTTCGGGACATCGCAAGCCGGGCACCGCGGCTGGGCCGCGACGTCACGTTCGTCGAGATCCCGGGCGGCGCGCACGACCTGGTGCTGTCGCCGGAACCGGCCCGCGACCGGTACCTGGCCACCGTCCTCGACTGGCTGGCCACCCGCCTGCCTGCGTGACGCGCAGGCACCTCGCCCGCCGGCGACCCGGAGCTAGGCTCGCCACCATGGCCGACGACGACGTTCGCGACATCCCGTGGTCCGCCGGGCGGTGGACGCATCCGCCGCTGTCCACGCGCGAGGACGGCGGCGCGCTGCTGGTCGAGGCCGCCGAGGGCTCGGATGCGTGGCGGCACACCGCGTACGGGTTCGTGCACGAGTCCGAGCACGCGCTCCTCGCGCCGCTGCCGGACGGGGCCGCGGTCGAGGTCAGCTTCGCGCTGGCCTACGACGGGCTGTTCGACCAGGCGGGCGTCCTCGTCCGGGCGTCCGACGAGGCGTGGGTCAAGGCCGGCGTCGAAGTTTCGGACGGGCTGCCGCAGGTGGGCGCTGTGGTGACGCGGGGCGTGTCCGACTGGTCCGTCGCTCCGGTGCCGGAGTGGTCCGGCCGCGTGGTGACGATCCGGGCGAGCCGCTTCGGCGACGCGCTGGTGGTCCGGGCGGCCGCCGAGGGCGAGCCGTGGCGGCTGGTGCGGCTGGCGCCGTTCGACGTCGACGCGCCCCTGGAGGCCGGGCCGTACTGCTGTGCGCCGTCACGCGAGGGCCTCGTCGTGCGGTTCCTGTCCTGGCGGACGACGCCCGCGGACGCGGCCCTCCACTGACGGGCGCCGTCACAGTTCGTCGGACGCTCACCGGGGCGTCGTCGGGAGGTCACCTCCGCGGGTCTACCGTGGGAGGCGACATGACGACGAAGGACGGGCACCGATGACCCTCACGCTCACGCTCGTGCGACACGGGCAGACCCACTTCAACCAGCGCCAGCTGCTGCAGGGCAGCTGCGACTCCCCGCTCACCCGGCCCGGCCGGGACGGGGTGCGCGTCACGGCGCGACACCTGGCCGACATCCCGTTCGTGGCGGCCTACTCCTCGCCCTCCGGGCGCGCGGTCACCACCGCGGTGGAGCTGCTGCGGCACCACGCGAACCTGCGGCTGACCACCGACCCGGACCTGCGCGAGTACGACTTCGGCAGCTTCGAGCGCCGTCCCGAGCGTGAGCTCGAGGAGATCGCGCCGTGGGCGCAGATCGTGCCGGAGATCCTTGCCGGCCGCTACCCGGGCCTGCCACGCGGGGAGCACGCCGCGGACTTCATGGCACGCGTGCGGCGGGCGTTCACGACGATCACGGAGCGTCACCCGGCGGGCGACGTGCTGGTGGTCGGCCACGGCCTGGCGCTGGGCGCCTGGCTCGCCACGCTCGACCCGGCCGGGCTCGTCGCGCTGCCGAACGCCTCGATCTCCACGGTCGAGATCGGCCCCGACGGCGCCGCCCGCCTGCTCGCGGTCGGCGTCGACGTCGCCGGCCACGGCAACCTCGCCGCCCGGCCGGTGCCCTCGGTGCAGACCGTCGACGCCTAGGAGCGTCTCCGAAGCCACCTCTGCCGGCGGCCCGAGAAGGTCGTCCACCCTGTCCTAGGGTGACCTCCGTGGTCCCCGATGCGTTCTCGCACCCCGCCTCGGCGCCCCACGAGCCCCTGCGGACGTTCCACCCGCGGCGCGTCGGCCTCGGCCCCGTGCGCCAGGACGCGCTGCGCCGGCTGTTCCCGGTGCTCGGCTTCTCCGTGCACGACGAGTCGGCGCCCTACCCGCGCACACCCGACGGCCTGCTGGATCCCGCCGCGATGTTCGGCCGCGTCGCCCCGCTGGTGCTCGAGATCGGGCCCGGGATGGGAGAGGCGACGGCCACGATGGCGGCGGCCGACCCCGATCGGGACGTGCTGGCCGTCGAGGCACACCTGCCCGGGGTCGCCAACCTGCTCAAGCTGCTCGACGAGTCCGGGATCGGCAACGTGCGCGTGGGTCACGGCGACGCCCTCGACCTGGTGCGGCACGGGATCGGGCCCGGCTCGCTGGCCGAGGTGCGCGCGTTCTTCCCCGACCCGTGGCCGAAGGCCCGTCACCACAAGCGCCGCCTGGTGCAGCCCGCGCACGTCGCGCTGCTGCGCAGCAGGCTCGTCGTCGGCGGCGTGCTGCACACCGCGACGGACTGGCCCGACTACGCCGAGCAGATGCTCGAGGTGCTCCGCGCCGACCCCGGCCTGGAGAACACCGCCGACGCCTACGCGGAGGCGCCCTGCCGGCCGGAGACCGCGTTTGAGCGGAAGGCTCGCGCCGAAGGCCGGACGGCCCGCGACCTGGTCTTCCGCCGCGTGCGGTGACCGGCGCGGCTACGCCTGCTGGATCCGGATGAAGTTGCCCGCGGGGTCGCGCACGGCGCCGTCGCGCACACCCCACGGCTGGGCCGTCGGCTCCTCCACCACCGAGACGCCCGGCGCGCCCGCGATCTTCGCGAAGGTGGCGTCCAGGTCGTCGGAGACGAAGTGCAACGGTCGCAGCTCCCCCTTGGCGAGCAGCGCCGCGATCGCGTCTCCGTCCGCCTGGGAGCGGCCGGCGTGCGGCTGCGACAGCACGATCTCGACCTCCGGCTGCGAGTCGGTGACGAGGGTGATCCAGCGGAACCCGCCGTTGGCGACCTCGTACTTCACGGTGAGGCCCAGGGTGTCGCGGTAGAAGGCGAGGGCGGCGTCGGGGTCGTCGACGAGGACGTGCACGGCGCTGATGGAAACGGTCATGGCTCCACGCTAGGCAGGGGCGGCTGCGGTGGCTTCTCGGAAACTGCTCCCTTTTCGCACGGCGGCCGGCGGGCTCGCCGAGGGTTCGCCCGCGTCTCGGCGGAACCGGGTGAGCACCATCGCCTGGCAGCCCGGCACCGGCCGCAGCCCCTCGTGGTCGCCGGCCCGGTAGGCGCTCGGGGTCTGGCCCACCACCTGCGTGAAACGTGCGGAGAAGGAGCCGAGGCTCGAGCAGCCGACGGCGAAGCACGCCTCGGTGACGGACACGTCGCCACGTCGCAGCAGAGCGGCGGCCCGCTCGATCCGGCGGGTCATCAGGTACGAGTACGGCGTCTCCGAGTACACGTCACGGAACCGGCGCGCGAAGTGCGCCGGCGACATCAGGGCGGTGCGCGCCAGCCCTGGCACGTCCAGCGGCTCGGCGTACTCCCGGTCCATCCGGTCACGGGCGAGGCGAAGCCGGCGCAGCTCGTCGAGGTCGGGAGCCATGCCTCCACGCTAGGCCACCGACGCGAGGGCCCGGCGGGCCGGCGGAATCCAACCGGGCCAACCGGGCCAACGCGGCGGGCCGAAGATCCCCGCCGCGCTACTCCGGTGGCGGCAGCAGGTGCCGCACCTGCGTCGGGAGGTCGGAGAACGCGTCTAGCCGCACCTCGAGCTCGCGGTCGTACCCGGTGAGGCGCTCGTGGTGCTGGCGCAGGTGCTCGCCCCACGTCGGCACGGTGAACATCTCGACGAACACCGACGCGTCACCCGCGTCGCGGTACAGCGCCCAGTCGGTGGCGCCCGTGCGCCGCCGCGAGACCTCGACCCTGCGCGCCATGGCGAGGAACCCGGCCACGTCGGCGGTGACCACGTACCGGCTGAGCACCACGACCGGCCCGGTCCGCGGGTCCACCACCAGTCCTTCGTCGAGCTCCGGCTCCGGCCACAGCACGTCGACGGTCCGATCCAGCGTCCCGATCCGCGACGACAACGGCCACCACGCCAGCGTGAGCACGCCAGCGGCCATCAGTGCCGCCGCGACCACCAGCGCCGTCGCGACCCCGGCGCGCTGGGCCACGAAGCCCCACACGACGGCACCCACACCCTGGCCGCCCATGAACACGACGAGGTACGCGGCGAGCCCGCGGGCCCGCACCCACGCCGGCAGGGTGAGCTGGAGGGTGGTGTTGAAGGTCGACAGCACGGCGAGCCAGCCCACTCCCGCGACCAGCAGCGCGAGGACCAGCAGCGCCATGGAGTCCAGCAGCGCCGCCGCGAGCAGCCCGGCGGCGTAGAGCAGCGAGAACACGGCGAGCAGCACGGAGGACGGCAGCCGCTCGCGCAGCCGCCGCATGACGAGCGCGCCCAGCACGGCCCCGGCGCCGAGCGCACCGAGCAGCACGCCGTAGCCGCCGGACCCCAGCCCGAGCCGGCCGCTGGCGACCACGGCGAGCAGCGCCCACAGCGCCGAGCCGGGGACGACGAACAGCGCCGAGCGCAGCAGGATGCGCCGCACGCCCGGAGCGTTGACCACGTACCGGGCGCCGGAGCGCAGCGCGGGGACCAGGTCCTCGGCACCCGTCCGGTCGAGCGCCGGCCGGCGCCACACCAGCAGCGCGCCGACCACGGCGACCGTCGACAGGGCGTTGACGGCGAACACCCACGCCGGGCCCGCGACCGTGAGCAGCACGCCGGCCAACGCCGGGCCGAGGGCGCGGGCGATGTTGACGTTCATGCTGCCCAGCGCCGCCGCCTGGGGAATGAGCCGCGGCGGAACCAGCTCGGGCTGGATCGCCTGCCAGGCGGGGTTCGCGGCGGCCGACGTCACCCCCAGCGCGAGCGTGAGCAGGATGAGGACAGCCGGGGTGGCCTGCCCGGCGACGGTCAGCACGGCCAGCACGCCCGCGAGCACGGCCGAGCCCGTGAAGACGGCGACGAGGTAGCCCCGCCGGTCCAGCACGTCGGCCAGCACGCCGGCGGGCAGGGACACGAACAGCACCGGGACCAGGCCGGCAGCCTGCGCCAGCGCGGTCAACGTGGCCGCCGACGGCCCCTGGACCAGCATCCACTGGGCGCCGACCGTCTGCATCCAGGTGCCCACGTTGCTCACCAGCTGGGCGATCCAGAGCATCCGAAACACGCGCAGGCGCATCGGCGCCCAGGTGCCGGCCTGGGGAAGGTCGGCAGCAGGCCCGTGCGGCCCGCCGCCGAGTGCCGCGACCGACGCGGCCGGGCGTTCGCCGTGCCCCGGCACGTGGGCCTACATCACCGGGATCTGCGGCGTGTGCCAGATGCGGTCGACGTAGTCGCGGATGGAGCGGTCCGACGAGAAGTACCCGCACCGCGCGACGTTGAGGACGGCCGAGCGGACCCACGCGTCCTTGTCCTGGTAGGCGGCGTCCACCCGGGCTTGCGCGTCGAGGTACGAGGCGTAGTCCGCCAGCGCCAGGAACCGGTCCTCGTAGAGGAGGTTGTTCACCACGGGCTCGAACACGCGCCGGTCACCGCCGGCGAACGCGCCGGAGGCGATCAGATCGATGGCGCCACGCAGCCGCTGGTCCGCCTCGTAGTAGGACGCGGGGTGGTAGCCCTTCGCCACGAGCGCCTCGACCTCCGGCTCCGTCATGCCGAACAGGAAGAAGTTGTCGTCGCCCACCAGCTTGCGGATCTCGACGTTCGCCCCGTCGTCCGTGCCGATGGTCAACGCGCCGTTGAGCGCGAGCTTCATGTTGCCGGTGCCGGACGCCTCCTTGCCGGCCAGCGAGATCTGCTCCGAGAGGTCGGCCGCGGGGAACAGCCGCTGCCCCAGCGTGACGTCGTAGTTGGGCGGGAACACGATGCTCAGCGCACCCTTGACGCGCGGGTCGGCGTTGACGGTCGCGGCCACGGCGTTGATCAGCCCGATCATCTGCTTGGCGATGAGGTAGCCGGGGGCGGCCTTGGCGCCGAAGACGAAGACCCGCGGTTGGATCGTCGTCGGGTCGAGCTGTCCGGAGACGATCTGGTTGTACACGGTGACGATGTGCAGCAGCTTGAGCGACTGCCGCTTGTACTCGTGCAGCCGCTTGACCATCACGTCGATCATCGCGTCGGTGCGCAGCGTGATGCCGTCACGCAGCTCGAGGTTGAGCTTGAGCCACTGCTTGTTGGCCGTCTTGACGGCGGCGAACTTCTCGCGGAACGACGCGTCGTCGGCCAACGGCTCCAGCTCGCGCAGGCGCTCCAGGTCCGTGATCCAGTCGGGCCCGATCGCCTCGGTGACCAGCGCGGACAGCGGCGGGTTCGCGAGCCGGACGAACCGGCGTGGCGTCACGCCGTTGGTGACGTTGGTGAACCGGTCCGGCCAGAAGGCGGCGAAGTCGCCCAGCACCTTCTCGCGCAGCAGCTGGCTGTGCAGCTCCGCGACGCCGTTCACCCTGATCGACGCGACCGTCGCCAGATAGGCCATCCGGACGGTCCTGGTCTGGCCCTCGCCGATGATCGACATCCGGCGCACCAGGTCGGCGTCGCCGGGGTGGGCGGCACGCACCTCGTCGATGAACTCGTCGTTGATGCGGTAGATGATCTCGAGGTGGCGGGGCAGCAGGCGCCCCAGCAGGTCCACGGGCCACACCTCGAGCGCCTCCGGCAGCAGCGTGTGGCAGGTGTAGGCGAAGCACTGCTTGGTGATCGCCCACGCCTCGTCCCAGTCGAAGCCCTGCTCGTCCACCAGGACCCGCATCAGCTCGGGGATGGCGATCACCGGGTGCGTGTCGTTGAGCTGGAAGACGATCCGCTCCGGTAGCAGGTGCAGGTCGAAGTCCTCCGGCAGCACCTCGTGGACGAAGTCCGAGATGGAGCAGGCGACGAAGAAGTACTGCTGCTGCAGCCGCAGCTCCTTGCCCTGCGGCGTGGAGTCCTCGGGGTAGAGCACCTTGGAGATGTTCTCCGCGAACGTCTGGGCGCGCGCCGCCTCGACGTAGTCCCCCTCGTTGAAGATCTGCAGGTCGAAGGCCTTCGTCGCCTCGGCGCTCCACAGCCGCAAGGTGTTGACGCGTCCGTTGCGGTAGCCGGGCACCATGTAGTTGTAGGGGATGCCCTGCACGTTCCACGCCGGATTCCAGCGCGTGCGCTGCCGGCCGTCGTCGTCCACGTACTGCTCGGTGCTGCCGCCGAAGCCCACGGTGACGGCCTTGTCCGGGTGCGGGAACTCCCATGGTGCGCCCAGCGCAAGCCACGTGTCGGGCTGCTCCACCTGCCAGCCGTCGACGAACGTCTGCCGGAAGATGCCGTACTCGTAGCGGATGCCGTAGCCGATCGCCGGCACGTTCATCGTCGCCAGGGAGTCGACGAAGCACGCGGCCAGCCGGCCCAGGCCGCCGTTGCCGAGGCCGGGCTCGACCTCCTGCGCGCGCAGCTCGTCGAGGTCGATGCCGAGGTTGCCCATCGACTCCTCGGCGATGTCCGTCAGGTCGGTGGCCAGCAGCGCGTTGCCGAGCTGCTTGCCCAGCAGGTACTCGGCCGACAGGTAGCCGACGGACTTCGCCTGCGCCTTGCGCTGGCGGGTCAACGTCTCCATCCAGCGGCTCATCAGGTAGTGGCGGACGGCCCGGGACAGGGCGAGGTAGCGGTCGTTGACGGTCGAGCGCTCCAGGGTGACGCCCTGCCCGAAGTTCAGCTCGCGCAGGAACTCGCGCGTGAACGCTGAGACGGTGTGGTCGGGGGTGATGACGCCGGTCGAGGCGGGGGCCTGAGTCTCGGTCACGTGGCAACGGTAACCGGCGGTCCGCCCCAGCGGGACCCGGGCCTGTGGTGACGAGGGTCACCGCCGGCCGCGGCGAACGGACCGCGCCATTGATCGCACACCATGCGGACGCCTCGGACCCGCGCCGGGCGGCCCTGGTATTCTCGCGTTAGGTCGTCCTGAACTGGGCCCACCCTGAGGGTGGTGTGACGGTTCGTGAGTTGATCGACCGAGACCCAAGACACGACGCGTCGGCGTCGCGTCCACACCATTCGCAGACCGTGCCGGGGCAGCGCTTTACCTGCGCAGCCTGCGGCAGGTGCGAAGAACGGAGAGCTGACTGGTGTTCCACCCGCCGCCCCTGCGCCGACGGATCAGTGCCGCGACCTTCGCCGTCCTCCTGGTGGGCCCCCTCGTGGTCGCCGCCGGCAGCATCGCCGAAGCGACGGTCACCGGGACGGTGGCCGACCCGGCGTTCGCCGCGAATATCGGCACCGGGTTCGACGAGCGGGTTCGCGTCGTGGTCGAGACCCCGGCCGACGATCTGTTGATCGGGGGCGGCTTCACCAGCTTCCGCGGGGGCTCGCCGGCCGGCCTGGTGAAGCTTCACGCCGACGGGACACCGGACCTGGCGTTCAACGCCGGTCTCGGCACCGGTTTCAACGACGAGGTGCGCGACGTCGTCGCGATGCCGAACGGCAAGGTCGCCGTCGCCGGCGCCTTCACCCAGCTGAACGGGTCCAGCGTGCCGCGCGGGTTGGTGATGCTGAACCCGGACGGGACGCCGGACACCACGTTCGACGCCGCGCTCGGCACCGGGTTCCAAGGCGGGGCGCTCGAGCACGTCACGCTGACCTCGGACGGCGGACTGCTGGTGACGGGAGTGATCTCCGGCCTGAACGGCGACGCGGGCATCCCGCAGAACATCGTCAAGCTGAACATCGACGGAACGCCGGATGCCGCGTTCAACGCCAATCTCGGCAGCGGCCTGGACAACACGGCGGCCACCGTGGTGGTGACGCCCGACGGCGGCCTGGTGGTCACCGGCGGATTCTCGCTGCTCAATGGTGCGGCCGTCCCGGGCGACATCGTCAAGCTCAATGCCGACGGGACGCTGAACACCGCGTTCAACGCCAATCTCGGCACCGGTTTCAACGGCACCGTCTACCACATCAACCGGATCTCCGACGGCGGGCTGCTGGTCGGGGGCGTGTTCACGACCCTCGACGGGCGCAGCGCCAACCGGTTCGTCAAGCTGACGGCGGACGGGACGCCCGACTCCGCGTTCAACGCCAACCTCGGGACGGGCCTGGACAACTGGGTCTACAGCACCACCGAGGAGGCCGACGGCACGCTGGTGATCGGCGGCGCCTTCACCTCGCTGGACGGCCAGAGCGCGAACCGGCTGGCCAGGCTCCACGCCGACGGGACACGGGACACGGCGTTCAGCACCAGCCTCGGCACCGGTCCCAACGACTGGGTGTACACGACGGCGCAGACCTCGGACGGCCGGCTGCTGGTGGGCGGCGCCTTCACCGCGCTGGACGGCAGGAGCGCCAACCGTCTGGTGAAGCTGACGGACGCCTCCTTGAGCGCCGGCCCGGTTCCCGACCAGAGCAGCACGGTGGGAGACGTCGTCGACCTCGCGATCCCGACCACGACCACCCCGTCGCTGCCGGTGACGTTCAGCGCCACCGGCCTGCCGGACGGGCTGACGATCGACGCGACGAGCGGGCACGTCACCGGGAGCCCCACTCTCCCCGGCACCTTCACCGTCCAGGTGGCGGTGCAGGTGGGTCAGCAGCTGGGCCGGCTGACCGACACGGCCGGCTTCACCTGGACCGTCCACGCGGCACCTGACGCGACGACGTCCGGGATCGCCGCCGCGCCCGCGACGATCACCGCTGACGGCCAGGACGCCGCCACCGTGACCGTCACGCTGCGCGACGCCGACGGCAACCTGACCGGCACCGGCGGTCCGGTGGTCACCATGAGCACCGACCTGGGCACGCTGACGAGCCCCACCGACGAGGGCGACGGCACGTACACCGCCACGCTGACGTCCGCGGAGGCCGGCCTGGCCACCATCGGCTTCACCGTGAACGGTGTCGCCGGCGCAGCCAGTGCCACCGTCCAGGTCGTGGCCCCACCGGCCCCGCCCGCCGCACCGGCGCTGGTGCTCGAGTTCGCCGAGCGCGAGGTGGGCCAGCCGCAGGTGGCGACCGGTACGGGATTCGCCCCGAACCGGCTGGTGCAGGTCACCATGGCCTCCGACCCGCTCGTGCTGGGCACGGTCACGACGGACGGCGACGGAGCTGCCGTGTTCGAGTTCGCCGTTCCGCAGGCCGCGACCGGCCCTCACACGGTGACCTTCAGCGACCCGCAGGGAGCCCAGTCCGCATCGGCCGCCTTCACCATCACGGCGCCGGACTCGGCCGACGGCGGCAACGGCGGCGGCGCGGAGAACGGCAGCGACGGCGGTGGCGGCGCCGGGAACGGCGGCAACGGCGGTGGCGGCGCTGGGAACGGCGGCAACGGCAATGACGGGGCAGGCACCGGCGGCACCGGCGACGGTGTGCTCGCGTCCACGGGCCAGGAGGTCGGCGCCGTGATCGGCCTCGCGGGTGTGCTTCTCGCCGCCGGCACCGTGCTGCTGGTGGCGCGCCGCCGGAACGCAACGGCCACGTCACCGGACGGCGACCCGCGCTGACGAAGAAGGGCTGAACCCCCAATCAAGGGGTTCAGCCCTTCACGGCGTCCGGAGACGTCGCAACGTGCGCCCGAAGGGACTCGAACCCCCAACCTTCTGATCCGTAGTCAGATGCTCTATCCATTGAGCTACGGGCGCACGGCCCCGGAGGGCCGTCGTCGATGGTACCGGGTGCGGACCTGTGCGCCCAAACGAGTGCCGAGCAGCAGGTCCTTGCGCTGTTTGTCGCCTGGCTCGTACGCATCGCCACCTCCTGCTGTCGTTTGCAGACGACACTCTGCCCTCACCCGTTTCTCCCGTCAACACGTGTCATTCGTGTCATGCCTGTCCTTGGTGTCCCTGCTGTCACGGTGCCCGACGGCCCGGAGTACGCCAGGGTCTGTAAGGCGTCTCGAGCGGAGGGTGAACCAGATCCGCTTGTGACGCGTGCTGTGGTGCCGGTGGGTGCGACGTGGACCACGAAGTCGAGCACGAAGTCACCGAGTTCGAACTCCGGCACCCGAACATGGGTACCATCGACCGCATCGTCGGGTGGGCGCCCCGTGCGCGGGCGTAAGCCGCGCGTGTCTTCGCCGAGGACGCCTATCCCGTTAGGACGGCCGAGTGCGCGGGTCAGGCAGGCCCGTTTGCGGCGATCTCGCACACCTGCCGCAGGAATCCTGGAATCTCCCCGTACTCGGCAACCGACGTGACGGCAAGCCCTGACTCTTCGAGGATCCGCCGGCGATCCGCTGAGACCCTTCGATCGATGACGAACCCGAGGGGACGAGAGCCATTGAGTTCCGAACCGGCCTGTCTCAGCAGCACTTCGACATCCGTGTCCTCGAGGCTCGTTCCGACGATTAGGAACACTTTGGTCAGGATCTGCGAACGCAGAAACGTCTCCCAGTACGACCCCTGAGCGCCCAGGCGCGCGACGAGTTCGGCTTGGGAAAAGACGAGCGACGTTGACCATGTGTCGCCGTCGGCGAGCGGCAGATAGCCATGAAAATGATGGATGCGCACGTCCACGTCGCCGCGGAGTACACCTCCAGGGTCCGCAACCGGCTGAATGGGGTGGCCCTCGGCGCGCAGATAGCATTCCAGGGCATCGTCGAAGTTCAGGGACATGACATCGCTGACACCGCCCCGTGCGGACGGGCCAAGAATGGCGCCGAGCGCGCCGAGCAGTCCCGTAGACAGGGCGCCGCCCGGGTAGGCGCCTTGGTTCACCCAGTCATCGGGGTACAGATGGCGGCGGACAAATGCCCGGAAGTCCTGTGATGCGGGAACCCGCGTGCGGACGATCTCGATCCGTCGCATCAGTGGGACGTTCGCTGCTGGAGGATCTATGCCCAGCGCTACCTCGCACCGTGACACCAACCCTTCCCAATCCGGCAGTCCGACGTCGCGCGAGACACCCGCGCCGAGGAGAAGGACGAGCTGGCCACGGCCGAGGTGCCAGGCGAGCTGGCTGGCGGCCACGGACGGGTCACGGAACTCCTCGAGCCTATTCACCTTCGTAGCCAGCAATGCCCCGGCGACGCAGAGGCGAGACCGTGACCTGGAGACGCATCGAGTCGTGAAGGAAGAGGTCGAGCACATCCGCGACCGCCAGGATGGCGGAATCGTTTGCCAGGAACCACCACAGATTCCCGTGCCTGTCCATGTGCACCCGCGGCGAGCGGCGGTCCCGTGAGTCCTGAACGGCTAGGGCGTACGGGCGGGCGAGGGCATGGCCCGAGGCTGCGTCGCCGAACAACGCGTCTCGAATCTTCGATCGAAGCGGGTACTTGCCAGTGAGCGTAACCAGCTCCACCGCTTCCTGACCCAGCACCTGGATCGTGATTTGGGAAACGCGATAGCGGGCGAGTTCCGGGTCGATCTCAAAACGCTCGAACGCGACCTTGAGATCCGGTCGGATGAACGTGGCGCCACCGTCGGGGGACAGGGCCGACGTGTAGACCAGGAGCGACTCGAGCAGCCGAGAGTAGGGGGCTGCCAGGAGAACGTTGCTGCGGCCAAGCGGGCCAGGCGACACCCCGACCCAGCATCGGTGGGAAAACCCACCGCCGGAGGGGGACTCCCGCAGGGCCCACGGCCCTGATCGGTAGAAGTTGCGCTCCGTCGTGAACTCAACTGCGCTGAGGCTCCAACTGGGGCTCTCCAGCGGTTCACCCACGCATCGCAGTGTCTCTGAGACCAGGTCCTCGGGTCGTGCGACCGGGAGGTCGCAGACCAACACGGCTGAGAACCGCCTGGAGTCCGGCAAGGGCGACTCCGTCATCTGAACTCCCTCAGTCGAGTAGAAGCAATTGCCACAGCGAGGCGAACTCCGTGCGACCGGGGTCGCCGGCTTGCTCCGACGAGGAGAACCTGTCCAGCAGGAAGCGCACCGGGCTACCGATTCGGAAATCCGGGAACTCGCCCGTCTCGAGCGGATAGGAGAAGTCGCTGTCGGGCACGGCCTCGCCGTCGTCGATGAGCTGAGAATGCAGCTGGCGGTCGACGAGGTGCGCCCGCACGAACTCGACGATCCCGTAGGAGCACAAGAAGCGCTGCCTCAACTCTCGGAAGGCTGGCGTGTCGGGCTCGCTCTCCGGCGAGGCGCTGCCAAGGATCCCGAGAGCGGTCTCGATGAGGGGATGAGTCTCCCCATCCAGCAGAACATGGAGCTTCTCGCGCAGCGTCGCCACCGCGAAGCCGAAGGCCTCGGAAGCGCCGATCTCGTCACGGTAGGTGGCGGCGAGAGCTAGAAGAGTACGCAGAATGTAGTGCTCTGGCCTTCGGGCAACTCCCGGTACAAGCGCCCACGAATGCCAGAGGGAGGACACGTACAGATCTTCGTCGCCGTCATAGAAGTACAGGAAATCGAGGATATGGACGACAAACTCGTCGAGCGTCTCGAGATGTTGATGCACCAGTTCGACGACACGCTTGGTCGACAAGTACTCATTTAGTGGTATGTTGGTCTCTCGTGCTCCGTTGCGGATGACATTTGCCATCTTTTCCGCCTGCTCGAGCCGGTACATCGAGTGCAGCAACGCCGTCCGCAAGGACGTCATGAAGTTCGCGGGGTCCGCGGTTCTGGCAGAGTTGTAGTCATTCGCCAGCTGAACCACAGCGTCTTGGCTGCCGCCAAATACGACGGCGACCAGTTCGCGGAACTGAGCATGCAGGAACTCGTGGGAGATCGTGAGCAGGTTCCACTCGCGCGCGGCGCACGCATTGATGCACTGCCAGCTGATCGTGAGCGAATTCAGTGTCTGATGAAAGCCCCAGCGGGAACTGAAGTAGACGATGTGACGTCTCGCCGCCCTCGGCGAGGTAGGGTCGATCCCGGAGATCGAGGTGACCCCGTCGTCGGAGGACCGGCCCGTCTTGAGACTGCGTATCCCGGGGTCTACCGGTCCGGAGTGAGCGATGAGTTGGAGCCGACCGAGGATGTTGGCGTTGGCGAAGACGGTATTGATGTGATCATACAGTCGCCACACCGCGCGGGATGCGCTGCCGATGCCGAACAGCGAAAATTCTCCGACAGGAAAGCCGGCCTCCAGGATTGGCGGCATGATCGACGATGCCTGCGATGCGAGTTGCGTCAAGCAAGAGTTCAGTTCGATGAGGAGTCCGACCTCTTGGTGGTAGGTCAGAGTTGAGAGTTCGTCCCCGGCAGCCGGGGGGAAGGCATGCAGCTTGTCGACCGAATCGCAAGCGATGTCATGCACCCACTGGACCAAGGGGCCGTATTCGGGCACGAAACACTTGATGCGGTTCCAGAACAAAGTGAGATTGAGGTTGAGCTGGCGAATCTCCGTTGCAGCCGCGAAGTCCAGGTCTTCGCAGGGGATGACGACATCGGCTTCTTCGCCGGCATCCAGACAATGGTCGATCTCGAGCATCTCGCTCAACCGGATCGTGCCGTTGAAGACCTGCCAGACCTCTGCCGCAACGAGAAGCTCCTGGCGGGACCGGCCGAACCGACTGGCGAGTTCGGTCGTGGGGAACACGAGGACGACCGAGGCCAGGCCGTGGGTGATGTACCCGGTTACCTCGGGTCCGAGCTGTCCTGGCCGCTTGATTGCCGCCAAGTACGCCGCGGGATGCGCCGGGAAACAGATCAGGAGTGCGGATTCCTCCGGCAGATCGTGGAGCTCAGGTCCGTGGACGAGGAACACCGGACTGACGCGACCCCCGGCCGCCGCAAGCACTGGCAGCGGGTCGGACGTGAGGAGGATCGCATGATCCCGGTCGCTGTCCTTCTGATGTACGCCGAGGTAGAGCCGGTCGCTCACTCGTCGACCGCGGCTTCGAGGGTCCACGTCCCGGTGACGAGGTCTACGGCGATACGTGGCCCGTGGCTGGGAGAGCGATCGTCCTGGTGAACGCCAACCTGACCCTGGCTGCCGCGCACGTTGGGGACCACGTGGTGCCGGGCACCAGTGCCGTAGACGGCCGGTGCGTCCTGAACTCCACCGAGCCAGAAGGTCTCGAAATCGACGATCTGGCTCTGCAACTCGCGAGGATTCACCCCTTGCTCCCCACGGGCGCGTCAAGGCCGAATCGCCGACACGCCGTTCTCCTTCGCCGCTTTGGACGGCTGCAAAGGTACCATCCGCGTGCCACCTTCGTACCTGGTTCGCGGGATTCACCCCCCCGGGGGACGGGTGTGACCTAGGCGTACGTGTGGTGGCGATCGAGGCCCGGTGCCCTACCCGGTGCGGGGCGCCGCGGCTAAGACAGAGGTGGGACCGGATGGTCCGGCCACAACTTGGTCTGCAGCGCCTCCTCCAACTTGGCCAGCGTCACCGCATCGGGCCACGTCCTGCCGGAGAGCACGTCATACAGGGTTGTCCGTTCGATGCCAGCCCGGCGCGCAAGCTCCGCCTTCGACAGCCCCTCTAACTGGCTCTCCAGCCGCTTGGAGATCTCGACCGCATAGGCGACGGCGGTAGGCGCATCTTCGACGAAGCTGCCCCCGGGCCACTCCCCCTCGGCAAGCCACTCCCGTGGAACGCGGTAGCCGCGGCTGCGTCTTGCCATGCAGCCAGCCTAGGCGTCTACACCGGCCCGATCGTCGGCAGGCTCTTGCCGCAGCCGCGTCTTCCCGACCAGCGCGGATCGGCGATGCCTAGAGATGGGCCGCCCGATACCGGGCGACCACGGCCGCCGGAATCCAGCCGCGGGCCGCTACGCGTACCCCGTTCGTAGGCCACGGCGGTCGGCGCGTCCTCGACGAACGCACCCTCGGGCCACTCCCCGTCCAGGAGCCAGTCCCTCGGACTGCGGTACGACCGGCTGCGTCTGGGCATGCCCCCAGGCTATGCGCTGCAGCGGACGCGATCAGCGCCCGGCCCGGTGGTGGCCTGGTGCCGACTTCAGGAAGACGCCATTCGGACGCCCAGCGCCTATCGAGATCTCGCGGTCCCGGAGACGGAGTGGCGGGCCTGGGTGGCGCTCGACGCGAAGCTTCCGATGTCCGCCGAGCAGACCGCCGACCATGTGACTGGGATCCACGACTTCCTGGCCGGTCGAGACGTCGCCACGACCCGTCAGGTCGCTGACGAGCGACAGATCACGACGCAACGCGCTCGTCAGATCCTGACCGGCGACCCCGCCGTCGAGTGCGTCGGGCGCATCGCGACCCGTCAGCTCGGATGGCGGCTGCGCGCGGAGCCGACCGACCCGAGGTAACTGCCTGGCTTCGCCGCGCGGCCGACGAGGACACCCGCGCGGCGAAGCCAGGCCGTCAGCAGCGACCGGTACGAGGGGGCGACTGGCGCGAACCGTCCGACCGGCGATCGCCAGGCTCAACTGCTACTGGCTGACGGATGGTCGCTGGCGGTCAGCGCGCGCCGACCTGGGTCGGTCAACCGGTAGCCCCCGGTCGGGTCGAAGGGGTTCGCCCTCGTCGACGCGATCAGCCCCTTGTCACGGGCGCGGGTGATCCACCGGGTCCTCGAGGTCGGTGAGGACAGACCGAGCGCCTCACCGATCTCCCGGGCGCTCAGAACACCGTCGTGGGACGCGTTGATGGCGGCGAGCAGGTCGAGCACCCGGTCCTGGCGTCCGGACGTCGCTCGGACCGCCGTGGCGTCGACGGATGCTTGCACGCCGTCCTGCCCGTCGGCGGCAGCCGTTCCGGTGGTCGAGGAACGCGAGGGCGGCACCCAGACGGGACGGCGTCGGGTAGTCGTCAGTCGCCGCAGCAGGCCTGCCTGTTCCAGCTCGGCGAGCCGGGCGGAGGCGACCTCGATCGAACAGGGTGCCAGCGATCGCGCGGCGAGCGCTGCGTCAAAGACGACGCCAGCCAGGTCGGGGAACTCGCTGCGCAGGTCGTTCAGGCGCGTCGCGACG
>DASWOL010000184.1:0-6659 GCA_036398695.1 Cellulomonas sp. | reverse complement strand
GTGATGCCGGACAACAGCTCGTCCCCGCGGGTGGCCAGTTCGGCCAGTTCCTGTTGCACACGCAACGTGGTCCGGACGGCCTGCCCGGCCAGCGAGACGCCGATCGTCGGCAGCTCCTTCGGCAGCGTGACGAGACGATCGAAGGCAGTGCCGATGAGACCGGCAGCAATGCGGACGCCGAAGGGCAACGTGATGGCCATGGCTTCTACAGTGCCTCATCGCCGACCCGGATGGTTCTCCCGGGCTCCCGGCGGCGGTCGAATCGCCTGGGCGGTGGGCCCGACCCGCCTACGATGGACCTCATGAGTCCCACCAAACGAGTCCTGCTGGCCCGCCCGCGCGGATATTGCGCCGGCGTCGACCGGGCCGTCGTCACGGTGGAAAAGGCGTTGGAGCAGTACGGCGCCCCGGTGTACGTGCGCAAGGAGATCGTCCACAACAAGTACGTCGTGGAGACGCTGGCGGCGCGCGGCGCGGTGTTCGTCCACGACACGGACGAGGTGCCGGAGGGCGCGCGCGTGGTGTTCTCCGCGCACGGGGTGTCGCCGGCCGTCCGCGAGGCCGCCGCGGCCCGTTCGCTCCTCACCATCGACGCCACCTGCCCCCTCGTCACCAAGGTGCACAAGGAGGCGGTGCGCTTCGCCGCTGACGACTACGACATCCTCCTCATCGGCCATGCCGGTCACGAGGAGGTCGAAGGCACCGCGGGCGAGGCGCCGGCGCACATCCAGGTGGTCAACTCGCCCGAGGACGTCGACGCCGTGACGGTGCGCGACCCGGACCGCGTCGTGTGGATCTCGCAGACCACGCTGTCGGTCGACGAGACGATGGAGACGGTCCGCCGGTTGCGCGCCCGCTTCCCCCACCTGGCCGACCCGCCGAGCGACGACATCTGCTACGCCACGCAGAACCGCCAGGTGGCAGTGAAGAAGATGGCGCCGAGCTGCGATGTGGTCGTCGTGGTGGGCTCCGCGAACTCGTCGAACTCGGTGCGCCTGGTCGAGGTCGCCCTCGAGGCCGGCGCCCGCGCCGCCTACCGGATCGACGTCGCCGCCCAGATCGACACCGCGTGGCTCGAGGAAGCGCGCACCGTGGGCGTCACGTCGGGCGCCTCCGTCCCCGAGATCCTGGTCCGCGACGTCCTCGACCGGCTCGCCGCGCTCGGCTTCGGCGATGTCGACGAGGTGCGCACCGCGACCGAGGACCTGATGTTCTCCCTGCCGCGCGAGCTGCGCGCCGACCTGAAGGCCAGCGGCGCCGACCTGGCCCGCACGCGTCGCGGTGCCCGCCACGCCGCCCCGGCGGGCGAACCCGTCTAGGCGCCTTGCGCTCGCGCGTCGTCGAGCGCGACGACCTGCTCCGTCACCGAGGCGACGAGCTCGGGTGCCCCGACCGTGGCCAGTCGTGGGTCGACGGGGGACGGGGTGTCGAGCTCGCCCTCGACCACACCGAGGTCCGCGAACCGACGTGCGCTGACCAGCACCCGCGTCTCCAGCGAGCCGACCGCCTGGTTGTACGCCGTCGCCGCGTTCTCGATCGCGCGCCCGAGGCGTGACAGGTGCCCGCCCATCGTTGCGAGGCGGCCGTGCAGCTCCTTGCCGAGCGACAGCACGGCCTGCGCGTTCGCGGCGAGCGCGTCCTGCTTCCACGCGTACGCCACCGTCCGCAGCAGGGCGAGCAGCGTCGAGGGGGTCGCGACGACGACGTGCCGGTCGAACGCGTACTCCGCGAGGGCTGGGTCGGCATCGAGGGCCGCGAGCCAGAACGCGTCTGCGGGCACGAACATCACCACGAACTCGGGCGCGGGCGCGAACTGGTCCCAGTAGCGCTTGCCGGCGAGCTGGTCGACGTGCCGACGCACGTGCCGCGCATGGTCGTCGAGCTTGGCGGCACGCGTCGCCTCGTCGGGCGCCTGGGCCGCCTCGAGGTACCCGAGGAAGGCGACCTTCGCGTCGACCACCACCTGCTTGCCGCCCGCCAGCCGCACCACGAGATCCGGCCGCAGCGCGCCGTCGTCCGTGCTCACCTGCTGCTGCTCGGCGAAGTCGACGTGCGCCAGCATGCCCGCAGCCTCGACGACGCGGCGCAGCTGCACCTCGCCCCACCGGCCGCGCACCTGTGGGGCACGCAGCGCCGTGACGAGCTGCGCCGTCTCGCCGCGCAGCGCCTCCGAGGCCGTTCGCATCGCCTGGACCTGTTCGCCGAGCGCCGCCTGCCCCGCGGCACGCGCCTGCTCGGCGATGCCCACCTCGGCACGCACCTGCTCGAGCGTGCGCGCCAGCGGCTCGACCATGGCGCGCACCGCCTGCTCCTTCGCCGTCAGCTCGCTCACCTGGGTCTGCCGCTCGGCAGCGAGCCGTTGCTGGGCCAGGGCGAGGAAGTGCTCCGACGCCTGCTCCAACGCGTCGCCCGACAACGTGCGGAACCGGTCCGCCATCCCGCCGGACGCCGCCCGCTCCGCGTCGAGCGTCGCCTGCGCACGCGCGGCGACCAGCTCGGCGCGACGCACCCGCTCAGCCGCCCGGGCCGAGGCGAGCGCCCAGGCGACGGCCCCCCCGAGCACCAGCCCGACGACCCCCACGACGACAATCCCCGTCATCCCCATGCGAGCACCGTCCCACCGGCCACCCACATGCCCTGCGCCGCCGAGCGCGACCGGTCCTCGTCGAATGCGCCCGTCAGTCGGGTAACGCTCGGCGCAGGGGGGTCGCAGTCGGCGTACGTGCGTCGGCAGTGGGGGGACTGGGTGCGTGCGACGAGGGCCGTGCGGCCATCCGGGTGGCCTGCCGGACCGGCCGGGGGCCTCTCCCTATGCTGACCTCGTGCCCGCCGCCCCCGCCCTCGTGCTGCGCGGCCTGTGGCGCAGGTTCGGCGCCAAGGTCGCGGTCGCCGGCCTCGACCTCGACGTCCCGGCGGGCTCGTTCTACGGGCTCGTCGGGCCCAACGGAGCGGGCAAGACGACCACCCTGCTCATGGCGACCGGCCTGCTGCACCCCGACGCGGGCGCCGTCTGGGTGGACGGGGTGGACCTGTGGGCCGACCCGGTGCGGGGCAAGGCGATGCTCGGCGTGCTCCCGGACGGCGTGCGCCTGTTCGACCGCCTGACCGGAGCCCAGCTGGTCACCTACGCCGGCCTGCTCCACGGCCTCGACCGCGAGACCGCGACCCGGCGCACCGCCGATCTCCTGGCGGCGGTCGACCTCGTCGCGGATCGCGACACCCTCGTGGTCGACTACTCCGCCGGCATGGCCAAGAAGATCTCCCTGGCCTGTGCCCTGGTGCACGCTCCGCGCCTGCTGGTGCTCGACGAGCCCTTCGAGGCCGTCGACCCCGTCTCCGCCGCCAACATCCGCGACATCCTGACCGACTACGCCCGCGGCGGCGGCACGGTCATCGTGTCCTCGCACGTCATGGACCTGGTCCAGCGGATGTGCGACCACGTCGCCGTCATCGCCGGTGGGCACGTCCTGGCCGCAGGCACGCTCGACGAGGTGCGCGCCGGGGCCAGCCTGGAGGACCGCTTCGTCGAGCTCGTCGGCGGCCGCACCGGCGGGGAGGGGCTGGCGTGGTTGCACACCTCGTCCGGCTGAAGCTCACCCTCACCGTCAACGGGCTCAGGCGCAGCGCGTGGGTCACCGTCGGCTTCGTCGTCGGCGTGCTGTACGGGCTGGGCATCCTGGCGGTGAGCCTGGGGGCGCTCGGCTACGTCAGCACCCAGCCCTTCGAGCTCCGGGAGATGACCGGGGTGCTGGCCGGGGCGGCGCTCGTCCTGGCCTGGTGGGTGGTGCCGCTGGTCGCCTTCGGGCTGGACGCGACCATGGAACCCGCGCGGTTCGCGCCGTTCCCCATCGCGCGGTCACGGCTGCTGGTGGGGCTGACGCTCGCGGGGCTGGTCGGCGTGCCGGGTCTGCTGACGCTGCTCGGCGCGCTCGGCACCAGCGTGCTGTGGTGGCACGAGCCGCGCGCCGTCCCGGCCGCGATCGTCGGCGCCCTGCTCGCCCTGCTCACGTGCCTGCTCGGCAGCCGTGCGCTGACCACCGCGCTGGCGCGCATCGTCGTGCGGCGCCGCGTCCGTGAGGCGGGCGTGGTCCTTGTGCTGATTCCGCTCGTCGTCGCCGGACCGGTGCTGACCCGGCTCGTCCCCGCCGGCTTCGACCTGCGGGCGGTGGACGTCACGCCGCTGGTGCGCGTCGTGGCCTGGACGCCGCTCGGCGCGCCGTGGGGGCTCGCGCCGGACGTCGCCGCAGGCCGATGGGGCCAGGCGGCGGGTCGCCTGCTGGTCGCACTGGCCACCGTCGCCGCCACGGCGTTCGCCTGGGACCGCGCCCTGGGCCGCGCCCTCGTCGAGCCCGTCCGGGACACCGCTAAGCGACGCGACCGCGGCCTCGGCCTGTTCGGCCGGGTGCCCGCCACCCCGCTGGGCGCCGTCCTGGCCCGGAGCCTGACCTACTGGCTGCGCGACCCGCGCTACGCGATGGCCGTCGTCCTGGTCCCCGTGCTGCCGATCGTCTTCGCGCTCGTCGAACCCGGCGGCCGCCTGGTGCTGATCGCCGCGCCGCTGAGCGGCTTCCTCATGGGGTGGTCGATCTCCGCCGACGTCGCCTACGACGGCACGGCCTACTGGCTGCACGTCGCGTCGCCGTTGCGGGGTGCCGCGGACCGATGGGGGCGCGCGCTGGCCGCCGCGTCGCTCGCCGTCGTGGTGGTCGTCGTGCTCGCCGTGATCAGCGCGCTGCTCGCGCACCGGCCCGGCGTCCTGCCCGCGCTCGTCGGCTGCGGCCTGGGCATGGCGGGCGTCTCGCTCGGGGTCGCCTCCGTGGCGTCGGCGCTCGTCGTCTACCCCGTGCGCCAGTCCGGGGACAGCCCGTTCTCGCAGCGCCAGGGGGCGATGCTGCCGACGTTCCTCACCCAGATCGCCGGCTGGACGCTGGTGGCGGCGTTGTCGTCGCCCGTGACCGTCCTCGGCGTGGTCGCGGTGATCGGCGGTCACTCCGCGGCCGGCTGGGTGGCGCTGGCCGTCGGACCGCTGCTGGGTGCCGGCGTGCTGGTGGTGGGGGCCCGGCTGGGCGGCCGGGTGCTGGAACGCACCGGCCCCGACCTGCTGCGCCGGCTGATGGCGATGACCTAGTCAGTCCTCGTCAGTGCTCGTCGGGCTCGGGTCCCGCGCCCGGCACCTCCCGGCGCCGCTTGCGGATCTGCCACACCGCCAGCGCGAGGAGCACCACGGCGAGCACGACGAGTGCCGCATCGCGCCCCACGGCCTTCTCCACCGCCGCGTACGAGGCGCCCGCCAGATATCCCGCCGTCACCACCGCCGCGCCCCACAACGCCCCACCGATCGCGTTGAACAGCAGGAACGTCCGGTACCGCATCCGCACGGTGCCGGCCAGCGCCGGCATCACCGCGCGGAAGAACGCCACCCAGCGGCCCAGCAGCACGGCCCAGCCACCACGGCGGGCCAGCAGGTCCTGCGCCTGGTCGAGCCGCTCGCGCCGTCCGTCGAGCCGGTGGCTGGCCAGCAGCCTGGGTCCGAGCACCCGGCCCACCTCGTACCCGACGCTGTCGCCGACGATCGCGGCGACCACCACCACCGCGATCACCCCGGCGAGCGGCACGTGGCCCAGGTGCGCGGCGACACCGCCGAGGATCGCGGCGGTCTCCCCCGGCAGCACGAAGCCGACGAAGAGCGCGTCCTCCGCGAACACCACCAGCCCGACGACGACGAGCACGGCCCACGGAGCGGCGCCGAGCACGTGGTCGAGGAACCCTGTCACGGGGCCGACGGTAGCCGACGGCGCCGGAACCGCCGGGCGCTCGCCCGTAGACTCGTCGGCCGTGGCTCTCACCATCGGCATCGTCGGTCTGCCCAACGTCGGCAAGTCGACGCTCTTCAACGCGTTGACCCGGGCCCAGGTGCTGGCGGCGAACTACCCGTTCGCGACGATCGAGCCGAACATCGGCGTGGTGCCGCTGCCCGACGCCCGGCTCGGTGTCCTCGCGCAGCTGTTCGACTCCGAGCGCATCGTGCCCGCCACGGTGTCCTTCGTGGACATCGCCGGCATCGTCAAGGGTGCGTCGGAGGGGGAGGGGCTGGGGAACAAGTTCCTCGCCAACATTCGCGAGGCCGACGCGATCTGCGTGGTGACCAGGACCTTCGCCGACCCCGACGTGGTCCACGTCACGGGCCGCGTCGACCCGCTGGACGACATCGCGACCATCCACACCGAGCTGGCGCTCGCGGACCTGCAGACGCTGGACAAGGTGGTCCCGCGGCTGGAGAAGGAGGTCCGCGCCAAGAAGGCCGACCCCGCCGAGCTCGCGGCGGCCGAGGCCGCGCTCCGGGTGCTGGGGGAGGGCCGGGTGCTGCACGGCTCCGGCGTGGACCTCGAGGCGCTCGCGCCGTTCTTCCTGCTGACGACGAAGCCGTTCATCTACGTGTTCAACACGGACGACGCCGGACTGGCGGACTCCGCCCTGCAGGCACAGCTGCGGGCCGCGGTGGCCCCCGCCGACGCGATCTTCCTGGACGCGAAGTTCGAGGCCGAGCTCGTCGAGCTCACGCCGCAGGAGGCCAAGGAGATGCTCGAGGCCAACGGCCAGGAGGAGTCCGGCCTGGACCAGCTGGCCCGCGTCGGGTTCCACACCCTGGGCCTGCAGCC
>DASWOL010000183.1:0-4417 GCA_036398695.1 Cellulomonas sp. | reverse complement strand
GGGGATCGCGATGGCCGGCTACTTCAACGCCGGGCAGGACTGCACCGCCGCCACCCGCGTCCTGGTGGCCGCGGAGGTGGCCGACGAGTTCGCGGCCGCCCTCGCGGACCAGGCGGCGGCCGCCACGACGACGTACGGCCGGGCGGTGGACGACGAGGACGCGTGGGTGCCCCCGGTGAACAACGCGCACCAGCTGGCGCGCCTCGAGGGGTTCCTCGCCCAGGTGCCGCCGCACGCGTCGGTGCTCGCCGGCGGCTCGCGGCAGGGCGACCACGGCTTCTACCTCGAGCCCACCGTCGTCGCCGGCCTGCGCCAGCAGGACGCCCTGTCGCAGACGGAGATCTTCGGCCCGGTGATCACGCTGCAGACGTTCGAGGACGAGGCCGAGGCGCTCGCGGCGGCCAACGGCGTGGAGTACGGGCTGGCGTCGTCGGTGTGGACGCGGGACGTGTCGCGCGCGCTGCGGATGTCCGCGGAGCTGGACTTCGGCTGCGTATGGATCAACACCCACATCCCGCTCGTCGCGGAGATGCCGCACGGCGGCTTCAAGGCCTCCGGGCACGGCAAGGACCTGTCGATGTACGGACTCGAGGAGTACACGCGCGTCAAGCACGTGATGGCGTACATCGGGGGCTGAGGCCATGGCTCAGCGGGCGAGCAGCTCCTCGACGAGCGCCGGCACGGCCACGTCGATCGGCTCGCGCACGATGCGCGCCGCCAGCTCGTCGTACGGCGTCTCCTGGTCGTTGACGAGGATGAGCTCCGCGCCGCAGTCCGCCGCGATCGCCGCCAGGCTCGCCACCGGCTGCACCCGCAGGGTGGTGCCGACGGCGACGAACACCTGCGCGTCCTGGGCGGCCGCGACCGCACGCTGGAGCGCCTCGTCGGGCAGCAGCTCGCCGAAGTAGACGATGTCGGGCTTGAGGATCCCCCCGCAGCCCGCGTGGTGCGGGTCGGGCTCCACGGCCAGGCGTGCCAGCACGTCGCGCGTGACCCACTGCTCGGCGCACCGCAGGCAGGAGGTGGTGCCCAGGGAGCCGTGCAGCTCGACGACCAGGCCCGGCGACTGGCCGGCGGCCTGGTGCAGGCCGTCGAAGTTCTGGGTGAGGACCGCGATGAGCTCGCCGGCCCGCTCCAGCTCGACGATGGCCCGGTGGGCCGCCGTCGCGTGCGCGCGCCAGGCGGGATGGTCGCGCCACATGAGCCAGCAGCGCTCGCGGACGTCGGCGCTCGCCATGTAGGCGTCGATGTCGAGCAGCTCTGCCTGCGACGGGTCGCGCGTCCACACGCCCTTCGGTCCCCGGAAGTCGGGGATGCCCCCGCCGGTGGAGATCCCGGCGCCGGTCAGGACGGCGATCGACGGGTGCTCGTGGTCATGACGGTCAGGGTGGTCAGGGTGGTCGTGGGTGTGCGACATCAGGCTCTCGAGCCTACGCGCGAGGCCGGAGGGTCACGATCCGGCCTCCGGGTGCGCATTCGGCGCCCCGATGCCGTACGGTGTCACCTGTAGTCGCAGTGCTTCGCTTGTCATGACTGCTTGGGGTTCGCCCCGGCTGTCGCGCCGACGACCGCCGTGATCACCGGCTCCCGATGTGGGAGACGTTCCCCCGACAGCATGGAGAGAAACATGGCTACCGGAACTGTGAAGTGGTTCAACGCCGAGAAGGGCTTCGGCTTCATCGCCCCCGACGACGGCGGGCCCGACGTCTTCGCGCACTACTCCGCGATCGCGTCGAGCGGATACCGCTCGCTCGAGGAGAACCAGAAGGTTCAGTTCGACGTCACGCAGGGCCCCAAGGGCCCGCAGGCTGCGAACATCACGGCGATCTGATCGTCGCCAGCCTCCCCTCGGGCGCCCCGCACCTCACGGTCGGGGCGCCCGAGTCGTTTCCGGGGTCAGGAGCCTCATGAGCGCGACGACCGCAACGAGCACCTTCACCGAGCTGGCCAGCAGCGTGCGCCTGGCGGGCTACCTGCGCCGGCGGCACGGCTTCTACGCGGCGCGCCTCGCCGGGGCGGCGGTGGCGCTCGCCGGGCTGGTCGCCGCGATCGTCCTTGTCGGCGACTCGTGGTGGCAGCTGGCCGTCGCCGCGGCCGCGGCGGTGATCCTCACGCAGTGCGCCTTCCTGGCGCACGACGCGGCGCACCGGCAGATGTTCGCGTCCGGCCGTGGCAACGACATCGCGAGCCTCGCGCTGGCGAACGCCGTCGTGGGTCTGTCCCACGGCTGGTGGCAGCGCAAGCACACCCGGCACCACGCCAACCCGAACAAGGTGGACTCCGACCCGGACATCAAGCTGCCGGTGCTCGCGTTCACCCCGGACGACGTGGCGCACCGCAGCACCGCGCTCGGTCGCTGGTTCCTGCGCCGCCAGGGGTGGTTCTTCTTCCCGTTGCTGCTGGTCGAGGGGATCGACCTGCACCTCGCGAGCCTGCGGCGGCTCGTCGAACGCGGTCCCGTGCCGCGCCGGTGGCTCGAGCTGGGTCTGCTGACGGCTCGCCTCGGGGGGGGCCTCGCGCTGGTGTTCCTCGCCATGCCGCCGTCGAAGGCGGTGGCGTTCCTCGCGGTGCAGCTCGCGTTGTTCGGGCTCTACATGGGCGCGTCGTTCGCGCCGAACCACAAGGGCATGCCGCTGGTCCCCAAGGACTTCCGCATCGACTTCCTGCGCCGTCAGGTGCTGATGAGCCGGAACATCAGCGGCGGCCGGTGGCTGGACATCGCGATGGGTGGGCTGAACCACCAGGTGGAGCACCACCTGTTCCCCTCCATGCCGTCGATGAGCCTGCGCGGGGTCGCGCCGATGGTGCGCGAGTACTGCGCCGGGCAGGGCGTGCCCTACACGCAGGTGTCGCTCGGGCGGTCGTACGCCATCGTGGTCCGGCACCTCAACAGCGTGGGGCGGGCCGATCGCGACCTGTTCGCCTGCCCGCTCGTGGCGGCGTACCGGGTGTAGCGCGGTCGCCGCGCGAGTGACGGTCAGCGCGCGGCCAGGTAGCCGCCGTCGACCGGCAGCACCACCCCGTGGATGTGCGCGGCCTCGGCCGAGGCGAGGAACACCACGGCGTCGGCAACCTCGTCGCCCGTTCCCGGTCGCCGGTCGGGGGCGGTGGCGACCAGGCGCCGGAGGAGATCGTGAGCAGGCGCGTTCTCGGGGGTGGCCGTGGGGCCGGGCGCGACGGCGTTGACCCGGATCCCACGCGGTGCGAGCTCGGCCGCCCAGGACGCGGTCAGGGAGTGCAGGGCCGCCTTCGTCGCGCCGTAGAGCGCGGCGACCGCCATGCCTGTCGATCCGTTGATGGAGCCGACGTTGACGACGGCGCCGCCGCCGGCCGCGACCATGCCCGGGACCACCGCCGCCGTCAGCAGGAACGGCGCCTTGACGTTGACCGCCAGTGCCCGGTCGATCAGGTCCTCGCCCGCCTCGAGCAGCGACTGCGCCGGGACCAGCTGGGCGGCGTTGTTCACCAGCAGGTCGACCGGCCCGCCGAGCGCCGCTGACGCGTCGTCGGCCAGATGGCGCACGGCGCGGCCGCCCTCCGCGAGGTCGGCGCGCAGCACGTGCGCGTCCCCGCCCGTGGCGCGGATCTCGTCGCGCACCGCGATGCCGGCGCGCTCGTCGCGTCCCGAGACGACGACGGTCGCCCCTTCGCGGGCCAGTGCCCTGGCGATGGCGCGGCCGATGCCCGAGGTGGAGCCGCTGACGAGGGCGCGGCGGCCGTCGAGACGTGCGGGCTTGTCAGTGGGCATGGGTCGGACCTCCGGTCGACGAAGCCCAGAGAATCTGGACTCACAAGCCCAGAACCCTCGCGCGTCAGTTCTGGACTGTCAAGTCCAGAATCCTTATGCTGGCCGCATGACGACGGCCAAGGGCATGGCGACCCGGGCGCGCATCGTCGAGGCGGCGGTCGACCGGCTCGTCGTGGGCGGGGTGGCGAACTTCAACGTCGACGAGGTGCTGCACACCACGCGCACCAGCAAGGGCCAGCTGTTCCACTACTTCCCGAACGGGAAGGACGAGCTGTGCGCGGCGGCGACCGAGCGCCAGGTGGACCGACTGCTCGCCACGAGCCGGTCCGAGCGGCTCGACAACTGGCAAGCCTGGGACCGGTGGGTGGACGCGACGGTCCGCCGGCACGAGCAGCAGTCCCGCGACGATGCCTGTCAGGTCGCCGCGATGGCCGGCCGGGTCCTCGACACCGAGCCCGGCCTGCGCTCCCTGGTGGCGCAGGCCTACGAGCGGTGGGCCGGACAGATCGCCGGCGACCTGGAGCGGATGCGTGCCGACGGCCTGCTGCGTGCGGACGCGCCCGTCGACGACCTGGCCTCCACCGTGCTGGCCGTGCTCCAGGGCGGCGCCGTCATCGACAAGGCCACGGGCTCCCACGACCATCTGCGCCGCGCGCTGCACCAGGCGGT
>DASWOL010000182.1:0-11854 GCA_036398695.1 Cellulomonas sp. | reverse complement strand
CAGAAGCTGACCGCGTAGAAGAGCGTCATCGCGGCGAGCACCGCTTTGGACAGCGGCAGCACGATGCGGAAGAACACGCCGTAGGTGTTCATGCCGTCCATTCGTGCGGCTTCCTCGAGCTCCGCCGGGAAGCCCTCGAAGAACGACTTCATCACCAGGAGGTTGAACACCGAGATGGCTGACGGCAGCAGCACCGCCCAGATGGTGTTCATCAGGTGGAGCCTCTGGATGAGGACGTAGTTGGGGATCAGGCCGCCGCCGAAGAACATCGTGAAGACGGCGAGACCGGTGAAGAAGCCGCGACCCATCAGCTGGCGCCGCGAGATCGCGTAGGCGTACGTCGACGTCAACGCCAGCGCGATCAGCGTGCCGAGCACCGTGTACACGATCGTGTTGCGGTAGTAGAGCCAGAACGTGTCGTTCGCCAGGACCGTGCGGAACGTCACGAGGTTCCAGCCCTTGGGCCACAACGTCACCTGGCCGGAGTTGATGTACGCCGCCGACGAGAACGCCTTCGCCAGCACGCTGACGAAGGGGATCACCGTGATGGCGACCACCACGACGAGCAGGACAACGTTGACCAGCCGGAAGAGCCGGTAGCCCGTGGTGTCCCTCACGCCGGCCGGCCAGGTCGGTGCGGGCCGGCCGCGCCGCATCGACCGCCGCCGGATGTCCGTCGTCGCAACCGCGTTGTTCACCACAGGCTCGACCCCACCAATCGACGCGAGAAGAAGTTCGCCGAGAACACCAGCACCAGGCCGATGAGCGACTCGAACAGGCCGATGGCCGCGCCGAGCGAGAACGCGGAGGGCGTCGCCAGGCCCACCCGGTAGACGTAGGTCGAGATGACGTCGGCCTGGGCCATGTAGAGCGGGTTGCCCTGGATGAGCAGGAGCAGCTTCTCGAACCCGACCGCGAGGAACGCGCCCATGTTGAGGATGAGCAGCACCACCATCGTCGGCCGGATCCCCGGGAGCGTCACGTGCCACGTCTGGCGCCAGCGCCCGGCACCGTCGATGCGAGCCGCCTCGTAGAGCTGCGGGTCGATGGTCGTCAGCGCGGCGAGGTAGAGGATGGTGCCCCAGCCGGTGGTCTGCCAGATCTCAGAGACGATGTAGATGGGCCGGCCCGCGTTGGGGTTGAGCATGATGTCGCTGGCGCCGGGCACGATCGCGTGCAGCGCCTGGTTGACGATGCCGGTGGCCGCCGTCAGTTCCATGACGATGCCGACGACGATCACCACCGACATGAAGTGCGGCAGGTACGAGATCGTCTGCACCACCCGCTTGAACTTCTGGCTGCGCAGCTCGTTGAGCATCAATGCCAGGATGATCGGCAGAGGGAACGTGAAGACGAACGCCGTCAGGCCGATGATCACGTTGTTCCAGAACACGGCCCAGAAGGCGTCCTGGTTGATGAACTGCTGGAAGTAGCGGAGCGTCAACGGTCCGGTGCCGAAGATGCTGCCGCCGGACTGGAACTTCCGGAACGCGATGATGTTGCCCAGCATCGGCAGGTACCGGAACACCAGGAAGAACACGAGCGGTAGCAGGATTAACGTGTAGAGCTGCCAGTCTGCGCGGATGCGGGACCAGCGGCCGCGATGGCGAACCGCGACGATCTCACCGGCAGAGTTCACGTAGCTGTTCTTGGGCGCCTTGCGTTCGGCGAGAGCGGTGGTGGCCGTCACGGATGGCCCCTGCCGTCGACCAGACCATGGGGCCGCATGGGCCGGGCGCCCAGCATCCGGCCGCCCGCGATCGGAGACGCTGAACGCCGGCACCGGGCAACACACGTCGACCTGCCGGCCGGCGAAACGATGGCACGCATCGTTGCGACTCCCTCCCTGGGTCCCGCCGGCGGCTGTGCCTGGCGGAGTGCTCGAGAAGGTAGGGCACGCGGCACGGGGCTGTCAAACGTTTGCCACCGTGTTGCCAAGCACCGTCGCCGGGCAGGATGATGGGACGTGCCCCCGCGCCGCCCAGGCGCACCAGCCCGGAAGGAACGCGCCGATGGTCGAGCGTCCGCCGACATTGCGGGACGTCGCGGAACGCGCGGGCGTCGCAGTCTCGACGGTCTCGCGGGCGCTGGCCCACCCCGGGCGCATCAGCCCGCCGACGGTAGCCCGGATCCAGGAGGCTGTGGGCGAGCTGGGCTACTCGCCCAACGGGGCGGCTCGCGCACTGACCTCGGGCCGCACCTCCATGGTCGCACTCGTCGTCCCCGACCTGTCGAACCCGTTCTACGTCGGCATCGTCCGAGGCACCCAGGCGCGGCTGCGCGAGGCCGGCTACATGCACATCCTCGTCGACACCGAGGAATCGGCTCACGCCGAGGAACGAGCGCTCCACTCGCTGCGCAGCACCGTGGACGGCGTCATCCTCGGCGCCTCACGTCTGCCGGACGCGCGGCTTGCCGACTGGGCTCGACAGCTGCGACTCGTCGCGATCAACCGTGACGCACCTCCCGACGCCGGCCCGAGCGTCATCATCGACACCCCTGGCGGCGCGTTGCAGGGCCTGCGTCATCTGGCGTCGCTCGGGCACCGACGCGTCGCGTACGCGGCAGGACCGCGCACCTCGTGGTCGGACAAGCATCGCCGCGCGGCGATCGCCGCCGCCGCCGCGAAGTGGGGGATCGAGGTCGTCACGCTTGGCCCGTTCGTGCCGCGTCGGGAAGACGGTGCCGCGGCGGCCGACGCCGTGGTCCATTGCGGCGCGACCGGCGTTCTGGCGTTCAACGACCTGCTGGCCTTCGGGATTCTCGAGCGACTGGCCGATCGTGGCATCGACGTGCCGGGGCAGATCTCCGTGGTCGGCTGCGACGACATCTTTGGCGCCGACCTCGTGCGCCCGGCGCTCACGACGGTTGCCGCGCCCCTGCAGGAAGCCGGGCGCCTCGCCGCCGAGATCCTGCTGGGACTGCTGGAGCCCGGCCCGAGCACCGGAGTTCAGGCCACCGAGCTGGCGACCCACCTCGTCGTGCGGGCGTCGACCGGGCCCGTTCCGGGCACAGGTACCGACCCGGCCAGAACCGGGCCGAACTGATGGTGACGTGCCGAGAGGCCGTCGCGCGCTTCGTCAGCCACGCCGGGGTCCCGGCACGCCCGGACACGGCGGACGGCTTCCTCGCCGGAGATCCCAACCGGGTGGTCGACGGCATTGCGGTGACTGGCATGGCCACGCTCGAGGTGCTGCACCAAGCCGCAGCCAGAGGAATGAACCTCGTGGTCACCCACGAGCCGCTGTACTACGACCACCGCAACCGGCAGGAGCGATACCTGACCGAGACCGCAGACCCCGTCTACGCGGTCAAGTCGGCATTCGTCGCGGCGAACCGTCTGACGGTCTGGCATCTGCACGACCTCTGCCACGACACCGGCCCCGACGCCGTCGACCACAGCCTGGCGAGGGCCCTCGGCTGGCAACCGTGCGAACGAACCGAGATGGCGGGCGCGTACTCGATCGATCCACCGATGGCTTTGGGCACCCTGGCGGCCCGCGCCGCGCGCATCACCGGCGCACGCGCCGCGCGGTACATCGGCGATCCCGAGCAGCCGGTGCGCACCGTCGCACTGAACGTGGGCTTCCGAGGTTTCGAGATCAACCGCCGATCCTTGTCGCACCCCGACATCGACGCACTGCTCATCGGCGAAGGGCATGAATGGGAGAGCGGCGAGTATGCGGCCGACGCCGTCACTGCGGGCTTCCGCAAGGGAATGATCGTGCTCGGTCACCTTCCGTCCGAGCAGTTGGCCATGGCCGACGCCGCACAGTCGCTGGCGAGCCTGGTGCCGGAGATTCCCGTCCGCTACCTGCCGGCGGAGGACCCATACGCAGCCGTTGGGCCTTCGGTGTGACCGATCAGCTCCACGGCAGAGGAATGTCCGGCGGCCAGGTGTCGGCCTGCTGCCGGGACCTCTTGTTGAGGTACATCTGCGCGTCGGCCAGCTGCAGCAGCGCCTCGGCGTCGGTGCGCATGCCGGGTGCCGCGGTCGCGACGCCGATGCTTGCCCGCCCGGACGTGACGACGGCACCGATCGCGATCGGTTCGGCCAGTGCCCGGTCGACGGCGGCGGCCGTGGCGTGCCCCACCGTCTCGGGGTCGCCCTCGAGGACCAGGACGAACTCGTCGCCGCCGAATCGCGCGACGAGGTCGCCGGGCCGCACACGCGCGAGCAGGCGCGCACCGACCGTGCGCAGCAGCCGGTCGCCGGTCAGGTGGCCGTGGGTGTCGTTGACGGCCTTGAACTCGTCGAGGTCCATGTAGAGCACTGCAGCGCCGGGAGACTCGCCGGCCGCCACTCTCTCGAGCAGGCGGTCGAGGCGCTCGGTCAGGGCGCGCCGGTTCGGCAGACCCGTCAGCTCGTCGAGCGAGGCGAGCTCCTCCAGCCGACGCTCGGCCCGCGCCTGCCCGTGGGCGAGCATGCCGATGCGCGCCCCGACGAGCGGCACCATGAACAGCGCGCCCAAACTGAGCAGGGTGACGTCCACGGGTCCGCCGAGCACCTGCCTCACCACGGCGAGTGCCGGCCCCACGGTGAGCGCACCGCCCAGGAAGACCACGCGGGACAGCGTGATCCGGCCGGACGACCGCTCGACGCTCGGGGTGGCGAGCACCGACGGATACAGCAGGGCGACCGCGAAGGCGACGAGCGCGACGATGCACGGCAGGCTCGCCCACCAGGCCGACAGCCCGGACGCGGGGTTCTCGGTCAGCGTGAGGGTGACATCCGACGCGTCGGCCGCCAGCACCGCCCCCAGCAGGTAGAGCGCCGGAACCCGCACCTCGCGCGAGACGATGGCAGTACGCGCGATCACGCCGGTCAGCGCCGTCACGACCAGCACGAGCGACAGCTCGTACACCGTCCGCGTCATGCTCGAGCCGAGACGCTGGTGAGCGGGCGACAGCACGGCGCCCCACATCAGGCAGGCCGCGGCGAGCCCGATGATCGCCGCGTCGAGCATCCCGCCGGGGTCGCGGCGGACGAGCCCCGTCGTCGCGAGCGTGCCACCCACCAGGAGCAGCACGTAGCCGAGTGCCAGCGTCGCGGCGGGCAGCACGCCGACCGCGAGAACGCCGGTGGTGGCGAGCGCCGCCTGGTTCTGCGCGTTGTGGAGCGCAAGCGTGCCGGTGCCGAGCAGCAGCAGGAGCCACGCCGTGCGGGTGGTGCGCCGGTCGCGTCGCATCTGGACGCCGAGCACGACGAGCGGGACGAGGTTCGCCGCGGTCACGGCCGCGTACCGCCACGGCGTCCCCAGGGCGCAGAGGGCGCACAGCGGCACGACGAGCGAGGCAACGCTCGCACGCGTCCACCGTCCGCGCCGGTCCACCCGTCCTCCGATCGCACGAGTCCTCGCCTCCCGATCGGCACGCCGAGCGGCTTTCTGAGCCCATGGGGCGAAGCAGTCCGCGGCGCTGCCGTGTCTCGGCGTCTGCAGCGCACGCGCCACTGTGCCGGGCGCGTCGCTAGGGTGCATGACATGCCGCTTCGGTCCTCGAGACGACTGTCCGCGCTCGCCTCAGCCTTGCGCGGCGCGGCCCGGCGGGCGCCGTTCGTCGAGGACGAGGTGCTCGGGCTCGAGGGGCTCGTGGAACCGGGCGCCGTGTGCCTGGACGTCGGCGCGGAGTTCGGGCTGTACACGTGGTCGCTGGCGGACCTCGTGGGGCCCTCGGGTGCCGTGCACGCCGTCGAGCCGCAGCCCGACCTGGGCCGGCTGCTGCGATTCGGCAGGTGGCTGGTCGGCGCGCGAAACGTGACCATCCATCACCTCGCGCTGGGCGACCAGCCCGGCCAGGGCCACCTGTCCCAGCCGAGCCGCGGCGTGGTGCGGGTCCACGGCCGCACGTTCCTCGCCGACGGCACCAACGGGCTCGGCTCCAACGCCGAGTTCAGCCGGCACCGCTCCATCGACGTGCGGGTGGACACGCTCGACGCGCTCGTCGAGCGGCTCGGCCTGACGCGGCTGGACCTCGTCAAGGCCGACGTCGAGGGTGCCGAGGGCCGGCTGCTCGCAAGCGCCGACCAGACGTTGCGACGGTTCCGGCCGCACCTGCTGCTGGAGCTCGAGGACCGCCACCTCGACCGGTTCGACACGTCCGTCGACGAGGTGGTCAAGCGGCTCGCGGATCTGGGCTACGAGCCGTCGCACTGGGAGCGGGACGACTGGCGGCCCGGCATCGTCGGGCGCAACGTGCTGTTCCGCTCGCCTGTCGACTGACGTTCCTCGACGCGGCGCGGGCTACTGCTCCGGGCTCGCGATATGGGCGGCGAGCTGTTCGACGAGGTCGTAGGGGACGGCGACGGTGTACGGCAGGGCCACGGTCGACCCGCTGGTCCGGTACGGGGCGACGCGGTCCTCGAGGTCGTCGAACCGCGGCACCGGGTAGAGGCCGGCGTGCCTGGCCCAGCCGCCGAGGTGCAACCACGTGCGCCCGCCCAGGTGGAACGCCGCCATGCGGTAGCGGATCGACTCCGGCGTGCCGGGCGCGCCCCGCAGGATCGCCGCCCGCAGCCCGCGCAGCACCTCCTGCGGCCCGGGCGGGAACCCCGCGAGGTACTCCTCGACGCCGGCCGCCGGCATCACATGTCCCAGTACCGCTTGGCGGCGGCGAGCGCGGCGCGCAGCTCGTCGGCCGTGCGGCGGACGCCGTACCCCGGGGTGTCGCGCTGGATGCGCCATCCTTCCGACAACGGCGACACCTCGACCGGGTCGAAGCCGAACTCGTCGATGAGCCCTGCCACCCGGGCGCGTGCGTCGTCATGGTCGGAGACCGCGACGAGGGCGCGACGCCCCGGCGTGCCCGACGGCGAACCGTCGGTGGTCAGGTCCGCGAACACGATGTGGTTGAAGGCCTTGACCACCTTCGACGTAGGCAGGTGGCGCTGGAGCAGCTCCGACACGGTGGTCGTCTCCTGGTCGAGCTCGTCGATGTGGCCATCGCGCTGCGGGTAGTAGTTGTTCGTGTCGACGACGACCTTGCCCGCGAGCGGCTCGACCGGCACCGTGTCGACGGCGCGCAGCGGGATGGTCACCACGGCGAGATCCGCCGCCGCCGCCGCGTCCGCCGGTGTCGCCGCCCGCGCGTGCGGGCCGAGCTCCGCGACGAGGGCGGCGAGCGTCTCGGGACCGCGGGAGTTGCTGACGACGACGTCGTAGCCGTGCGCGACGGCAAGGCGAGCGAGCTGGGAGCCGATGTGGCCGGAACCGATGAAGCCGATGGTGGTCATGGCCCCTGCAACCGAGCAACCCGTGCGTCCATGCCCGCGGCAGTCGACATGATGGCGACCGCCGAGCGGCGCGAAAGACGGGTCAGCGGGCGCGCCGCTCGAGCATCCCGCGCGCGAAGGCCGCCTGGCCCACGTGCTGCAGGTCGTCCGCGACGACGCTGACCAGCCGCACGCCCAATGTGACGGGCGGGTTCCAGCGCGTGTCGACGATGCGGTCGAGGCCGTCAGGGCTCACCGCTTCCACCAGCTGCACGCTCGTGCGCCACGTCGCCTCGTGGTAGCCGCGCAACAGGTCCCCGCCGATGCCGGAGAGCTCCCCGACCTGCGCGGACGTCTGTCCGTAGCCGTGGTCGGCCACCGGGAACGGCAGTGCGAACTTGTCGGCCCAGCCCTGTGCCGTCCACACCTGCTCGACGTCGAACGCCTTGGCGACGTGGTCGTCCTGCACCCGGGTGAGGTGCCAGACCAGCCACGCGATCGAGTTCGCGTCCGGGTCGACCCGTGCGCCGAGCGTCTCGTCGTCCAGCCCGGCGAGGACCGCCTCGACCTCGTCGTGGATCCTGCCGAACGCGTCGACGAGGATGTCTGCTACCTGCATCGTCGTACCTCTCCTGGTCCTGTCGTCATGCGCCGGCGACGCCGGCGGAGTCCGTCTCCTCGTCGGGCGCCTCGGCGACCACCCGGCGCAGCGCGTGCAGCACGCCATCGGCGGTCAGCCGACCGACGACCGTCCGCCCGTCCGTGACGTCGACGGCGTCGCGCGCGACCAGTGCGGCCAGCGCGGCGTCCAGCCGGTCGCCGAGCCGCAGCACCGGCCCTGCCTCCGCCTCGTCCCGGACCCCGGCGACGGGCGGCTCGAGGTCGGCACGGTCGATCTCGGTGATAGGCAGCAGGCGGGCGGTGCGGCCCGCCCCGACGAAGTCGGTCACCATGCCCGCCGCGGGGCGCGCCAGGAGCGTCACCGCGTCGGCCACCTGCTCGGGGTGCCCGCCGCTGCTCATCACGACGATCCGGTCGCCGAGCCTCACCGCCTCGTCCACGTCGTGCGTCACGAAGATCACGGTGGTGCCGACCGCTCGCTGGATGCGCCAGAACTCCTCCTGGAGCCGGCGCCGCCCGATGGGGTCCACGGCACCGAACGGCTCGTCCATCAGCAGCACCGGCGGGTCGGCCGCCAACGCGCGCGCCACCCCGACGCGCTGCTGCTCGCCGCCGGACAGCTGGTGCGGGTAGCGCCGCGCGTAGGTCGACGCGGGCAGCCCGACGAGCTCGAGCATCTCGGCCGTGCGCGAGCGCACCCTGTCCCGGCCCCACCCGAGCAGCGTGGGGACCGTGCCGACGTTCGCGGCGACCGTTCGATGCGGGAACAGCCCGACGTTCTGGATGACGTAGCCGATCCGCCGGCGCAGCGCCACGGCGTCCGTCGCGGCCACGTCCTGCCCGCCGACCAGCACCTGCCCGGCCGCCAGCGGCACGAGGCGGTTGACCATCCGCAACGTCGTCGACTTGCCACAGCCGGACGGCCCGACGAGCACCATCAGCTCGTGCTCACGCACCTGCAGGTCGAGGTGGGCGACTGCCACCGTGCCATCTGCGTACTCGGCGCGCGCGCCCCGGAACTCGATCGCGGCCGCCGGCTCGGCGGGCACGGGGGACTCGGGGCTCACGGACGTCGACGCTACCCGCGTGGTCCGACACGTGTCGGTCGGCGCGGTTACGGTGCCTCCGTGGGTGCCCCCAACCCGTGGTTCTCCTGGGCCTACGTCCGGGCCAACCGCGCCGACATCGCGACGGCGCTGTCCCAGCACGTCCTGCTGACGGTGGAGGCCGTGGCGATCGCCGCGGCGATCGCGCTGCCCCTGGCGCTGCTCGCGTACCGACGCCCGCGGCTGGCCGGGCTCGTCGTCGGCCTGAGCGGGGTGCTCTACACCATCCCGTCGCTTGCGCTCTTCGCGGTGCTCTACCCCGTGCTGCGGGACCGGCGGACCACCGTCCTCGTCGGGCTGGTGACGTACGCGCTGCTCGTGCTGGTGCGCAACGTCCTCGTCGGGCTGCGCGGCGTGGACCCCGCGGTGACGGACGCGGCGCGCGGGCTGGGTCAGAGCCCCGCACGGGTGCTGTTCACCGTGCAGCTGCCGAACGCCCTGCCGTCCGTGGTCGTCGGGCTGCGGCTGGCGACGGTGAGCACGGTGGCACTCGTGACCATCGGGGTCGTCGTGGGCTACGGCGGCCTGGGACAGCTGATGTACCGCGGGTTCACCAGCCTCTACCGGGCGGAGATCGTCACCGCGACGCTGCTGACGCTGGCGATCGCCCTGGTCGCCGACGTGGTGCTGTGGCTGGCCGGACGGCTGGCGACTCCCTGGGCCCGGGGGCGGCGGTGAACGGCGACGGCGTGCTGGCGCAGACGTTGCGCTGGCTGAACGACCCGCTGAACTGGCGGGGTCCCCACGGCGTGCCGGCGCTGACCGCCGAGCACCTGGCGATGTCGGCGGTTGCCGTCGTGCTCGCCGCCGTCGTCGCGCTGCCGCTCGGCGTGTGGTTGGGGAACCGACCGCGCGGCGGGGGACTGACGGTCGTCGCGTCGAACACGTCGCGCGCGCTGCCGACGCTGGCGCTCTTGTTCATCTTCGCCACCACCGGGCTGGGCTTCGGCGACCGGCCTACCGTGCTCGCCGCCGCGCTGTTCGCCATCCCGCCCATCCTGTCGCACGCGTTCACCGGCGTGCGCGAGGTCGACCCCGCGGCGCGGGACGCCGCCGGCGGCATGGGGATGTCGCCGGGCCGCGTGCTGGCGACCGTCGAGCTGCCTCTGGCGCTGCCGCTGATCGCGGCGGGTCTGCGCACCGCGGCCGTGCAGGTGGTCGCCACCGTGCCGCTCGCCGCGCTCGTCGGCGGTGGTGGGCTGGGCACCATCATCGTCACGGGCTTCGCGACGCAGCGGTACGGCCAGGTGGTGGGCGGCGGATTCGTCGTCGCGCTGCTGTGCCTGGCGGTCGAGGGTGCGCTCGCCCTCGGGCAACGGGTGCTGACGCCGGCTCCGATGCGGGACCGGGCGCGCCTGACCGGCGCCTGACCGGCTCCTCACCAGGTGCTCACCAGGTGCTCACGAGGTGCTCGCCAGGTGCTCACCGCATGCTCAGCAAGTGGCGTGTCCTGAACAGGTCCTGACCAGGCCGTTCGCCCTGCGGACGCGGCGCGCAGCTTGAGGCGGCGAGCAGCCCGACGAGCATTCGGGAAGCCAATGTCGGTGGGCCTGGTTACGGTGAACGCGCGTCCGGCGCCCAGACCGACCCGAGGGAGTCCCATGCGTCGCCAGCCCGTGCTCGTCGCCATCGCCACGTCCGTCCTCGTCCTTGCCGGGTGCGGGGCACCCGGCTCGTCAGGAGGCGGGACCGGTGCCCCCACCCCGGCCTCGCCGTCCTCGTCCGCCGCCGTCGCGCTCGCCGCGTGCACCCCGGTCGCCGGCAACCAGCTCGTCGTGCTGCAGGACGACAAGCACCTGCAGACCGTCGACAACGTGATCCCCGCCGTCAACGCGGCGGCAGCCACGACGTCGCCCCAGCTCCTCGCCGTGCTGGACGCCGTCTCGGCCACGCTCGACACCCCGAAGCTCATCGCCCTCAACAAGGCGGTGGACGTCGACCGGCAGACCTCGACCCAGGCTGCCACGCAGTACGTGACCGACCAGAAGCTCGGCACCCAGCAGCAGGTGGGTGCCGGCGCCAAGGTGCTCGTCGGCGCCGCGAACTTCTCCGAGAGCGCCACGCTCGCCGAGATCTACGCGGCCGTGCTGCGCGCGGCCGGGTTCGACGCGACCACCCAGACCATCGGCAACCGCGAGACCTACGAGCCCGCGCTGGAGCGCGGCGATCTCACGGTGGTGCCCGAGTACGCCGGCACACTGACGGAGTTCCTCAACAAGAAGATCAACGGCGCCAACGCCACGGCGCTGGCCAGCTCCGACCTCGACGCGACGGTGACGGCGCTCAAGGGCCTCGGCGGCAAGGTCGGGCTGACCTTCGGCACCCCGGCCGCCGCGCAGGACCAGAACGCGTTCGCCGTGACCACCGCCTTCGCCCAGCAGCACAACGTCAAGACGCTGAGCGACCTGGCCGCGGCGTGCGGCGGGATCACGCTGGGGGGGCCGCCCGAGTGCCCCGACCGTCCCTTCTGCGAGCCGGGGCTGGTCAGCACCTACGGGATGGACGTCACGGACTTCGTCTCGTTGGACGCCGGTGGGCCGCTGAGCAAGGCCGCGATCCAGCAGGGCAAGGTCACGCTCGGACTGGTGCTCTCGTCGGACGGGAGCCTGGCGGGCTGACCACGGCCACACCAGGAATGGCCGCACCGGGCCCGGCCCCTCAGGAGGGCGGGCCCGGTGCGACCTCTCAGAGGCCGTAGGTCTCGAGCAGCCTGAGCCACACCTCGCTGCGGGTGGGGTACGCAGGCACCGCGTGCCACAGCCGGGTCAACGGCACCTGCGCGACAATGGCGATGGTCGCGGCGTGCAGCATCTCCGCGACCTCAGGGCCCACGAATGTCGCGCCGACGATCACGCCACGCGCCTCGTCGACGACGATGCAGGCCGAGCCGGGCTCCTCGGAGGAGAACACCGCCCCG
>DASWOL010000181.1:0-35163 GCA_036398695.1 Cellulomonas sp. | reverse complement strand
GACGTGTACGGGCCGCAGGAGTGCGTGCAGGACGGCGTGGTGCCGCGGTCGGTCATCGTCTCGTCGTCGCACTTCCACCGGGCGGTGCGCGGCATCGTCCCGCCCAACGGCGTGCGGGTGCACGTGTCCGGCATCGACATCATCCGCGACGGCGAGGACACCTGGCGGGTGCTCGAGGACAACGTGCGCGTGCCCAGCGGAGTCAGCTACGTGCTGGCGAACCGGCGCTCGATGGCGCAGACGTTCCCGGAGCTGTTCGCCGCGCTGCGGATCCGGCCCGTGGCGGACTACCCGCGTCGGCTGCTGGCCGCGCTGACGGCCGCGGCGCCGCCGGGCATCGACGACCCGACCGTCGTGGTGCTCACCCCGGGGGTCTACAACTCCGCCTACTTCGAGCACACGCTGCTGGCGCGGTCGATGGGCGTCGAGCTGGTGGAGGGGCGCGACCTGTTCTGCGCGGGCGGCCGCGTCTGGATGCGCACCACTCAGGGCCGGCGCCGCGTCGACGTCATCTACCGGCGGCTGGACGACGACTACCTCGATCCGGTGGTGTTCCGCTCCGACTCCTTCCTGGGCTGCCCGGGGCTGATGACGTGCGCGCGCAACGGCACGGTGACGATCGCGAACGCGGTGGGCAACGGCGTCGCGGACGACAAGCTGCTCTACACCTACGTGCCCGACCTCATCCGGTACTACCTCGGCGAGGAGCCGATCCTCGCGAACGTCGACACCTGGCGGCTCGAGGACCCGGGAGCGCTGGAGGAGGTGCTGGACCGGATCGACGAGCTCGTCGTCAAGCCGGTGGACGGTTCCGGCGGCAAGGGGATCGTGGTGGGCCCCTTCGCCTCGGCGGGCGAGCTCGCCACGCTCAGGAGCCGGCTGCTGGCGGATCCGCGTGGCTGGATCGCACAGCCCGTGGTGCAGCTGTCCACCGTGCCGACGCTCGTCGACGACGGGCTGCGGCCCCGACACGTCGACCTGCGCCCGTTCGCGGTCAACGACGGCGACACGGTGTTCGTGCTGCCCGGCGGCCTGACCCGGGTGGCCCTGCCGGAGGGCCAGCTCGTCGTCAACTCCTCGCAGGGCGGCGGCTCGAAGGACACCTGGGTGCTCGGCGGCGCGCTGCCGCGTCGCGCCGACCCGCACCGCGGTGTCCTGCCGAAGGCCGTGCCGAAGGACGCCTCGGTGCCCATCGACGCCGGCCCGGACGCGTTCGCGGTCCAGGCGATGCAGCAGCAGCAGACGGGCGGCGCGAGGTGCTGAGCCGGATCGCGGAGTCGCTGTTCTGGATCGGCCGCTACGTCGAGCGGGCCGACGACACCGCGCGCCTGTTGGACGTCCACGTCCAGCTGATCGCGGAGGACCCGTGGGCGGAGGAGGACCTCGCCTGCCGTTCGCTGCTGTCCGTGATGGACCGCGGCGTGCCGGTGGACCACGCCGAGATCGGCCGCGAGGACGTGCTCACCTGGCTCGCGTGGGACCGTGACGCGCCCTCGTCCGTCGCGGGGTCGCTCGGCGCTGCCCGGGAGAACGCCCGCCGTGTGCGGGAGATCATCTCCACCGAGCTGTGGGAGAGCCTGAACACCACCTGGACCCACCTGCCGCAGCGGATGCTGCTCGGCCGGTCGCACGACTTCTTCACCTGGGTGCGTGAACGGGCCGCGGTCCACGCGGGGATCGTCGACTCGGCGATGTCGCGCGACGAGACGTGGCACTTCATGGTGCTCGGCCGCTCCATCGAGCGGGCGGACATGACGGCGCGGCTGCTGACCACGCGGGCCCTCGCCGGCGCTGCCGGACCCAGCTGGGTGGACCTGCTGCGCTCCTGCGGCGCCTACGAGGCGTTCCTGCGCACCTACCGCGGGTCGGTGTCCGACGAGCGGGCGGCGGGGTTCCTGCTGATGGACCGGCTCTTCCCGCGCTCGATCATCCACGCCCTCAGCCAGGCCGAGGAGTGCCTGACCGGTCTGGAGCCGGTGTCCGACCGTGCCAGCGTCGACGACGCCCGCCGGCACATCGGGCACGTGCGCACCTCGTTGGAGTACCGCCCGCTCATCGACATCCTCGACGACCTGCCGCGCGAGATGGAGCTGGTGCAGCGCGCCTGCGCCGCGGCGTCGGACGCGATCCGGATGCGGTACTTCCCGAGCGGGCTCGTGACGAGCTGGATGGGAGAGGCGCTGTGAGCCGCCTGAGGATCGTCCACACCTCGACGTTCCGGTACGACGAGCCCGCGGTCGCCTCGTACAACGAGGCCCGGGTGACCCCGCTGACGCGCACCGGCCAGACGGTGCTGTCGACCCGTCTGGACATCCAGCCGTGCACCTGGCAGTCGACCTTCCGTGACTACTGGGGGACCGCCGTCACGGCGTTCGAGGTGCTGACGCCGCACCAGTCGCTGGTGATCACGGCCGAGCACCTGGTGCAGGTCGACGAGCCGTCGCCGCTGCGTGCGACGGCCGACTGGGACGAGCTGCGCAGCCCGGCCCTGCGCGACCGGCTCGCCGAGCACCTGGCGGACACCGCGTCGACGGAGCCGCCGGCGGAGGTCGTCGAGCTGGCCCGCGACGCCGCGGCGGGGCTGGGGCCGGACGAGTCCGCGGAGGCCGTCGGGCGCGCCGTCCGCGAGCAGATGGAGTACATCCCGGGCATCACCTCGGTGCACACGCCCGCGGCGGAGGCGTGGGCGGTGCGCAAGGGCGTCTGCCAGGACATCACGCACCTCGCTCTGGGCGCGCTGCATGCCGTGGGCATCCCGGCGCGGTACGTGTCGGGCTACCTCGACCCGCGGACGGACGGTGCGATCGGCCAGACCGTCACGGGCGAGTCCCACGCCTGGGTGGAGTACTGGGCCGGTGGCTGGCGCCCGCTGGACCCGACGAACCTGTGGCCGGTGGGCGAGCACCACGTGGTCCTGGCCCGTGGCCGCTCGTACGAGGACGTGCCGCCGCTGCGTGGCATCTACGCCGGAGCGAGCACGCAGGAGCTCGTGGTGACGGTGGAGATCACGCCGGAGGCGTGACCCGGAGCGCAGCGCAGCGGAGCGCAGGGCCGCGCCGACAACCAGCGCTGGGCGTGACCCGGAGCGCAGCGCAGCGGAGCGCAGGGCCGCGCCGACAACGAGCGCTGGGCGTGACCCGGAGCGCAGCGCAGCGGCGCGCCGACAACGAGCGCTCGGCGTGACCCGGAGCGCAGCGCAGGGCCTCACGGCGTGATGCGCGTCGCGAGCACCTCGTCGAGTACGGCGCGCTCGCCGGTCACCGTCACCCCGGCCTCGTCCGGCGTCAGCCGGTGCCACAGGACCAGCGCGAGAGCCTTCGCCGGGCCGGTGACCGTGACGTTGGCCGTCACCACGGGAGCGACCGGCTGCTGCGCGCCGAGCAGCCACCGGCCTGGGTCGTCGTCGGCGGCCAGCGCGACGCCCCGGGCGAGCGGCGGGATGCGGCCGGCGCGGACCTGCCGCGGTTCGCACATCGTCACGACCTCGTCCACCGTGTCCGCCCAGACCGCCGGGTCCGCGGAGGCGTCGAGGCCGTCGGCCGCACGCAGGTCCCACAGGTGCACCAGCGTCTCGTGCAGCTGGCGGCGGTGCCAGAACGCCACCGGTCCGGGGCCGACGAGCGTCGCGGCCCGCGCCCCGGGGTCGAGCTCGCCGAGCGTCGCGCGCAGCTCGGCAGCGCAGGTGCCGTAGAGCTCGACGAGGTCGAACGGGCCGCGCCCCAGCGGCGTCTCCGTCTTCCGCCGGGCACGCCCGGCCGCCCAGTGGTGGACGCGGGCCAGGTGCACGACGAGCTCGCGCACCCGCCATGGCGCGCAGGCCGTCACGGGCGCCGCCGGGTCGACGCGCGGGATCGTCGCGAGGAACTCGTCCTGGAATCCGTGGAGCAACGTGAGGTGGTCGAGTCCGGGCACACGCGCATGGTGCCACGGGCCCCGAGACGTCGTCCGAGGACCAACGTCGCCGCGTGGACCGAAGGCCCCCGCAGCACGAACCGGGCCCGCAGCATGGGACCATGGAGGCGACGCCGTCCCTCGTCCGTGGAGACCCGTGAGCCCCATCCCCAGCGCCGCCGACGCGGAGCGCATCCGCCCTGCGGCGACCCCGCAGGAGCTGCTGCGCAACTTCTGCATCATCGCGCACATCGACCACGGCAAGTCGACGCTGGCCGACCGGATGCTGCAGCTGACCGGCGTGGTCGACGACCGGGCGATGCGGGCGCAGTACCTGGACCGGATGGACATCGAGCGCGAGCGCGGCATCACCATCAAGTCGCAGGCCGTGCGCATGCCGTGGGAGCACGCCGGCACGCCCTACGCGCTCAACATGATCGACACGCCCGGGCACGTCGACTTCACGTACGAGGTGAGCCGGTCGCTCGCCGCCTGCGAAGGCGCCGTGCTGCTGGTGGACGCCGCGCAGGGCATCGAGGCCCAGACGCTCGCCAACCTGTACCTGGCGCTGGAGAACGACCTGGCGATCATCCCGGTGCTCAACAAGATCGACCTGCCGGCGGCGCAGCCGGACAAGTACGCCGAGGAGCTGGCGCACCTCATCGGGGTCGAGCCCGAGGAGTGCCTGCGCGTCTCCGGCAAGACGGGCGCGGGAGTGGGTGCGCTGCTCGACCGGATCGTCGAGCGGGTGCCGCACCCCACCGGTGACGCGAAGGCCGCGGCCCGGGCGATGATCTTCGACTCCGTCTACGACACCTACCGCGGCGTGGTGACATACGTGCGCGTGGTCGATGGCCACCTGGACCCGCGCGAGCGGATCGCGATGATGTCCACCCACGCCACCCACGAGCTGCTGGAGATCGGCGTGATCTCCCCGGAGCCGGTGCCGACCAGCGGCCTGGGCGCGGGCGAGGTCGGCTACCTCATCACCGGCGTCAAGGACGTGCGCCACTCGAAGGTGGGCGACACGATCACCAACGCGGGCAAGCCGGCGAAGCTGGCGCTGTCCGAGTACCGCGACCCGGTGCCGATGGTGTTCTCGGGGCTGTACCCGATCGACGGCTCCGACTACCCGAACCTGCGCGACGCCCTGGACAAGCTCAAGCTCAACGACGCCGCGCTGCACTACGAGCCCGAGACCTCGGTGGCGCTCGGCTTCGGGTTCCGCGTCGGGTTCCTCGGGCTGCTCCACCTGGAGATCGTCCGGGAGCGGCTGGAGCGCGAGTTCGACCTCGACCTGATCTCGACGGCGCCCAACGTCGAGTACGACGTGACGATGGAGGACCGCACCGAGATCCGCGTCACCAACCCCAGCGAGTTCCCGGCCGGCAAGATCACCGAGGTCCGCGAGCCGGTGGTCAAGGCGACCATCCTCACGCCGACCGAGTTCGTCGGCACCGTGATGGAGCTGTGCCAGGCCCGCCGCGGGGACCTGCAGGGCATGGACTACCTCTCGGCGGACCGTGTGGAGCTGCGCTACCGGCTGCCGCTGGCGGAGATCGTCTTCGACTTCTTCGACGCGCTGAAGAGCCGCACCCGCGGCTACGCCAGCCTGGACTACGAGCCCGACGGCGTGCAGGCCGCGGACCTGGTCAAGGTCGACCTGCTGCTCCAGGGCGAGACGGTCGACGCGTTCAGCGCGATCGTCCACAGGGACAAGGCGTACGCGTACGGCGTCGCGATCACCGCCAAGCTGAAGGACCTCATACCTCGCCAGCAGTTCGAGGTGCCGGTCCAGGCGGCGATCGGCGCCCGGGTGATCGCGCGCGAGACCATCCGCGCCGTCCGCAAGGACGTGCTCGCCAAGTGCTACGGCGGCGACATCACGCGCAAGCGCAAGCTGCTGGAGAAGCAGAAGGAGGGCAAGAAGCGGATGAAGACCATCGGACGGGTCGAGGTGCCCCAGGAGGCCTTCATCGCCGCGTTGTCCTCCGACGCGTCGCCGTCGGACAAGGACAAGCAGAAGAAGTAGCCCCGGGCGCGACGGACCCGGGGCCCCGTCGTCACCCGGCCGCGAGCTGCGCCAGCTGGTCCGTCGACAGGCCGAGCTCCAGAGCAGCGACCGCCCGGTCGAGCCGCTCCGGCGTCGCGGTGCCGATCACCGGGATCACCCGCGGGCTGTGCTGCGCCAGCCAGGCGAGCACCACCTGGCTCGGCAGCACGCCCAGCTCGTCGGCCACCAGCCGGACGGCGGCCAGCCGCCTGAGGGTGTCCGGGCTCGAGTACCGTCCGGCGATCTCCACACTGCCGCGCCGTTCGGGCGGCAGGTCGTAGAGCCCCTTGAGGACGGGGGAGTACGCGACGAGCGTCAGATCCGGGTGGGCCGCGAGATAGTCGAGCTGCTCGCCGCCGGTGACCCCCGCGTCGTCCACGCCCGGGTCGGGTCGTAGGTAGGAGTACTCCTCCTGGAGGGCGACCGGGGCGGGCCAGCCGTTCGTGGCGCACAGCTGCCGGATGCGCTCCATCCGCCACGTGCGCACGTTCGACCAGCCGAGGTGACGGACCTTGCCTTCGGTGACGAACGACGCCAGCGTGCCCAGCGACTCCTCCAGCGGCGTGCGCCGGTCGTCGACGTGCACGTAGTACAGGTCGATCCGGTCCGTGCGCAGACGGCGCAGGCTTGCTTCGAGGCTCTCGCGGAGCGTGGCCGCGCCGACGAAGTGGTCGCGGGCGTAGTCCCAGTCGGGTGCGGCTGCGCTGGCGGGCCAGGCTCGCGCGACGTCGTCGATCCGTGCCGTGCCCTTGGTGGCGACGAACACCTCGTCGCGGTTGCCGCGGGCGGCCATCCAGCGGCCGAGCACGTCCTCGCTCTGCCCGCCGTCGGTGCCCTGGTCCCACCACCACGCGTAGCAGTCCGCCGTGTCGAGGAACGCGCCTCCGTGCGCCGCATACCGGTCGAGCATCCCGAACGAGGCCTCGTCGGCCATCCGGGTGCCCATCTGCATGCAGCCGAGCGCCAGTGCGCTGACCTCGATCCCTGAGGCCCCCAGCGGTGCGGTCTTCATCGTTCGTCCCCTCCCGGCCCCGCAGCTCGGTGCCACGGACGAGAAGGCTGCCCGTTCGAGCGCACTCGAGGTCAAGCCGTCAGGAGCGCTCGTGCAGCAGACCCTCGTAGACGTCGATCTTCCGGTTGATCGCGCCGAGGTGCCGTTGCAGCACGGCGAGCTGGGCCACCAGCTCGTCGCGGTGCTCGCGCAGCACGCGGACGCGCTCGGGAACGGTGTGGTCGCCGGCCCGGGTGAGCTCCATGAACTGCAGCGAGTCGGCGATGGACATGCCGGTCTGACGCAGCATGACGACGAACCGGACCCACCCGAGATCCGCCTCGGTGTAGCGCCGGTGGCCGCTCGCCGCACGCGGCACGGTCTCAAGCAGCCCGATCCGCTCGTAGTAGCGCAGTGTGTGCGGGGTCAGGCCGGTGAGCCGGCCGACCTCCTCGATCGCGTAGGTCCGCCCGACGACTGCCGTGCTCATGCCCGTCGACGCTAGGAGTGCGCGTGCGCTCGAAGCAAGAGCCGTCGGGCCCGGATGGCACGATGGCGCCATGCCCGCGCTCCCGGACGGCGACCCCGCGCCCGACGACGGCGCCCTGCCCGCCTCGGCCGCGGTCGGGGCCGCCGAGCGCACGTTCGGCGTCTACCTGCACGTGCCGTTCTGCCGGGTACGGTGCGGCTACTGCGACTTCAACACCTACACGTCCGCGGAGCTGGGTGGCGGCGCGAGCCAGGCGGCCTACGCCGTGACGGCGGCGCGCGAGGTGGGTCTCGCGGCACGGGTGCTCCACGAGGCGGGCCTGCCGCCGCGGGATGTCTCCACCGTGTTCGTCGGTGGCGGCACACCGACCGTGCTGCCGGCGGCCGACCTGGCCGCGATGCTGGCGGCGGTGCGGGACGCCTGGGGGCTGGCCACCGACGCCGAGGTGACCACCGAGGCGAACCCGGACTCGGTGACCCCGGCGTCCCTGGCGGCGCTCGCGGCGGCGGGGTTCACGCGGGTCTCGTTCGGCATGCAGTCCGCGGTGCCGCGGGTGCTGGCGACCCTCGACCGCACGCACGACCCGGCGCGCATCCCCGACGTCGTCGCCTGGGCGCGTGACGCCGGCCTGCGCACGTCGCTCGACCTGATCTACGGCACGCCGGGGGAGTCGCTGGACGACTGGCGCACCTCCGTGGAAGCGGCGCTGGCCACGGGCGTCGAGCACGTCTCGGCGTACGCCCTCGTCGTCGAGCCCGGCACGAAGATGGGCGCCCAGGTGCGCCGCGGCGAGCTGCCGGCCCCCGACGACGACGATCAGGCGGCCAAGTACGAGCTCGCCGACGACCTGCTGACGGCCGCCGGCCTGCACTGGTACGAGGTGTCGAACTGGGCCCGCACGCCGGACGACGCGTGCCGGCACAACCTCGCGTACTGGCGGGGCGACGACTGGTGGGGGATCGGGCCCGGCGCGCACAGCCACGTCGGCGGCGTCCGGTGGTGGAACGTCAAGCACCCGCGTGCCCACGCGGCCCGTGTCGAGGCAGGCCTGTCACCGGCGGCGGCCCGCGAGGTGCTCACGGACGAGACCAGGGCTCTGGAGCGCGTCCTGCTCGAGGTGCGGCTGGCCGAAGGTCTGCCCACGTCGGCGCTGGGGGTCGACGGTCGCCGTGCGGTCGCCGGGCTCGTCGCCGACGGGCTCGCCGACGGTCGCGCGGCGGTCGACCTCCAGGACCCGCGCGTGGTGCTCACGCGGCGCGGCCGGCTGCTCGCCGACGCGGTGGTGCGCACGCTGGTGGCGTGACCCACCTGGCGCGGGCGTCAACGCCGACGCCGGCGTGCGGACACCGACGCTGGTCCGACGCTGGTCCGGTCAGCGCGGCAGATGCGTCTCGATCAGGTCGAGCACCGCCGGGTCGTCGGGAAGCGTGCGCGGGCGGAACCGGCGAACCTCGCCGCCGGGCAGCACCACGAACTTCTCGAAGTTCCAGGTGACGCGACCGGCCTTGCCGTCCGGGTCCTTGGCCTTCTTCAGCTCGGTGTAGAGCGGGTGCGCGTGGCGGCCGTTGACCATCACGCGGTCGAGGACCGGGAACGTCACGCCGTAGGTCGTCGAGCAGAACTCCGCGACCGCCTCGTTGCTGCTCAGCTCCTGGAGGAACTGGTTCGAGGGGAAGCCCAGCACCGTGAAGCCACGGTCCTTGTACTTCTCGTGCATCGCCTCCAGGGTGGCGTACTGCGGCGCCAGGCCGCAGCGGGAGGCGACGTTGACGACGAGCACGACGTCGTCGCGGTGCTCGGCGAGCGAGGTCGTCGAGCCGTCCATGCGGTGGAACGGGATGTCGTAGAGGCCCATGGGTTCCTCAACCCCGCGATCGGGCGGCGCATGCCCGGGCGGGTCACTCGCTGAGACGCCAGAGGGCCGGCGCGCTGACGGCGTCGGCCCTCTGGCGTGCGCGATGGAGTCCGCGCGGGCGCTACTTGATCACGCGCCAGTTGAACGGGTACCGGTACGGCTCGCCGCGGCTGGCGACGATCGCGCCCTGGATGCCGAACACGATGGCCACGACCCACGCCGCGAAGAGGATGAGGAACCCGATGATGATGGGGATGGTGATGACACCGACGACGTAGGCGATCACCAGGAAGATCTGGAAGTTCAGCGCCTCCTTGCCCTGGTCGTCGACGAAGCGGCTGCGCTCGCGGAACACGAGCCAGATGATCAGCGGGGCGAGGAAGCCGACGAGGATCGGGCCGGCGTGGGCCAGGGTCGCCCACATCCGCTCGTCCGACGGCGACAGCGGGAGGGCCTGGCCGTAGGCGGGCTGGCCGTACCCGGGCTGGCCGTACCCGGGCTGGGAGCCGTAGGGCGGCTGGCCGTACTCCGGCTGCTGGTAGCCCGGCTGCTGGTAGCCGGGCTGCTGGTAGCCGCCGGGGTCGCCGGGCGGCGGGTACGACGAGCCCGGAGCTGGATCGGGCACCGGGGCCGGCCCCTGTCCGGGACGTTCGATCGGTTCGGACGTGGGGTCGGGCGTGTCTTGGGTGCTCATGACGCGAACCCTCTACGGTCGGGGAGCGCCGGGAGGGCGTTCCTGGCCGACACGCTAGTGGCTACCCCTGTTGCGCGTGCCGCACCTGACTAGTGGACTTGTCGCACTGCGCCGCCGGCGCGGTGACCGGACGCAGCGCAGAGGGAAGGACCCGTGATGAGCACGATCCCCGGTGGCGACGAACCCCGAGAGGACCATCCGACTCCTGAGGTGCCCGCGTCCGCGGCGCCCCAGCCGCCGACGGGAGACGTGCCGCCCGCGATCCCTGAGCCGTCCGTTCCAGAGCCGCCGGCCGCCGAGCCTCCGGCAGCCCCGCCGGCACCTGGCGCCTACCCGCCTCCGGGTGGCTTCCCGCCTCCGCCCTCCTCGTACCCACCCCCGGCCTCGTACCCGCCCCCGGCCTCGTACCCGCCCCCGGGTTACCAGGCCCCGCCCGCGTACCAGGCCCCGCCCCCGGGTTACCAGGCCCCGCCCCCCGGCTACCAGGCCCCGCCGCCGGGCTACCAGGCACCGCCCCCCGGATACCAGGTCCCGCCGGGCGCCTACCAGCAGCAGCCGCCGCCCGGCTACGCGCCGGGCTACGCCCAGCCGTCGCTGTTCAGCGTCGCGCTCTCGGACGGCTGGAAGGCGTTCGGGCGAGCCGGGTGGATCTTCGTCGGCGCGATGGTCGTCTGGCTGATCGTCGGCGGCCTCGTGCTCAGCATCGTGTCGGTGATCTTCGGCGGCTGGGGCAAGCTGGCAGGCTCCGGCGGCACCGGGCTGCGCGGGCTGACGGGTGCCGGGTTCTCGGCCGCGGGATTCGTGCTCGGGATCGTCGGGGCCATCGTGGTCGCCCTGATCCAGGCGCAGTTCGTCCGCGTCGCGCTCACGGTGACCCGGGGTCACCGGCCGGCGTTCGCCGAATTCTTCCGCTTCGAGGAGGCCGGGCCGGTGGCGGTCCTCGCGCTCATCATCGGTGTGGCCGAAGGGGTGGTGCGCGCCATCCCGATCCTGGGCGGGCTGTTGTGGCTGGTGATCGGGTTCTTCCTGATCTTCGCCTACTACGTGCTGCTGGATCGGCGCGTCGCCCCGGTCGAGGCCATCCGCGCGAGCGTCGACCTGGTGTCGAGGAACGCCGGCCAGACGATCATCTTCTACATCCTCGCCGGGCTGATCATCCTGGCGGGGCTCATCGTGTGCGGCATCGGCGTCTTCGTCGCCGCCCCGGTGGTCCTCCTGGCGACGGCCTACCTGTATCGCCGCCTGACCGGCGAGCAGCCGCAGCTGCCCGCCTAGCCGTCGGTCCTTCGTCGAGCGCGGCAGCACGGGGCCGGACCGGTCGCCGCGGCCGCCGCGCTCGACGTCCGCAGGGGATCAGGCCGTGACGAAGTCGATCAGCTCCTCGACGCGACCCAGCAGGGCCGGGTCGAGGTCGGCGTAGCTGCGGACCGAGCCGAGGATCCGCGCCCAGGCGCGGGCGGTCGCGTGCTGGTCCGACGTGTCCCAGCGCAGGGCGCGCAGCACGCCGAGCTTCCACTCCGTGCCGCGCTCGACGACCGGCCAGGCCGCCAGGCCCAGGCGCTCCGGTCGCACCGCCTGCCACACGTCGACGTAGGGATGGCCCAGCACCAGCACCGTGCCCGCCGGGGCGGCACGCACCGCCTCGGCGGCGATCCGGCTCTCCTTGCTGCCGGGCACCAGGTGGTCCACCAGCATGCCGAGTCGCCGGCCGGGACCGGGCTCGAAGGCCCGGATCGCGGCGACGAGGTTGTCCGCGCCGTCCAGCGGCTCCACGACGACGCCCTCGATCCGCAAGTCGTCGCCCCAGACCTTCTCGACCAGCTCGGCGTCGTGCTTGCCCTCGACCCAGATCCGGCTGCCCCGCGCCACCCGGGCCCTCGCGCCGACCACGGCTCGCGAACCGGAGGCGGTGCGGGCCGGCGCCGTGGGAGTCGCGGCCACCGGTGCGGTGAGGATCACGGGTTCCCCGTCCACCCAGAACCCCGGCCCGAGCGGGAACGTGCGCGTGCGGCCACGCCGGTCCTCGAGCACCACGACGTGCTGCCCGCCGGACTTCTCGACGTGCACCACGGCACCGACGAACCCGCTCGTGACGTCCTCGACGACGAGCCCGGACTCGGCAGGCTGCGGGCGCGACTGCGGCCGGCTGCGGTGGTGGGACGTCGAGCCGGTCAGCACGTCCGGTCCGTAGCGGTCGCTGCTCACCTGCCGCAACCTACGGAAGAGTGCGCCCCGCCGGCCGGCGGCGCGCGGCGGGTGAACCGAAGCCTCGACGCGGCCCGCGTAGAGTTGGCACTCTGAGCCTGCGAGTGCTACCGAGCGGTGACAGGAGGCACGATGAACAGCGAGGACCGGCGGCTGGACGTGCTGCGCGCCATCGTGGAGGACTACGTCGCCACCAGCGAGCCGGTGGGTTCGCGCGCGCTGACCGAGCGGCACCACCTCGGCGTCTCGCCGGCGACCATCCGCAACGACATGGCCGCCCTCGAGGAGGCCGGGTACATCGTCCAGCCCCACACGTCGGCCGGGCGCGTCCCGACGGACATGGGGTACCGGCGGTTCGTCGACCGGCTGGCCGAGGTCAAGCCGCTCTCGCTCGCCGAGCGTCGCGCGATCTCGACGCTGCTCGAGGACGCCGTCGACCTCGACGACGTCATCGACCGCGCGGTGCGGCTGCTCGCGCAGCTGACGCAGCAGGTCGCCGTGGTCCAGTACCCGTCGCTGCGCCGTTCCGCGCTGCGGCACGTCGAGCTGGTCCCGGTGGGCGCGCGTCACCTGCTGGTCGTCATCATCACCACCACCGGTCGCGTCGAGCAGCGCACGCTGGAGACCGCCGGCGATCTCGACGAGGCACTCGTCGCGCAGCTGCGGGTGCGGCTCAACGTCGCCGCCGCCGGCCGTCGCCTCGCCGAGCTGGACTCGGCGCTGCGCGCGCTGCCCGACGAGTTCACCGGCCCCGGAGCCGTCCTGGCGCGCGCCGTGGTGCAAGAGGTCGAGGACACGCTCGACCTCGACCGCGAGGAGCGCGTGGTGGTCGCCGGCACCGCGAACCTGGCGCGCACGGCGGGGGCGGACTTCACGCGGTCGATCGGTCCGGTGCTCGAGGCGCTCGAGGAGCAGGTGGTGCTGCTGCGCCTGCTCGGCGAGATGGCGGAGGACCAGGTGGCGGTCGCGGTGAGGATCGGGCGGGAGACCCAGCACGAGGGGCTGGTCGAGGCGAGCATCGTCACGAGCCCGTACGGTGGGCAGGGTGCGGGCATCGCGCGGCTGGGTGCCGTGGGCCCGCTTCGCATGGACTACCCCGGGACGATGGCCGCGGTGCGCGCCGTCGCCCGGTACCTGACCCGGATCCTGGCCGGCTGACGGCCGGGCCGGAGGAATGTGAGCATGGCGGACTACTACGAGATCCTCGGCGTGCCGCGCGACGCGACGCCGGAACAGATCAAGAAGGCCTACCGGAGGCTGGCGCGCGAGCTGCACCCGGACGTCGCCGGCAACGACCCGGCGTCCGAGGAGAAGTTCAAGGACGTGTCCCGCGCCTACGACGTGCTGGGCAACCCGGACAAGCGGCGGGCGTACGACCTGGGCGGCGACCCGATGTCGCCCGCCGGCGGCTTCGGCGGCGGCTTCGGCTTCCAGGACATCTTCGAGACGTTCTTCGGCGCCGCGACGGGCGCGCCGAGCCAGCGCGGACCGGTGCCGCGGGCACGCCGCGGCCAGGACGCGCTGGTGCGACTCGACATCGACCTCGCGGAGGCGACGTTCGGTGCGCACCGCGAGGTGACCGTCGACACCGCGGTGGTCTGCCCGACGTGCGGCGGCACCTGCTGCCGGCCGGGCACGCAGCCGCGCACCTGCACCGTGTGCGGCGGGCGCGGCACCGTGCAGCGCGTCGCCCGTTCGTTCCTCGGCCAGGTGATGACCAGCCAGCCGTGCGCCGCGTGCCACGGCTTCGGCACCGTCATCCCGGAGCCGTGCGTCGACTGCGCGGGCGAGGGCCGGGTGCGCACCCGGCGCACGGTCGCCGTCGACGTGCCCGCGGGCGTGGACACGGGCACGCGCATCAAGCTGACCGCGCAGGGCGAGGTCGGTCCGGCGGGCGGTCCCGCCGGCGACCTGTACCTGGAGATCCGCGAGCGGACGCACGAGGTCTTCGTCCGCCGCGGCGACGACCTGTACGCCACGCTCCCGGTGCCGATGACGGCCGCCGCCCTCGGCACCGTGCTGACCCTCGACACGCTCGACGGTCCGCAGGAGGTCGACCTTCGGCCGGGCACCCAGCCGGACCAGGACGTGGTGCTGCGCGGCCTGGGCGTGGGGCACCTCAACGGCTCCGGCCGTGGCGACCTGCACGTCCACGTCGAGGTGCAGGTGCCGACCGCGATGGACGACGAGCAGGCCGAGCTGCTGCGCCGGCTGGCCACGCTGCGGGGCGAGGAGCGGCCGGAGGCACGCCTGGCGGCGGCCAACCCGGGGATGTTCGCGCGGCTGCGCGACAAGCTGACAGGCCGATGAGCAGCTCGGGGCCGGCCCGCACCACGCACCGACGATGAGCGCTCCGGTGTTCCTGGCCGAGCCGGGAACCCTGGACGCCGTCGCGGCGGGCCGCAGCTACCTGCTCGACGGGTCCGAGGGCCGGCACGCCGGCGTGGTGCAGCGTCGCGGGCCGAGAGAGCGCATCGACGTGGTCGACGGCGAGGGCGTGCGGCTGCGCGGCCGCGTCGCCCGCGTGACCGCCGAGGGCGTGCTGCTCGACGTCGAGGACGTGCGTCGCGAAGAGCCGCCGGCGCCGACACTGGCGCTGGTCCAGGCGCTGGCGAAGGGCGACCGCGACGAGATGGCGGTCGAGGCGGCCACCGAGCTCGGCGTCGACGTGGTGGTGCCGTGGCAGGCGGAGCGCTCGGTGGTCGTCTGGCGCGGGGAGCGCGCCGCCAAGAGCCGGGCACGCTGGCTCGGCGCGGTCCGCGCGGCGACGAAGCAGGCGCGCCGCGCCCGCGTGCCCGTGGTCGAGGACGCCGTCGACACCGCGGGCCTGGCTGCGCGCGCCGCCGCTGTGGTGGCCGCGGGTGGCACCGTGCTGGTGCTGCACGAGGAGGCGACGGCGGCCCTGCGTGACGTCGGGCTTCCCGCGCCGGGCGTCCCCACGGAGGTGCTGATCGTCGTCGGCCCCGAAGGAGGCATCGCGCCGGCCGAGCTCGAGGCCCTGACGGCCGCCGGCGCGCGCGCCGTCCGCCTCGGCCCGCTGGTGCTGCGCACGTCCACCGCCGGCCCCGCGGCTCTCGCCCTGCTGTCGGACCGGCTGCTCCGCTGGTCCTGACGACGCACCTGCGCGCGTGCGGTCGAGCCCGCGGGCGGCCGGGTCCAGCCCTGACCCGGCCGCCCGCGGTGACTCTGTGGCTCCGGGCTCCCGCGCGGCGGCGATGCCGGCGGGAGCCCGAGCGCCTGGTGACTCAGCGGGAGTCGCTGCCACCCGACTCGACCGCGGCGCGACCCGCCTCGAGCCGGGCGACCGGCACGCGGAACGGGGAGCACGACACGTAGTCGAGCCCGACGGAGTCGAAGAACCGGATGGACTCCGGGTCTCCGCCGTGCTCGCCGCACACGCCGAGGTGGAGCTCCGGCCGGGTGGCCCGGCCCTCGTCCACCGCGATCTTCACGAGGCGGCCGACGCCCTGGGTGTCGATCGTCTCGAACGGCGACACCGACAGCACGCCGTTGTCGGTGTACTGCTTGAAGAACGCACCCTCGACGTCGTCGCGGGAGAAGCCCCACGTGGTCTGCGTCAGGTCGTTGGTGCCGAAGGAGAAGAACTCGGCCTCCTCGGCGATGCGGCCCGCGGTCAGGGCAGCCCGCGGCAGCTCGATCATGCAGCCGATCGGGAGCTCGAGCGTGATGCCGTGCTCGGCACCGACCTCCGCCATGATCGTCAGGGCCGACTCACGGACCAGGTGCAGCTCCTGGATCGAGCCGATCAGCGGCACCATGATCTCGGCCCGAGGGTCGCCGCCGGCGGCGATGCGGGCCGCCTGCGCCTCGCAGATCGCCCGGATCTGCAGCTCGAACAGCCCCGGGATCACCAGGCCGAGACGCACGCCGCGCAGCCCGAGCATCGGGTTGGCCTCGTGCATCCTCTCGACCGCCGCGAGCAGCTCGACGTCGTGCTCGTCGACCTCGCCACGTTCCTTGGCGAGCGCGACCTTGACCGACAGCGCGGTCAGGTCGGGCAGGAACTCGTGCAGCGGGGGGTCGATGAGGCGGATCGTCGTCGGCAGGCCGTCCATCGCCTCGAAGATGTCCGTGAAGTCCTGCGTCTGCAGCGGCAGCAGGGCTGCGAACGCCGCCTGGCGCTCGTCCTCGGTCCGGGCGAGGACCACACGCTCGACGAGCACGCGCCGCTCGCCGAGGAACATGTGCTCGGTGCGGCACAGCCCGATCCCTCCGGCGCCGAGGCTGCGAGCGCGGCGGGCGTCCTCGGGGGTGTCCGCGTTGGCGCGCACCCCGAGCCGGCGGGAGGCGTCGGCGTGGGTGATGATCCGGTCCACGGCCTTGACGAGCTCCGCGGTGTCCTCGTCGGCCGCCTGCGCGAGCGCGGCGTCGAGGCCCTGCTCGAGGTAGGTGGTGACCGGGGAGGGGACCACGGGCACCTCGCCGAGGAACACCTCGCCGGTGGTGCCGTCGATCGCGATGACGTCGCCCTCCTTGACCACGGTGCTGCCGACCTTGAACTGGCGGGCGACCGGGTCGACCGTCAGCGCCTCGGCACCGACCACCGCGGTGCGGCCCATGCCGCGTGCGACCACCGCCGCGTGCGACGTCTTGCCGCCGCGTGCGGTGAGGATGCCGACGGCCGCGATCATGCCGCCGAGGTCGTCGGGGTTGGTCTCGCGGCGGACGAGGATGACGTCCTTGCCCTTGTCGGCCCACTCGACCGCGGTCGGCGAGTCGAACACCGCGGCGCCGACCGCGGCACCCGGCGAGGCCGCCATCGCCTTGGTGAGCAAGGGGACCGACGAGCCGACGGCGAACTGCGGGAACAGCAGCTGCGTCAGCTGCGCGCCCGTGACGCGGGTCAGCGCCTCGTCCATGGTGATGAGGTGCTCGTCGACCAGCTGGGCGGCGATGCGGAACGCGGCCGGCGCCGTGCGCTTGCCGACGCGCGTCTGGAGCATCCAGAGCTTGCCGCGCTCGATGGTGAACTCGATGTCGCACAGGTCGCGGTAGTGGGTCTCCAGCTGGCGCATCACGCGCTTGAGCTCGGCGTGCGCGTTCGGGTCGAGCGCCTCGAGGTCGGCCAGCGACATCGTGTTGCGGATGCCGGCGACGACGTCCTCGCCCTGGGCGTTGGCCAGGTAGTCGCCGTAGTCGCCGGTCTCGCCGGTGGACGGGTTGCGGGTGAACGCGACGCCGGTGCCCGAGTCGGGGCCGAGGTTGCCGAACACCATCGGGACCACGTTGACGGCGGTGCCGAGGTCGTCCGAGATCCGCTCCTTGCGGCGGTACAGCCGGGCACGCTCGGTGCCCCAGGAGCCGAACACGGCGACGATCGCCAGGTCGAGCTGCTCGCGCGGGTGCTGCGGGAACTCGCGGCCGGTCTCCTCGATGACGATCTGCTTGAACGTGCCGACCAGCTCGCGCAGGTCGTCGGCCGTCAGGTCGACGTCGTTGGCGACGCCGCGGGTGGCCTTCGCCTTGTCGAGGGCGTCGGCGAACTTCTCGCCGTCGATGTCCAGGACCGTGCGGCCGAACATCTGGATGAGGCGGCGGTACGAGTCCCACGCGAACCGCTCGTTGTGCGAGAACTCGGCCAGCCCGCGCACCGAGGCGTCGTTGAGGCCGACGTTGAGGACGGTCTCCATCATGCCGGGCATCGAGAACTTGGCCCCCGAGCGGACGGAGACGAGCAGGGGCTCGTGGACGTCGCCGAGCGTGCGGCCCATGGTGTCCTCGAGGTGGCGCAGCGCCTGCGTGACCTCGACGCGCAGCTCGGGGGGGACGTCACCGTTCTTCATGTAGGCCCGGCAGGCCTCGGTGGTGATGGTGAATCCGGGAGGAACGGGAAGGCCGAGCCGGGTCATCTCGGCAAGGTTCGCGCCCTTGCCCCCCAGCAGGTCCTTCTGGTCCTTGTCGCCTTCGGTGAAGTCCTTGACGTACCTGGCCACGGTGGCACCTCCGCGTGCGCCGCCGAGCTCCGTCGCTCGGCAGTCCTTGCTCGCCAGTGTTACCCGGTCTGCTCCATAGCGCCTCAGGACGTAGGGCCCACAGGTCACGAATCGGTCACGGAGGCGTCGGGTGGCCGCCGGGTACGATGACTGTGCTGGAAGCCCGACCGAAGGAGCGCACGGCGTCAGCCGACCACATGGCCCAGTCGAACCCCGCCCCACGGATGGCGCGTGCGCGCGCCGCCGAGCCCGTCGCCGCAAGCCCGGCCCGGGTCGAGCACCGGATCACCGTCCCCGCCGAGGTCTCCATGGTCGAGCTGCTCGGCCTGCGCGACGAGGTGCTCAGGGCGGTCGAGTCAGGCTTCCCCACGGTCGACGTCCACGTCCGGGGCAACCAGGTGCGCATGGTCGGTCCCGTGGGGGACGTCGCCCTGGTGGCGCGGCTGGTCGACGAGCTCGTCGAGACCGCCGCGGCCGGCACCGCGCTGTCACCGGACGTCGTCACCCGCTCGATCGCGATGCTCCGCGACACCTCGAACGTGCGCCCGGCGGACGTGCTGACGTTCAACATCCTGTCCAGCCGCGGCACCACCATCCGCCCCAAGACCGCCGGCCAGAAGGACTACGTCGACGCGATCGACCGGCACACCATCACGTTCGGCATCGGCCCGGCCGGCACCGGCAAGACCTACCTGGCGATGGCGAAGGCCGTGCAGGCCCTGCAGGCCCGCCGGGTCAACCGGATCGTCCTGACCCGGCCGGCCGTCGAGGCGGGGGAGCGGCTGGGCTTCCTGCCCGGCACCCTCGCCGAGAAGATCGACCCCTACCTGCGCCCGCTCTACGACGCGCTGCACGACATGGTGGACCCCGAGTCGATCACGCGTCTGCTCGACGCCGGGACGGTCGAGGTGGCCCCGCTGGCCTACATGCGCGGGCGCACGCTCAACGACGCGTTCGTCATCCTCGACGAGGCCCAGAACACGTCCAGCGACCAGATGAAGATGTTCCTCACCAGGCTCGGGTTCGGCTCCAAGGTCGTGGTCACCGGGGACGTCACCCAGGTGGACCTGCCGGGCGGCACGACCAGCGGCCTGCGCGTCGTCGAGCGCATCCTGGACGGGGTGGACGACGTCGCGTTCTGCCGCCTGACCTCCTCGGACGTGGTGCGGCACAGGCTGGTGGGCGACATCATCGACGCCTACGCCCGGTGGGACTCGGAAGGCGGTCGGCAGCCGTGACCATCGAGGTCAACAACGAGTCGGGCTTCGAGGTCGACGAGGCCGAGGTCGCCGAGCTGGCCCGCTACGTGCTCGACGAGATGCACGTGCACCCTCAGACCGACCTGTCGGTGCTGCTGGTCGACGTCGAGGTGATGACCGACCTCCACGTGCGCTGGATGGACGAGCCCGGACCCACGGACGTGCTCAGCTTCCCGATGGACGAGCTGCGCCCCGGGCGCGACGGCGAGCCGTCCCCGCCCGGGCTGCTCGGGGACGTGGTGCTGTGCCCGGAGGTCGCGGCGCAGCAGGCGCGCGTCGCCGGCCACTCGACGGTCGAGGAGCTGCTGCTGCTCACGACGCACGGGATCCTCCACCTGCTGGGCTACGACCACGCGGAGCCCGACGAGGAGAAGGAGATGTTCGCGCTCCAGCGCCGGCTGCTGCTGACGTTCCTCGCCGGCCGATGAACGCTGCGGAGCACTCGTCGTGAGCGCCCCCTTCGCCCTGCTCGTCGTCCTGACGGTGGTGGGGATGGTGGTGGCGGCGCTGCTGTCCGCCGGCGAGGTCGCGGTCGCGCGCGTGACGCGGGCCCAGGCCACCGAGCTCGTCGCCGACCGGCACCCCGCCGCCGGGCGCGTCGTCCGGCTCGTCGAGCACGCGGGCGCGGTGTCCTCGTCGGCGGCCTTCGTCCGGCTGGTCTCCGAGATGCTCGCCACCGTGAGCCTGACGCTGGCGGTGGCCACCGCGGACTGGCCGTGGTGGGCGGTGCTGCTGGTCTCGCTCGCCGGGTGCGCGATGCTCGCGTTCCTCCTGGTCCGGGTGAGCCCGCGCACCATCGGTCGCCGTCATCCGGTGCGCACCCTGGTGGTGCTCTCGCGGCTGCTGACGGCGGTGGGCGCGGTCGCCGGGCGCGTGGGTCGCGGTTCCGCCGCCGCGAGCACTCCCGAGCAGGACGAGGACGAGCTGCGCGAGATGGTGCAGCGGGTCAGCGAGTCGCAGGCGATCGAGGACGAGGAGCGGGAGATGTTCCGCTCGGTCTTCGAGCTCGGCGAGACGCTGACGCGGGAGGTGATGGTGCCTCGCACGGACATGGTGGTCACCGGCGTGGACACCCCGGTGCGCAAGGTGCTGTCGCTGCTGATGCGGTCCGGGTTCAGCCGCGTGCCGGTGGTCGGGGCCACCACCGACGACCTTCGCGGCGTCGTCTACCTCAAGGACCTGGTGCGGCGCCTCGACCCGGGGCGCGGGGTGGACGACGCGGACTGGGACTCCCCGGTGGGCCCGCTGGCCCGCCCCGCGGTCTTCGTCCCGGAGTCCAAGCCGGTCGACGACCTGCTGCGCGAGATGCGGGACGGGTCGAGCCACATGGCGATCGTCGTGGACGAGTACGGCGGCATCGCCGGCCTGGTGACCATCGAGGACGCGATCGAGGAGATCGTCGGCGAGGTGACCGACGAGCACGACCCGTCCGCCCCCGTGGTCGAGGACCTAGGCGGCGGTGTGTACCGGGTGCCGGCGCGGCTGGGGCGCGACGAGCTGGGCGAGCTGTTCGGGCTCGAGGTCGAGGACGAGGACGTCGACACGGCGGGCGGGCTGCTGGCCAAGGCCCTCGGCCGCGTCCCGCTGCCGGGATCGGCCGGCGAGATCCATGGCCTGCGCCTCGTCGCCGACCGGGTGGAGGGCCGCCGGCGGCAGCTGGCGACCGTCCTGGCGAGCCGGGTGGACCGCGAGGATTCGCCGGAGCAGCCCCCGGCAGTGCGACCATGAGCGCCGTGACGTTCCGTTCCGGGTTCGCGTGCCTCGTCGGCCGGCCCAACGCCGGCAAGTCGACGCTGACCAATGCGCTCGTCGGGCAGAAGGTCGCCATCACGTCGATGCGGCCGCAGACCACCCGGCACACCATCCGCGGCATCGTGCACCGCGAGGACGCGCAGCTGGTGCTGGTGGACACCCCTGGGCTGCACCGGCCCCGGACGCTGCTCGGCGAGCGCCTCAACGACCTGGTCAAGGGCACGCTGGCGGAGGTGGACGTGGTCGGGTTCTGCCTGCCCGCCGACCAGCAGGTGGGACCGGGCGACCGGTTCATCGCGGCCGAGCTGGAGGCGATCGCCACGGGCCGGCATCCCCGGCCGGTGGTCGCGATCGCGACCAAGGCCGACCTGGTCGGCAAGGGGCGGCTCGCCGAGCACCTGCTGGAGATCGACGCGTTGGGCTCGTGGTCGGACGTGGTGCCCGTGTCCGCCCGCTCGGGCTACCAGGTGGGCGTCCTGGCCGACGTGCTCGTCTCGCACCTGCCCGAGGGCCCGGCGCTGTACCCGGAGGGCGAGCTGACCGACGAGCCCGAGGCCGTGATGGTGGCCGAGCTGGTGCGGGAGGCGGCGCTGGAGGGCGTGCGCGACGAGCTGCCCCACTCCCTGGCGGTGGTGGTCGACGAGATCGTGCCGCGCGGCACCGCGGACCGCGAGGAGATCCCGATGCTCGACGTGCGGGTGAACCTGTACGTCGAGCGCGACTCCCAGAAGGCGATCGTCATCGGCAAGGGTGGCGCGCGGCTGCGCGACGTCGGGACGCAGGCGCGCCGCGAGATCGAGGCGCTGCTCGGGGCGCGGGTCTTCCTCGACCTGCACGTGCGGGTGGCCAAGGACTGGCAGCGTGATCCGAAGCAGCTCGGCCGGCTGGGGTTCTAGGTGTCGGTGAGCGTGCGAGGGGTCGGTGCCCGGCTGCGGAACCGCCCGATGGTCGATCCGGAGACGAACCTCGGCACGGGTGTGCGGCGCGGGTACGGCGTGCTGGCGTCGATCGTGCTCGGCGTCCTGCTGCTGGCCGTCGTCGGCGCCCTGCTGGGGCCCAGCTGGGAGCCGGCGCCGCTGACGGACCCGATCGTGGTCGCCTCCTCGGACACGGCCATCAACGACGCCCCTGCGCTGGGCCACTACCGGACGCGCACGAGCATCGTCACGGTGCAGCTCGCCGGCGCCACGGTCCAGGCGCAGATCATCGAGCCCGTCGGGACGCCCGGACCGGTGCCGGGCGTCGTGTTCGTGCACGGCGCCGGGACCGGGCAGTTCAAGGACGCGTTCGTCGACCAGGCGCAGCAGCTCGCCGAGGCCGGTGTCGCGACGATGGTGCCGAACAAGCGGCTGGACACCTACACCACGCGGTACCGGGACTACGTCGCGATGGCGCGCGACTACGAGCAGTCGGTCGCGGTGCTGCGCGCGTGGCCCGGAGTCGACGCCTCGCAGGTGGGCGTCTACGCGGAGAGCGAGGGGGGCTGGATCGCGCCGGTCATGGCTGCCGGCGACCCGGACCTGGCCTTCGTCGCGCTGGTCTCCGACCCCGTGGTGCCGCCGCGCCAGCAGGTGGCGTTCGCGATGGACCAGTACCTGCGCAACACCGGTGTGCCGCACGGCGTGTTCCGGGCGATCCCGCGCGCGGCCGGGATGAGCCTGCCCGGCGGCGGGTTCGAGTACGTCGACTTCGACGTGCGCCCGTACCTCAAGCAGATCCGGGCGCCGATCTTCGTCGCCTACGGCACGGCCGACGCGTCGATGCCGATCGTCCAGGGCGCCGAGCAGATCCTCGCGGACACCGCCTCCACCGGGAACCGCGCGGTCACCGTGCGCTACTACGCGGGTGCCGACCACGGCCTGCGCGTCGGCAAGCAGGTGCTGCCGCGTTTCGTCGACGACCTCGGCGGCTGGATCCTCGGGCTGCCGGGCACGGGCACCTCCGGACCGGTGGTGGCCGGCGCGACCCCCGAGCAGCTGTTCCTGGCGGCGCCCGTGCCGCAGCCGCGCTGGCTGGGTGACGGCGATGTGCTCGTGGCGATCGTCCTGAGCGCCGCGGGCCTGATCGTGGTGCCCGGCCTGGCCGTGGTGACGGACCGCGGGGCGCGGGCGGTGATCTCCGCGCGTCACCGACGCCGGTATCCCGGCCGGCCGGTGCTGCGAGGCCCCCGCTGGGCGCCCGGCATCGCGTGGCGGCTCGCCGGCGTGGGCCTGGGCGTGATCGCCACCGTGGTCACGCTCGTCTGGTACCTGGTCGCCATCGCCCGGATCGCGATGGACTACCAGCACAACGCGCTCGTGGTGCAGGGCGGCTGGCTGCTGGTGCGCGTGCTGGGCACCTGGGTGGTGGTCGCGATGGTGCTGCTCGGCCGGCGGATGCTCGACGTGCGGACCAGCGGGCGACCCGTGGCGCCGGGGGCGGTGCGGCTGGTCGGCACGTGGTGCCTGGCGATCGGGACGCTGACGCTCCTGGTGGTCCTCGCGTACTGGGGTGTGTACCAGCTGGGGATCTAGGCCCCGGCGGGCGCGGCGCAGGCGCTAGCCTCACGGCACCCGCGGGGCGAGGTTCGCCCTCAGGTCGCGGCCCGCGCGGGCCGATGAGAGACGTGAGCCTGATGCGCGGAGGGGAGGCACACGTGCGCACGTCCTGGGGGTCGGCCACCGACCGCGGCAGCGTCCGCGAGGTCAACGAGGACGCGTTGCTGACGTTCCCGCCGGTGTTCCTCGTCGCGGACGGGATGGGTGGCTACGACGCCGGTGACCTGGCCAGCAGGATCGCGATCGAGGAGTTCGCGAACCTGGCGGGCGCGCTGGTGGTGGGCGTCGACGACGTGCACGCGTGCTTCGCGCGCGCGGGCGAGCGCATGCGCGCCGAGTTCACGGGCGGGCGGCAGGGCGGCACGACGGTGGCCGGCGTGGTGCTGACCGAGCTGGACCGGGAGGCGTACTGGCTCGTCTTCAACGTGGGCGACTCCCGGGTGTACCGACTGACCGACGCCGGGCTGGAGCAGGTGAGCGTGGACCACTCGGTGGCGCAGGAGCTGGCGGAGGCGGGCGTCATCAGAGCCGACCAGGTGGCCGTCCATCCGGACCGTCACATCCTCACCCGCGCGCTCGGCACCGGGCAGCCGCCCGAGCCGGACTACTGGATGCTGCCCGCCGGCGGGCGCGACCGGCTGCTGCTGTGCACCGACGGGCTGGTCCGTGAGCTGTCCGACGAGGACGTCGCGAGCGTGCTCGCCGGGTACGCCGACCCGCAGGACGCAGCCGACCGGCTGGTCGAGCGCGCGGTGCTCCACGGCGGCCGGGACAACGTCAGCGTCGTCGTCGTCGACGTCGCCCCCATCGCGGCTCTCGCCGGCGAAGGCACCCTCACGGCACCCCGGGGAGGAGCGCGGTGAGCGCCTGCGCGTACCTGCCCGGGACGTGGACGGCCGTGGTGTGCGAGCGGCTCCTCGCGCTCGTCGGCCCCGGTGCGGGCGACAGGACCGTGGCGGCGCTGTGGGACGTGGCGGCTCGCGGCGGCGGCGTGGTGGAGGCGCTCGTCGAGCTGCCCGACGACGCCCCGGGCCCCTTCGCGCTGGTGACGCTGACCCGCTCCGGACTGCTTCACGCGGCACTGCGCGGCGACGTCGAGGTGTCGATCGCGACGTCGTCGGGCATGCGGTCGCTGCGCGCCGGCGAGGAGTCGGCATGGACCGAGGTCACCGCGCACGACGTGCCGGCGGTGACCCTGCGGGCCGTGGTGGGTGCGGCGGCCGCGGGCGCACCGGCCGCCGGGTCGGCCCTGCCGCTCGTCGGCGGCGTGGTGCGCGCGGCCGAGGTGCGGGCCACGGCCGACCTGCGAGGCGCCCCCGGTGCCCTCCAGGACACCCCGGTGTGTCTCGAGGACCACGAGGGCCTGACGATCGTCTCGGGCGAGCTCGCGCGGATCCGGGCGTCGGTCCCGCCGGTCGCCCTCGCCCCCGCGCACGCCGTGCCGTCCCCGGCGCCCGCCCGCCTGGTGCTGTCCACCGGGCTCGTCGTGCCGCTGGACCGGACCGTGCTGATGGGCCGCGCGCCCCAGGTGGGCCGGGTGAGCGCGCACGACGTGCCGCGCCTGGTCACGGTGCCGAGCCCGCAGCTGGACATCTCCCGCACGCATGCGCGGGTGCGCCAGGAGGGCGAGCACGTGGTGGTGACGGACCTCGACTCGCTCAACGGCGTCCGCGTGGCGCGGGCCGGAGCGCCGGAGCGGCGGCTGCACCCTGGGGAGCCCACGGTCGTCGCCGCGGGGGAGGTCGTCGACCTCGGTGACGGCGTGACGTTCACGGTGGAGCCCGGCGCGTGAGCGTGAGGATCCCGTGGTGAGCACCGCGCGCGAGGCGTCCAAGCCGCCGCAGCTGCCCGGGTTCGACTACGTCCGGGTGCTCGGCCTCGGCGGGTTCGCCGACGTGTTCCTCTACCGCCAGCACCTGCCCAGCCGGCTGGTGGCCGTCAAGGTGCTGCTGGCGGCCGGGTTGTCGGACGAGGTGCGGGCGCGGTTCACCGACGAGGCGAACCTCATGGCGCAGCTGAGCCACCACCCGTCGATCGTCACGGTGCACCATGCCTCGGTCGCGGCCGACGGACGCCCGTACCTCGTCATGGAGTACTGCTCGCAGCCGAGCCTGGCGCAGCGCTACCGCTCGGAGCGGATGAGCGTCGCGGAGGTGCTGCGGATCGGCGTGCGGCTGGTGTCGGCCGTGGAGACCGCGCACCGTGCGGGCATCCTGCACCGCGACATCAAGCCGGCGAACGTGCTGACCACGGACTTCGGCTGGCCCGCGCTGACGGACTTCGGCATCGCCGCCACCGTGGGCCGGCGGGGTCCGCGCGCCGGCACGGGGGCCGTCGGGGTGTCCGTGCCCTGGGCCGCCCCCGAGATGCTCGCGGACCCGCCGCTGGCCGACGAGCGGTCCGACGTCTACTGCCTGGCCGCGACGCTGTACTCGCTGCTCGCCGGGCGTTCGCCGTTCGAGGTGGCCGGCGGCGCGAACGGCGCCGCCGAGCTCGTCGGGCGCATCGAGCGCCAGCCGGTGCCGCCGGTGGGACGCTCTGACGTCCCGGCATCGCTGCAGCGGGTCCTTCTGAGGGCGATGGCCAAGCACCCGGACGAGCGGCAGGCCTCGGCGCTGGCGCTGGGGCGGGCCCTCCAGCAGGTGGAGACCGAGCTGGCGCTGCCGGTGACGACGCTCGACCTGCCCGGCGAGCAGGGCACGCCCGGTCCGGCGCACGTCGCGGGGGCGGCCGACCAGGAGACGCGTGCGCGGCCGCTGGTGGTCGTGGCTCCGGGAGCCGCAGCCTCGGACGGCGAGACGAGCGCCGCCGGCCCGCGCGCCGGCGCCGGGTCGGACCCCGACGCGACCCGTCCGCGCGGTCCGCGCGAGGTGCGCCCGTCCGGCGATCCCGCGGTGCCCGTCGCACCCCTGACGGCCCTGACGCCGGTGACCGCCGGGGCGGACGGGGAGGACGGGGAGAGCAGGGGGAACGGGGCGGACGGGACGGGCGCGGCGCCCGCGCCGCCGTCGGTGCGCCGCGTGCGACGCGGCTGGACCAGCGCGGCCGCGGCCGCCGTCGTGGTGGCGGCGGTCGGGGGACTGGTCGTCGCCTTCCTCCACGGGTCGACGCCGCAGGCGCCGCCGGACGGCGGCCTGGAGGTCCAGCGCACCGCGCCGCCCGCCGTGGCCGTCCCCGCCGTCAGCTCGCTGATCGGCGTGCGGGCCGCCGACGGCTCGGTCCGCTTCACCTGGACCAACCCCGCGCCGCAGCAGGGGGACCGGTACCAGTGGGGTCTGGTCACGGCTACCGGTGAGGAGCCACTGGCGCTGGTGGACACTCCCGCCGTCGGCGTGCCGGCGGCGCAGGCGCCGGGCGAGGTCTGCGTGCAGGTGCTGCTGGTCCGTGCCGACGGCCGGGTGTCGCCCGAGGCCGTGCGCGGGTGCGCCGGATGATCCGGCTGCCCGGCCGCCGGGTGACGACGGCCGCCGCCGTGGTCACCATCCCCGTGCTCGTCGCCACCCTCGCGGTGCTGGACCGGGGCTTCCCGCTGGCGCGCCTCGACCTCGACGACGGCGCGGTGTGGGTCACCGCGACCGACCGCGGCATGCTCGGCCGGTACAACGTCCCGGTCGAGGAGCTCAACGCCGGTCTCGCCTCGGACTCCGCGCGGTTCGACGTGCTGCAGGACGGGTCGGACGTGCTGCTCGTCGGCGCGTCGACGGTCGCGGTGGTCGACCCGGCGACGGTCGCGACGGTGGCCGAGGTGGCGGCCGCGGGGGTGACGACCTCGATGGCGGGCGGCACGGTGGCGTTCGCCGACGCCGACGGCAACGTGTGGGTGCGCCCCATCGGCTCGCTGTCGGGGCTGCACCTGGGGCAGGACCCCGCGGACGTGGCGCTCGGCCCGGGCGGTCAGGTGGTCGTCGCGCGCTCCGGTGCGGCGCTCGCGGTGTCCGCGGCGGACGGGACGGTCACGCGGGTCACCGGCACCGGACAGCGCGCGGCCGGGAACGTGGGTGCCGGGGCGATCGACCAGGTGACCGCGGTGGGGGACGAGCCGGTGGTGCTCGCCGGCGACGAGCTGCGCACCCGGCACGGCACGGTCGACCTTCCCGGCGACGGCTTCGTGCTGCAGCAGCCCGGCCCGGCCGCCACGAGCGTGCTCGTCGCGAGCCGCACCGCCCTGCTCGAGGTGCCGCTGAACGGTGGACCGGTGGTCCAGCACGCGTCCGGCGGGTCCGGGACCCCGGCTCGCCCGGTCCGTGTGGACGGCTGCGGCTATGCCGCGTGGGCCACCCGCACGGGCTCCTACCTGCAGACCTGTGGCGGGCGGGACGACCTGCGGCGCGACCTGGCCGACGTCGGGTCCGGCGACGCGCTCGTCTTCCGCGTCAACCGGTCGATGGTGGTGCTCAACGACGCCGCCGCCGGCCGGCTGTGGCTGCCCAGCAAGGACAGCGACGTGCGGGTGCCGGACTGGGAGCAGGTCGCCCCGCAGCCGAAGTCCCAACCGGACACCCAGCAGACGCAGAGCACGCTGAGCACCGACCTGGTCTCCGAGTGCGGTCAGGACTCCGGGGCGCCGCAGGCGGCCGACGACGAGTTCGGCGTCCGCCCGGGCCGCACCACGGTGCTGCCCGTGCTGGACAACGACTCCACCTCGGACTGCGGCATCCTGGCGATCTCCGAGTTCGACGCGCTGCCGGCCTCGTTCGGCGTGCTCCAGCCGGTCTACGGCGGCCGGGCCCTGCAGGTGCGCGTCGCCGCGGACGCCCACGGCACGGCGCAGGTGACCTACACGATCACCGACGGGCGGGGCACCACCCCGCCGTCGACGGCGACGCTGACGCTGCGTGTGGCCGACGGCAGCGGCGACGGCGCCCCGGTGCAGGTGCGGGTGCCGACGGCGACGGTGGACCAGGGCGGGCGCGTCAGCCTCGACGTGCTCTCGAGCTTCCGGGACCCCGACGGCGACGACCTGATGCTGGTGGGCGCCACGGCCGACCCGGCGGCGGGCACCGTGCGCACGCGGCAGGACGGCACGCTGACGTTCCAGGCGGACGGCGGCACGCTGGGCGAGGCGAAGATCGCCGTGCGCGTCACCGACGGGACGGACACGGCGGACGGGTACGTCACCGTGGACGTACGGCCCGAGGGCTCGGTGCCGCCCCACATCGACCCGGTGTTCGCCGTCACCTACGTCGACCAGCCCGTGACGGTGCGGCCGCTGGACTCGGTGCGCAGTGCGTCGAAGGAGCCGGTGGCCCTGGCCGGGGTGGACGACGTGGTCGGTGCCACCGTCACCACGGACCTGCTCGCCGGCACGTTCACGTTCCGCGCGCCGCGCTCGGGCACCTACTACGTGCCGTTCACCGTCACCGAGCCCCCCCAGCAGGCCGCCGGACTGGCCAGGGTCGACGTCCTCGACTGGCCGGACCAGTCCGCCCCGCCGGTCGCCGTGCGCGACCGCGCGCTGCTTCCGGCCGGTGGCCAGGTGACCCTCGACCCGCTGGCGAACGACGAGGACCCGAGCGGCGGTGTCCTGGTGCTGCAGTCGGTCGACGTGCCGGACGGCTACGGGCTGCACGCTGCCGTGCTCGACCACCACCTGGTGCAGATCACCGCCGACCGCGCGCCCGACGGCCCGGTGTCGTTGACCTACACGGTGTCCAACGGCGCGGCCAGCGCCACCGGCGAGATCGTCGTGCTGCCGGTCCCCGCGTCCGGGTCGTCGCAGGCGCCCGTGGTCGACAACGTCGAGGCGTCCGTGCGCACCGGGGGTGTCGTCACCGTGCCCGTCCTCGACACCGCCTACGACCCGGACGGCGACGCGCTGAGCCTGGTCCAGGACCTGCCGGAGCCGCTGGGCGCCGGGCAGGGGCTGCTGTTCGTGTCCGGGGACGTGCTGCGCTACCAGGCGCCGGCCACCCCGATGACGGTCCGTGCGACGTTCGCGGTGAGCGACGCCGCGGGCAACACCACCGCCGCGACGCTCACGGTGCGGGTGCACGCGTCCGCCGCGGACTCCAAGGCGCCGCCGCGCCCGCGTGACCTGACGGCGCGCGTGTTCGCCGGGGACACCGTGCGGATCGACGTGCCGCTCGTGGGCATCGACCCGGACGGTGACGGCGTCACGCTGCTGGGGCTGGCGTCCGCGCCGACGAAGGGCGTGGTGACCGCGGCGGCGAACTCGCTGAGCTACCAGGCGTTCGGCGACGAGTCGGGAACGGACACGTTCACCTACGCGGTCGAGGACTGGACCGGGCGGCGCGCGGTGGCGACGGTGCGCGTGGGCATCGCGCCGCGCCCCACCACCGCCGCGTCCGTCGTCGCGCGCGACGACGCCGTGACGGTGCGGCCCGGCGAGCTCGTCGAGGTGCGTGTGCTGGCCAACGACGTCGACTCGTCGGGCGGGACGCTGTCGCTCGACCCGGCGCTCGAGGTGCCGGCCGGTGTGCAGGCGACCGCCGACGTCGGCACCGGCCGCGTCTCGGTCACCGCGCCGCAGACGCCCGGCGTGGTCCAGGTGGTCTACACGGCCACGAACGCGCGCGGCGGGCGCGACACCGCGATCCTCACGGTGACCGTCTCCCCGGACGCACCGGTGCTGCCGCCCGTGGCGCGCGACGTCGTCGTGCCCGCCTCCGACACGTTCGGCAAGACCCAGGTGACCGTCGACGTGCTGGCCACGGCCCAGAACCCCAGCGGGCCGATGTCCGACCTCGCGGTGTCCGTGCCGGACGTCGCGGCGGACGTGGCGTACGTCGCGCCGGACTCGACGGTGGTGGTGACGCTGGCCGACCACGCCCAGACACTGCCGTTCCTGCTCACCAACACCCGCGAGCCGTCGGCGTTCGCCTACGCGTTCATCACCGTGCCGGCGCTGGGCAACTTCCCGCCGGTGCTGCGGCGCGACGCGCCCGACCTGACGGTCGCCTCCGGGCAGCAGCTGGTGATCCCGCTCGACGAGCACGTCCAGGTGGCGCCGGGGCGCTCCGCCTCGATCGCCGACGTGTCCGGGGTCAGCGCGACGCGGTCGGACGGCTCCGGGCTGGTGCGGGACGCCAAGACGCTGACGTTCACGTCCGCCGACGGCTACGCCGGTCCGGCGTCGATCACCGTGCCCGTCACGGACGCCACCGGTCCTGGCGACCCGCTGGCGCGCACCGCGCTGCTGACCATCCCGATCACGGTGATCGCGGTCGACGACCACCCGCCGGCGTTCGCGCCGTCGCAGATCCGCGTCGCACCGGGGGAGACCCCGGTCACGGTGGACCTGCTGGCGTTCCTCACCGGACCGGACGGCCGTCCCGCGCAGGCCGACGACTACACGTTCCGGCTGACCTCGGCGGTGCCGGCCGGCTTCGTCGCGCCCCTGCGCGGCTCGGTGCTGTCGGTGTCGGCCGGCGAGGCGACGGCCAAGGGCACCGCGGGGACGCTCGACCTGGCGATCGGCTACGGGAAGGCCGGCGTGCTTGACGTGTCCGTGGACGTGGTGGTGATCGCCAGCACGCGGCAGCGGGCCAAGGTGGTCACGCAGCACGTCAACGGCGGCGTGCAGGGGCGGGACTCGACGGTCGACGTGCTGTCCGGCGCGTACAACCCGTTCCCGGACTCGCCGCTGACGGTGGTGGGGGTCAGCGTGCAGACGGCCGGGGCGGGCACGGCGGCGATCGGCTCCGGCGGGAACGTGGTGATGCGCCCGGCAGCGGACTTCGTGGGGGAGATGGTGGCGACCTTCCGGGTGCGCGACGTCACGGGCGACCCGGACCGCGACGTCGAGGGGGAGGTGGTGCTCGTGGTCAGCGGCCCGCCGGCGACGCCCGCGCCGCCCCGCGTCGACGAGGTGCGCGACGGCGCCGTCGCGCTGTCGTGGACGGCGCCGGACAGCCGCGGCCAGCCGATCGACTCCTACCGCGTCACGGCGATGCCCGGGATGCTGGTCAAGGTCTGCGCCAGCACCGCGTGCACGTTCGACGGGCTGACCAACGACGTCGAGTACACGTTCACGGTCGAGGCGCACAACGCCGTCGGCTGGTCGCCGGTGTCGGCGGCGTCCGCGCCCGCGCGTCCCGACGCGGTGCCCGACCCGCCCACGGGCCTGGCGCTGGCGTTCGGCGACGGGACCCTGACCGCGTCGTGGGTCGCACCGCCGCAGACCGGCTCCCCGGTGACCAGCTACACGCTGGAGCTGACCGGATCGTCGTCCGGCGTCGTCACGGCGACCGAGACGTCGACCTCGCACACCTTCACGGGGCTGAAGAACGGCACCAGCTACACCGTGCGGGTGCGCGCGCAGAACAAGGCGCCGAGCCCGTCCGGCTGGTCGGTGAGCGCCTCGGAGGTGCCGGCGGCCGCTCCCGACGCGCCGGCGCCCGACGCGTCGCGCCGGCAGGGCGGGCTGACCGGGAACACGGTCGACGTGACCTGGGCACCCGTCGAGGGCGCCGCGGCGAACGGCGACGCGGTCGCCCGGTACGAGGTGTCGATCGACGGCGGCACGCCGGTCGACGTCGGCACCGCGACGGCCTACCAGGTGGCGAACGCCGAGCGGCGCTCGTACGCGATCCGGGTCCGCGCCGTGAACAAGGCAGGCGCGTCGGCCTGGGGGTCGGTGACGGGCGAGGTGTGGAGCGCGCCGGGTGCGCCGACCGGCCTGGTCGCCGCACCGTCGACCGCGGCCGACGCCCGCGACCCGGGCAACGGCGTCGTCGTCCTGTCGTGGGTCGCGCCGGTGGACGCCGGCGGCGCCGACGCCACGATCACCGGGTACGAGGTGGACGGCTACGGCACGTTCGGCGGGGCGGGCGCGACGATCTCCGGGCTGGGGGGCGGCTCGACACCGACGTTCCGCGTGCGCGCGCTGTCCTCGAAGGGCGCCTCCTCGGACTGGGCGCAGGTGACCAGCGGCGTGGTGGTCACCCGGCCGTCCAACCCCACGGTGACGCTCTCCTCGGGCCCCCAGGTCGACTGCGTGTCGATCGCGGTCGGCGCCGGTCCGGACGGCGGCGCCCCGGTGCTCGAGACCCAGTACCGGCTGAACCTCACCGACCCCTGGGTGACGGTCGACGCCGGTCACCCGCTGCCGTCCTCGACGTGCGTCCCCGGCACGCCGGACCCTGTCGCGGTGACGCTCGAGGTGCGCCAGCGCAACGCCGCCGGCGACGCCGCGTGGAGCACGGGCAAGGGCTCGGCGGCAACGGCGGCGCCGAGCGTCCCGGCGAAGATGACGATCGCCCTGTCGGCCGGCCACGGCCGCGTCACGTGGACGCCGCCCGCCAGCGACCGGCCGATCACCGGCTACGAGTACCAGGTGACGACGGACGGTGGCGCCAGCTTCAGCGCTCCCGCGGCCGTGCCGAACGGCGCCGGCGCCACTTCGCTGCGGTTCCGCGACGTCGGCCTGGCGGGCGCGTTCGGTGTGCGCATCCACGCCCTGAACGTCAAGGGCGCAGGCGAATGGTCCGATGTCCTTTCCGTGACGCCATGACCGCGCCCGACCGGAGGAAGCACCACCGATGACCCCTGACCAGAGCACCAAGTTCGCCGAGACGTTCGACGCGCTCGTCTCCAACGTGGGGCAGGCGCTGCTCGGCACCGAGCGGACGGTGCGCCTCGCGCTCGTCGCGATGCTCGCCGAGGGCCACCTGCTGCTGGAGGACGCGCCCGGCACGGGCAAGACGTCGCTGGCCAAGGCGCTCGCGGCGACGGTCCAGGGCACCCACCACCGCATCCAGTTCACCCCTGACCTGCTGCCCAGCGACGTCACCGGCGTGACGATCTGGGACCAGGGCACGCGCACCTTCGAGTTCCACCCGGGTCCGGTGTTCGCCTCCGTGGTGCTGGCCGACGAGATCAACCGGGCCTCGCCCAAGACGCAGGCCGCCCTCCTGGAGGTGATGGAGGAGAACAACGTCACGGTCGACGGCGTCAGCCATTCGGTGGGCCGGCCGTTCATGGTGATCGCGACGCAGAACCCGATCGAGCAGACCGGCACCTACCGGCTCCCCGAGGCGCAGCTGGACCGGTTCCTCATGAAGACCTCGCTGGGCTACCCGGACCGTGCCGCGTCGGTGCAGATCCTCGCCGGGGCCCGTGACCGCACGGTCGCGCTGCGCCCCCTGGTCACCACCGAGCGCGTCGGCCAGATGTGCGACGCGGCGCAGACCGTGCACGTCGACGCCTCCGTGCTGGACTACGTGGCCCGGCTGCTGGAGGCCACCCGCGAGGACGGCCGCACCGCGGTCGGCTCCAGCGTGCGCGGCGGGCTGGCGCTGGTGCGCTGCGCCAAGGTGTGGGCGGCGTCCTGCGGGCGAGAGTACGTGGTGCCCGACGACGTCAAGGACCTGGTCCAACCCGTGCTCGCGCACCGCCTGGTGCTGGACGTGGAGGCGGAGTTCGCCGGCGTCACCGCCGCCCAGGTGCTCGACCGCGTGCTCGACGAGGTCGCGCCGCCCGCGATGCGGGTCTACTGACGTGAAGGTGTCGCCCCTCGGGTGGGCCGTCGCGGCCGCGGCGGCCGCCGGGCTGCTCGCCGGGCGCCTGCTCGGGTGGACCGAGCTGGCCGCGTTCGGCACGGCCGCCGCCGGCGTGCTCGTCGTGTCGCTGGCCATGACGGCCGGCCGCGCCCGGTACGCGGTGACGCTCGACCTCGCGGAGCGGCGCGTCACCGTCGGAGAGCGTGCCGTGGGATGCCTCGAGGTCGCCAACGCCGCGCACCGGCGGTCGCTGCCGTCGCGGCTCGAGCTGCCGGTCGGGCGCTCCGCCGCGGAGCTCGCCATCCCGTCGCTCGCCGCGGGTGCGCGGCACGACGAGCTGTTCGCCGTGCCCACGCAGCGGCGCGCGGTCGTCGTCGTCGGCCCGGTGCGCTCGTGGCGCGGCGACCCGCTCGGCCTGGCGCGCCGGACGGTGCGCTGGACGGGGGCGGTCGAGCTGTACGTGCACCCCCGCGTCGTCACGCTCGCGGGGGCGGGCGCCGGCCTGCTGCGCGACCTCGAAGGGCAAACCGCCCGGGACCTGAGCGACACCGACCTGTCGTTCCACGCGCTGCGCGACTACGTGGCCGGCGACGACCGCCGCTACATCCACTGGCGCACCAGCGCCCGCCGGGGCACGTTGATGGTCAAGCAGTTCGAGGACACCCGGCGCACGCTCACCGCCCTGGCGCTGGCGGACTCGTCGGCGGACTACGCCGGGGACGACGACCTCGAGCTGGCCGTCGGGGTGGTCGCCTCACTCGGCGTCCAAGCGATCCGTGACCAGCGCGGCGTGGCGGTGCTGGCCGGGCCCGGCCGGATGCGTGCCACGTCCCCGCCGGTGCTGCTCGACGACTGCTCGGCGTTCGTCACCGGCGAGGCCGGTGCCGGGGTGCACCTGCTGGGGCGGCGGGTTGCCCGGGAGGCGCCGGACGCCTCGCTGGCCGTGCTGGTCACCGGCGCGGTGCCCGGCGAGGGCGACCTGCGGCTCGGCGCGCGGCACGTGCCGGTGGGCGCCCGCACGC
>DASWOL010000180.1:0-27393 GCA_036398695.1 Cellulomonas sp. | reverse complement strand
GCCGCATCTCACCATCACGCCGGTGGTCCGCTCTGACGGCTCAGGCACGTCCGCACAGTTCACGCTCTGGATGCAGACGCAGTACCCGGCCCTCTGGGATGCCTTCTGCCAGAAGGCCGGCCGCTCCATGGGGCCGGATGGCCACTGCGCCTTCACGTCGCAGTACCCCGTGCCGGCGGGCTTCAAGAACCTCAAGGGCTCGGACGGCGTCGCCGGCTACGTGTCGCAGAACACCAGCCAGGGCGCGATCACGTACGTCGAGTTCTCCTACGCAGCGATCCTGGCCCACTTCCCCGTGGTCAAGGTGCTCAACAAGGCCGGTTACTTCGTCGAGCCCACCGCGCAGAACGTCGCCGTCGCGCTCCTGGCTGCCAAGATCCACACCGAGAGCGCGAGTTCCCCCGACTACCTGACGCAGGACCTCTCGCAGGTGTACGTCGACGCGGACAAGCGCGCCTACCCGCTGTCGAGCTACTCGTACCTCATCGTCCCGACCGCCGTGGTCTCGGGATCGAACTTCAACACCGACAAGGGCAAGACGCTCGGCGCGTTCGCCAACTACATGATCTGCGAGGGTCAGCAGAGTGCGGAGGCGCTCGGCTACTCGCCGCTTCCCATGAACCTGGTGCAGGCCGGCGCGGCGCAGATCGCACGGGTGCCAGGTGCAGGCGCGGTCGACATCTCCAAGTGCAACAACCCGACGTTCAAGCCCGGTGACAGCCCGTCGACCAACCAGCTGGCGCTCAGCGCGCCGCAGCCTGCGAGCTGCGACGCCCAGAGCAGCCCTCACCAGTGCACCACCCCGACGGGCGGCGTGCCGGGCTCGTACTTCAGCACTCACAGCGCCTCGAGCGGCGCCGCCGGCGGTCAGACGAACACCGGCGGTCAGACGAACACCGGCGGTCAGACAAGCGCCGGTGGTCGGACGAACACCGGGGGCCAGTCCAGCAGCGGCACCGACTCCGCGGCCGGCGACGTCGCATCGGCCGACCAGGGGCTGGGCGTCGACGAGTTCGGCAACGTGATCCCAGCGGGCGGCACGGGGTCCGGCGGAGCGTCCCTCGGTACCGCGGCCTCGTCGCCGTTCACGCTCGCTTCCTCCACCTCAGGCTGGTTCCGGTGGGTGATGGGTGGGGTGGCTGCGCTGTTCCTCGCCGTCGTGGCCTTGCCGCCGGTGCTGTCGCGCCGGCTGCGGCGGGGCGACCAAACGCATTCCTGAGGAGTTCTGCCCCCCCGCCATCCCCGGGCCATCGAGCTGGGTGACGGCGGATGGGCCCCGTTAGCCGGGACTTCACCCGCAACGACGACTCTCGTCACGTCCGAGCGGCCCGGGGCCCTGCCCCATCACCGAGGAGAGACGTGAGCGCTGCAGCTGCCTCGCGGCCCGGATGGGCCAGGACAGTGGCGACCTCACTCGTCGTCGGCTTGGCAACCTCGGGGTCGATCTTCTCGGGGATTGTCTTGCTGGCTCCCGCGGCCAGCGCCGCAAGCGCACCTGTCTCGTCGGCCGTGACGGTCACCGCCGAGCAGCAGGACCCCGACGTCGCGGACTCGCCGTTCCCGAATCTCTCGGTGACGGTGTCGCAGACCGCCGACTTGGTGAGCCAGGGCGTCCGGCTGACCTATTCCGGTGGGACCCAGTCGTCGCCCCCATCTTCGTCGAACAACGGGCAAGACTTCCTCCAGTTCATGGAGTGCTGGGGCGATCTCAAGGACGCCAGCGGCAACCCGATCAAGGACAAGGACGGCAACCCGCAGCCGGACCGGACCACGTGCCAGTACGGCTCCGCGAACGTCAACCAAGGGCAGAGGCGCTACACCACCCTCGCCAGTGCGGACCAGGCCGATCCGGTCGACGTCTCGGCGGGCTACTTCTATCCGGGCTCGGGGTTCTTCGACTCGCCGCGGGTGTCGATCCCTTTCAACTCGGTGACAGGCAAGACGCTAGCGAGCGTCGTCGACGGGAAGCTCATCACTGACCCGTCCACCGGAAACCTCGTCAACCTCGACAGCAACGAGTTCTACGGCCCCTACACGACCAACGAGGTGCCGTGGGCCGGCTTCGGGGGGGACGGCACGGGCTCGTCGACCTTCGAGGTCCAGACCGGCATGCAGGCGCCCGGCCTCGGCTGCGGCAATCCGGTGACGGCCGCGGACGGCGCCGTGACCGGTCAGCCATGCTGGCTGGTCATCGTTCCGCGAGGCGCCAACGACGGCATCGCCGCGGTCGGCAACACCGGATCGAGCCTCCTCTGGCAGATCTGGAAGCACCATCTGGCGGTTCGGCTCGACTTCAAGCCGCTCGGCGTGCGGTGCCCACTCGGCGCCGCAGAGCGGCAGGTCGCAGGCAGTGAGCTCGTCTCCCTGGCGCTTCAGTCTTGGCAGCCGGCGGTGTGCAATCAGGCCGGCGGATCGATCTACAACGTCGTCACCTCGAGCGAGGGTGACGCCGCGTCGAAGGCGAACGGCACGGGCTCGGCGCCACTTGCCCTGGTCAGCCGGCCGCTGGACACCGTTGCCTACGGCGCGACCGACAACCTGACATACGCGCCCATCGCGGTCACAGGCCTGACGATCGCCTTCGCGGTCGACCACAACTCCAACCCCCTCAGCCCGCCGCCCGCGGCGATCCAGGCGAAGAACGCGCTGCCCTTCACCCAGATGAACCTGACGCCGCGTCTCGTGGCAAAGCTGCTGACCAACTCGTACCGGAACTCCGTGCCGAGCACCGCCAGCGTCCCTTATCTCGACGGCAACCCGGGCAACATCGCACAAGACCCGGACTTCCTCCTGGTCAACCCCGACTGGGCGGGTCAGTCGATCTACTCAGTGGCCCTCGCCGATGTCTTCGTGCCCCTCGGTCACTCGGACAGCGCGTGGACGGTATGGAACTACGTGATGTCCGACAAGGACGCGCGCGACTTCCTCGATGGCGAGCCGGACCCGTGGGGCATGAAGGTCAACCCCTGGGCGACGACGAACGCGGACTGGGACGCGACCGTCAACCCGCCGGGGGTTGCCAACGAGTACCCGACCGACCGCTTCTTCAAGCCCGACCCGAGCGAGGGCCAGCTCGTCGAAGGGGACGCTGCCTCGACGGTTGATGCGATTGCGTGGCGGCCTTACTCGCTGAGCTTCGATCAGGGCGGCTACTGGGTGCTCCGTGGCGACAGGCGGGAGATCTTCTGGAACGCGGGCGCGGCGAGCGGGGGCACCGGCGCGGCCACCTTCGCGACCTACCCGCGTGACACCGCCGGCCAGCAGAAGGTGATGGGACTGACCGACACCGCGTCCGCCGCCAAATACCAGGTGTACACCGCATCCCTGGAGAACCCGGCTGGCAAGTTCGTCACCCCGACGCTCGACTCGATGTCTGCCGCCGCCGCGGCGATGACCCCGGACGCTACCCAGCCTCAGGTGGTCGAATTCGACCCAGAGAGCTCTCAGGCCAAGGCGGCCGAATCCGCGTACCCCCTGACGGTGCCGGTATACGCCGCGACCAATAGTGCCGGGGGCGACGCGGGCTCCCGCACGGCCGCGGCCTCGCTCATCCGGTATGCCGCCGGAGCCGGCCAGACGCCCGGGACGTCCTTGGGCCAGCTCCCGCCCGGATATGCGCCGATACCCGCCAGGTGGCGTACGCAGGCCTTGGCGGCCGCCGACACGATCGCTGCGGAATCGTCGCAGCCGACCAGCCAGCCGACATCCGAGCCAACTGGCACCTCGTCGCCCAGCGACGAGCCGAGCACGCCGGCCGCTGGGCTCCCGGTGCCGCCGGCGTCCGGCCTGCCGGGTACAGGTCTGCCGTCCGGGCCGCCGCCGTCGGCAACCGGCCCGGCGCCCGCCCCGTCACCTACTCCGAGCGGTCCGCCGCCCCCGGTGCTCGGTGCCACGACCCCGGCTGACAGCGGCACCGGAGCTCTCGGCTCTGCCGTGCCGATCAGCGGCGGTGCCGGACTGCTGGCCGCAGCCATCGTGCCGTTCGTCGGCCGCCGCCCCCGCCGGCCGCTCTGAGACCACCCACCGAACCCGTCCACGGCACCCGCCAAGGGCGAAGCAGTGCACGCTACGGAAGGAAGTGCAATGAAGATCCGCAAGATCGCCGCTCTGGGCGTTGCAGCCGGCGTCATCTCCGGCCTCGTCGCCACGGCAGTCCCCGCTTCGGCCGACCCGGTGACCGGTGGCTACGCGGCCGTCGGCTCTGACACGCTCCAGGACTCGATGAACGCCCTCGTCAACGGCACGAGCGTCACCGGTGCGACCGTTCGTGTCTCCGCGAACGGCGTCTCCCTGGGCAGCTTCGACGCCTTCGGCTCCGCCAAGATCCGGACGAAGAGCACCGGCGGGTTCTTCACCCGCCCCGGCGGTTCGGGCGCCGGCATCAGCGCCCTGCTGTCCTCTATCAGCGGCACGCCGCTCAACGGCGAGACGATGACCGGACAGGTCGACATCGCCCGCTCCTCCTCCGGCCCCTCCGTCGTCGACGTCAACGGCCCGATCGTCTTCGTCCCGTTCGCGCGTGACGCCGTCTCGTACGCCTACCAGGTGCCCGCCAGCGACACCGCGTGCGCTGCCGCTCTCGCCAACCTGACCGCGGCGCAGCTGACGGCGATCTACAACGCAACGTCCCCTAACACGACGCTGTGCTCCAGCCCGATCACGCCGCGCCTGCCGCAGAGCGCTTCCGGCACGCGCAAGTTCTTCCTCAAGGCCATCAACGTCACCACCGTCGGCACCGCGGTGCCGACCGGTGACAACCAGCCGACGGGCCCGCAGGAGAACACGGGCGGTCAGATTTCCGACTACCAGATCATCCCGTTCTCGGCCGGTAGCTGGATCGCCCAGTCGGACGGCGCCGCCCCGAACACGATCAGCGCCTTCCCCACCCTCAAGCTCGGCGCGGTCAACGGCCAGCTCGCCTACAGCGGCACGGGCACCAACCTCGCTCCGGTCGCAGCCGCCTACAACGACACGACGTTCGGCCGCGACACGTACCTCGTGGTCGAGTACGCCCGCGTGAACCCGAGTGACCCGAAGTACGACGCGTCTTTGGCGACGCTCGTCGACCCCACCAAGGGCACGAACAGCCTGACCAGCTTCAACACGGCGCTCGCCGGCCAGCCCGGTGCCGTCAAGGTGAAGTTCGGGTTCTTGGCACCCAGCACCACCACCCCCACGCGCGCGGACAGCTGACGCTCTCTCGGGCCTGTGACCAACGCACGATCAAGAACTTCGAAAGGACAGTGACATGAATGCACGAATCACCCGCCGCATCGCGGCGGGTGCGACGGCCCTGGCCGTCGCGGGTCTGGGCCTCGGGATCGGTGCCACGGCGGCCAGCGCCGTCGACACCGTGAGCGGCGGTCCGGCTTTCGGCGGGTCGTTCTACCTGATGAACGGCAACACTGCGGACGACATCACCCCCGGTACCTCCGTCATGGCGTGGAACGGCAACGAGGCGCCTGAGGCAATTCCCGCTCCGGGCGACACGTCGGGCCGAGTCGGTGGGGACGCGACGGCAATCGGCGCCACCGGGCTCGACTACTTCCTCGCCCCGCAGGGCCAGGAGGCTACGAAGACAGCATGGAACGCGTACGTCGCGGTGCCGATCACGGGCGTTGGCGAGCTGAACGCGAACCTGACGCCCATGGGCCTGCTCAACCCCGGACAGGGCAGCCCGGCAGGCCAGGGTGCAGTGGCCGCGGCGGGTGGCGACTACTCGCTCGGTCTCGCGTACACGAAGAACTCCGACGTGACCGTCGTCAAGGTGTGGTACGTGCACATCCACGTGACGGCCAACGCCAACCCGCAGCTGGCGACGTTCACCTACCAGCCCGTCCAGGCGGCGGTGGTCAAGACCAACACCACGACCACGATCACAGCGTCCCCGTCCGGCACGGTCAACACGGGTGATCCCTTCACCCTGACGGCTCACGTGTCCGACTCGACCGCGACCGGGACGGTCAACTTCCAGGTGGGCGGCACCACGATCGGCACCGCGACCGTCACGGGTGGCGTCGCCACCACAACGACCGCGTCCGTCTCGACCGCGGGTGCCAACCAGGTCGTCGCCGTGTACTCCGGCGACACCGCCTTCAACGGCTCGACCTCGCCGGCCGTCACGGTCAACGCGGTCCTCAAGCCGATCACCACCACCACGACGGCGTCGGCCACCTCGGCTGACAACACGGCCCTTCACCCGGCGGTCCTGTCCGCCGTCGTGACGCCGGCGGGCGCGACCGGCACGGTCGCCTTCACCGGTTCGGTCAACGGTGGGACCTCCCAGAACCTCGGTTCCGCCCCCGTCGACCCGACCGGCCACGTGTCGATCACGACGACCGGCCTGACCCAGGGCACCTGGACGATCAACGCGGCCTTCACCGGCACGTCGCCGTACGTCAGCTCGGCGTCGACCGCCGCGGCCACGCTGATCCTCACGGCCGCGGCCTACCCGAGCGCCACTCCGGACCCGCAGAACGTCGACGTGGTGATCCCGGCCGGTTCGCTGGTCATCACCACGCCGTGGACCTCGGCCGCCCCGCTCCACCTCGGCACCGCCGTGCTGGACAGTGCGACGTCGACCTGGAGCACCCCGGTGACCAACTTCGCGTCGGCCACCGACCAGTCCAAGGCGATCCAGGTCGTCGACACCCGCGCCGGCGTCCCGGGCTTCACCGCCCAGGTCTCGTCGACGGACTTCGCCAACGGCCCGCAGACGTTCCCGGTCAGCTACATGGGCCTGGTCAACGTGGCGTCGCACCAGGTGGCATCCAACGCGATCCTGGCTGGCGACGTCCACACGAGCAACGTCGCGAGCCTGTCGTCCAGCGCACAGACGTTCGCCACGTACCACCCGGCCAGCCCGACCCTGGGCACGGCCTGGATCTCGGGTGACCTGAACCTCACGGGTGTCCCGACCTCGGTCCAGCCGGGTACCTACACGGCGACGCTCACGTTGACCGCGTTCTGATCGGCACGTCGCCGCCTCCGAGACGGGGCGGCTAGCACCACCACCCGTCGGGGGTGGGACCGCCAAGCGGCCCCACCCCCGACGGTGCTCTCATCCCACACGGCATCATCGGCCGGCGAACCCGCGGTCTGAGGGGATCGAACCCTTTTCCCGCATGGCCACGACCGCCCGGCGTTCGTCCGATGTTCATTGCTCGTCCGATGACTCGGACATCCCGGACCTTGGACCATGTCGAGGTGTTCTCGCACAGACCCCGCGCTGCAGTCGCTCGCATCGCGACCACAGTGCTGTTCGCCGCCGCCCTCCTGGTTCCGGCCACGGGCGCCCAGGCCGCGCAGCCGCTCGTGACGGCCGTCGAAGCGCCGAAACCGGCACCGACACCGGCACCGACAAGCCCGGGCGGCGACCTGGCCAACAACGGCGCGAGTGACGGCCGCGTCACCTTCGGTATGACAACCGCGTCCGGTGGCACCACGGACGCGCGTGGCTACATCGCCGTGAACGCACCGCCGGGCGGCGTCATCTACGACCACGTCGCAGTGATCAACCTCTCCAACGCGCCACTCGACGTCGACCTCTACACCGCGGACGTCACCAACGGGAGCGACGGGGCCCTCGACGTCGCGGCTCGCACGGACAAGAAGCAGCTCGCCGGAAGCTGGGTGGCCTTTGGCCAGGACAAAGTCACTCTGGCGGCGCAGTCGAGCAAGACCGGGCCCGGTCTGCAGGTGGTGCCGGTCACCATCACGATCCCCAAGGACGCCGAACCCGGAGACCATCTGGCGGCCCTTCTCTCGTCGGTCACCGCGCAGGGCAAGCCGGACGCGAACGCTCCCGGCATCAACCTTGAGCACCGCGTCGGCGTACGGGTCTACGTCACGGTGCAGGGCGACATACGCCCGGGCCTGACCATCACGAACGTCCACACGCACTTCATGCCTGGCGGGACCTTCGGCTCCGGCTCGATGGAGGTCGAGTACACGCTGACGAACAGCGGCAACGTCCGGTTCGGCGTCAACGCGTCCGTCCGCGCGACCGGCCCGTTCGGCCTCTCGCCCCACAGCGCCGACGGCGCCGCGATCGCCGAGCTGCTGCCCCACTCGTCGGTCACGCAGAAGGTGACGCTCGATGACATCTTCCCGCTGCTGCTCGAGAACGTCGTCGTCTCCGCGACCGCCACCCCTGCCGTGGGCGGCTCGGACCCCGGGATCGGCACGGTGCGGGCCTCGTCGTGGACCTGGCTCTGGACGTGGCTGGCGCTGGTGATCGTGCTCCTCGTCGGCCTAGGGGTGGCGTGGTGGCAGGTGCGTCGCCGCCGCAACAGGCCCGGTGTCTGGGGCCCGCCCGAGGGGCTGTGGGGCGGCACGTCGAAGTCGCCGAGCGGACCCACCGGTGACGGTCAGCGCAGCGAGCCCCACAGGACGTCGGTACCGCCGAATGAGCCCACCACGGTCGGTGGACCGACGGCGGGCACTGTACCCGGCCACGGACCTGAGCGGGAGCCGGCGCCGTGACAGCTCAGCCTCAGGCGCGCGCCCGCGCCCTGCTCGTCCTCGCGGCCGCGCTGGCTCTCGTCACCGGTGGGCTTTTCACCGCTGTGCCTGCGTCGGCCGCCGACGTCGTCCCGGCGGACCCCGCGATCGGCGGCACGCTCTACCTCGCCGATGCCAACGACGGCACCGACTTCCCCGTCGGCGCGAGCATCGGCTGGAACGATCCCGTCATGGCGCTGCCCAAGCCGGGGGACCTGAGCGGCCGGCTGGTTGCTCCGGCCGGGACACAGTCGGTGGTGACCTTCGTCGGGCCGCAGGGCCGCGAGTCGGACCCGACGTCGTGGAACGCCACCGCGCCGTGGGACTTCACGCCGCCCGGCCAGTGGATGGAGGACGTGACGCCGTACCACTTGATCACGCCGGGCCGGGGCACCCCGTCGGGCACGAACGCGACGGCGACCGTCTCCGGGGACTACTCGCTCGGTGTTGCCTATCTCAAGGACGGCGGCCTGCACGTTGTCCCGGGCGGGCTCTACTTCGTCCACATCCACCTCACCGGCAACCCGGTCCCGGACAAGGCGACGTACACGTGGCAGCCCATCGAGGCGACCGGCCCTGCGGTGGCCGGCGGCGGCTCGGTCGGTGTCGCGGGTGCCTCGGGGGCGCCCGCCGGCATGCTGTCGTTCGTCGCGACGCCGGCGTCGTCGGGCAACCCGCTGGGCGGCCTGACCGTCAGCGGCGGCACCTCGGCTGCCGCGACCTGGACGGTGACCGTCTCGGGTGGTGCCGCCACCGCGACTCTCGCCTCCGGCTCAGGTGCGGCCACGCCGGTGGACACCTCCCACGTGCCTTCACCCGTGTCCGGCGCAGGTCGGATCACCCTCACCGTCGTCGGAGGCTGACCGGAGCGCGGCGAGTTCGCGCGGTCGGCCACCGTCCGTCCCGCATTCACCAGGGCGTCGCCCACCGGGCGCCCGTCGGACACCTCGGACCACGTGAATAGTCCGGTGCTCGCGCCGCTTCGTCCCGATATCGCCGGGCGCACCCGCGTCCATGGCCGCATCGTGTCGGCGCTGCTCGGCGCGGCACTCGCGCTGGGTCTTCTGATGCCCTTCGCCGCTCCGGCCGCAGCCGCTGACGACCCGACCGTCGGTATCGCGGCGGCGCCTGCCAGGCAGGGCCAGGCGGACGGCCGCACACGGTTCAGCGTGAGCGTCGCCGCAGGTCAGAAGATTGATGACCAGCTACTGGTGCGCAACAGTGGCACCGCGGAGCAGACGTTCGACGTCTATGCCACCGATGCGTTCGACACCGATGACGGCGCGTTCGCCCTGCTCGACGCCGACACGTCACCTAGCGGCGCGGGCACCTGGGTGACATTCCAGGACGGCTCCCGCACGACGAAGGTCGAGCTCGCCGCCGGGGCCCAGGCGCTGGTGCCCTTCACCGTCACGACGCCGGCCGACGCAACCCCGGGCGACCACGCCGCGGGTGTTGTCGTCTCGTCGTCCTCGGGGAACGTCGAACGCAGGCTCGCGACCCGCCTGTACGTGCGGGTCCAGGGCACGGTGACGCCGGCGCTCGTCGTGCGCTCGCTCCACCTATCGCAGCCCCTGCGTGGCAACCCGTTCGCGGCGCCGACGACCATCACCGCCATCGTGGCGAACACGGGTGACGTCGCGCTGTCGGCGCATGCCGAGGCGAGCGTCCGGAGCTGGTTCGGTGTCCACCAGGGCACCACCGCGTCCGACGACGTGGCCGAGCTGCTGCCGGGGGCCACGCGCGTGTTGACCTTCGACGTCGGGTCGGTCGGCCGCGTGGGATACGTCGCACCGCACCTCACGCTGACCCCCGCCGCCGACGGCGACGCGTACAGCTTCACACTGCCGCCAGTGGAGGGCCGCGGCGCGGCGGCGGCGATGCCGTGGCTGGTGCTGGTGGTCATGGTCGCCATCGGCGTCGCCGTGTGGCTGTTCGTCGTGCGCCGTCGACGGGGCGCGCCGCAACGCGAGCAGCCGCCGCACCCCCGCGCGCTGGCGGTCCCTGCGGCGGACAAACGATGAGCTGCGTCGGCAGGATGGCAGCGATCGCGCTCGCGGGGCTTGCCTTCCTCGGCGCGGCCGCCGGGCCGGCGGCGGCCCACGCGTCGGCGCATCCGGCCACGTCGCTGGCGCAGGTCCCCGCGGCCACCGGTTCACGGGCGGCCACCGGGACGCCCGTGCCCGGTAGTACGTCCGTGCCCACCGGCGCGCCGACGCCCGGCGCCAGTGGAGCGCCGACGCCGACCGGCAGCGAGTCGCCCTCGCCGTCCGAGTCGGCGGCCGCGCCTGTGCCGGAGTCCTCACCGGGAGCGCTGCACCCGGTGAGCGTCGGCGGCGTGCTCTACGTGAGCGGCGTCATCACACGCCAGCACCCTTCCTGGGACCCGCTGGGCGGCACGCTGCACGTCGAGATGACGGTGCGCAACGCGACCGACCAGGTGCTCGACGCGTCCGCCAGTGTCGGTGCCCAGACCCTGCTCGGCATCGATCTCGGCGCCTCCGACACCATTGCCGTGCGCGGGCTCGCGCCGGGCGAGATCCGCACCGTCGGCAGCGACATCGGCGGCGTGGGTCAGTGGGGAATCCTCAAGGCGCACATGACCATCACCCCGCCGGAGACGTTTCGCGGCGTCAAGCTGGCGCCGCTCGCCCGTGAGCGCTGGGTGTTCGCGCCGCCCTGGTACCTCCTCGGGCTCGTCGTCGCGCTCGGCGTCGTGGTGTGGGTCTTCCGCCACTACCGGCTCGGCCTGGTGCCGCGGCGCAGTCGCCAGGGCAGGACCCGCCGGCCGGAGCCTGGCTCGTCGCCATACCCGGTGGTGATCCCGTGACCGTCGACGCGCCGCGCCGGGCCGACGACACCCTCGAGCTCGGGTTCGTCGTCCCCGCCTCCCCACCGGGGCCACCGAGACCGCCCTCCCGTCCACACCGGGTGTTCGGCTGGATCCCACGGCCGGCGGGCCTGCCGCTGCCGCCCCGGCGGTTGCTGGCGGCGCAGGTGGCGCGCCTCCTTGCCGTCGCGTTGCTGGCGCTCGCGACGTACGTCGGCATCGTGTCCTCGCTGGAGCACGAGATCTCCCAGGACCACGTGCACCAACAGTTCGCCGAGGAGCTGTCCCTCGGGACCGCCCCGGTCAGCGAGGGCGACTTCAACGACGTGCTGCTGCCCAACGGTGCGCCGGTGGCCCAGCTCACCATCCCGAAGATCGGGCTCGACGAGACGGTGGTCGAGGGCACGGACTCCTCCGACCTCGCCCTCGGGCCCGGCCACCGCCGCGACACCTCCCTGCCGGGCCAGGTGGGGTCGTCGGTCATCATGGGCCGGCAGACGGCCTTCGGCGGGCCTTTCGGCCGGATCGAGGAGCTGGCACCGGGGGACAGGTTCACCGTGGTGACCGGCCAGGGTGTGCAGACCTTCGAGGTGATCGGCGTCCGTTATGCCGGCGAGGTGTCGCCAGCGCCGATCAAGTCGGATGAGAGCCGGCTGCTGCTGGAGACCGCCCGCGGACCGTGGTTCATGCCGCATGGGATCGTCCGGGTCGACACCGAGCTCGTCTCGGACCCGCAGCCGCGCGGGCCGCGCTACACGACGTTCCAGACCCTGCCGGCGGCGCAGAAGGAGCTGCAGGGCGACACGTCCCGCGCGTGGGCGCTCGCGTTCGCACTGCAGCTGCTCCTCGTCGTGGCTGTCGCGGCGGTGATCACGTACCGCCGGATCGGGGCGCGCCAGGCATGGGCCGTGTTCGTGCCACTGTGCCTGCTGGCGTTCTTCATCGTCGCGGACCAGGCGGTCCGTCTCCTTCCCAACCTGATGTGACCTGCCGAGGAGTCGCCAACCGATGACCCGACCCGTACCGTCCGACGACGACGTGACACAGGTGATCTCGCCGTCGCCGTTGGTGTCGCCGAGCAGTGGCACGAGCTACGCGCTCGCCGGGCCCGCCTCGCCGTCCACGTCAGCGCCCGTGGCGCCCGACCCGTCGGACAGGGCGGACGCGTCGAACCCGTTCGCCCCGCCGGCCTCGCCGTTCAGCTCGGCCCGACTGGCCCCGCCCGGCCCGGCGGTGCCCTCGACGTTCGCCAGCCCCCAGGCCGCCAGCCCCGACCAGGCGCCCCTGTCCGCGCTCGAGGCACGCAACATCTCCGCATGGTTCGGCGACCACAACGTGCTCGACCGGGTGTCGCTGCAGATGCCGGGCGGTGTGGTCACGTCGCTCATCGGCCCGTCCGGCTGCGGCAAGTCGACCTTCCTGCGCATCCTCAACCGGATGCACGAGCTGATCCCCAGCGCGAGCCTCGCCGGTGAGGTGCTGCTCGACGGGCAGGACATCTACGACCCGTCGCGCCGGCTGACGGACGCGCGCCGACAGATCGGGATGGTGTTCCAGAAGCCCAACCCGTTCCCGGCGATGTCGATCTACGACAACGTGGTCGCCGGGCTCAAGCTGACCGGCAGGCGGGTGTCGCAGGCGGAGAAGGACTGGCTCGTCGAGAGCTCGCTGACCAAGTCCGGGCTGTGGCGCGAGGTCCGGGACCGCCTCGCGGCCCCCGGCGGCGGCCTGTCCGGCGGCCAGCAGCAGCGCCTGTGCATCGCCCGGTCGCTGGCGGTGCGCCCCCGCATCCTCCTCATGGACGAGCCCTGCTCGGCCCTCGACCCGACGAGCACCCGCGTCATCGAGGACACCATGCTCGAGCTGGCGCACGAGGTGACGATCGTCATCGTCACGCACAACATGCAGCAGGCCGCCCGCGTCAGCCAGCAGTGCGCCTTCTTCCTGGCCGAGGCCGGCACGCCCGGCGTCATCGTGGAGCACGGCGACACCCAGGCGATGTTCACCCGGCCGCAGGACCCGCGCACCGAGGCGTACGTCGAGGGCCGTTTCGGCTGATCGGTACGCCCGGCGAGGCGGGTGCCTCGGGAGCGCGGTGCCCCATTTCCCGGCTGTGCTCGCGCGGTTGTCCGTTCCGTCCCGAATGACACGCGTGAGACTCATGGTGCGCGTGTGACTGGAGTTCACTTCTGGGGTTTGCGCAGGTAGCGTGCCGTGTCGTGGCACAGCACGACGAGCAGGCGCACCGGGTCACCGGGCTGCGACGTGCTGCCGTCGCGGCCCTGGCGGCCGGCGCCCTGCTCCTCGGGACGCCGCTGTCGTCGGCGTTCGCGACCCCCGCTCCGGCGCCCACGCCCACTGCACCCTCAGCCGCCGACGTGCTCTCCGCGCAGCACGCGGTGCAGTCCGCGTCCGACGACGTCGCGGCGATGGAGGTGCAGCTGGCGCAGCTGGCCGCGGTCGCCGACGACGCCCAGGTCGCCGTCGAGAAGGCCGGCGAGGCCTACTCGCAGGCGCTGTCGGACGCCCAGGCCGCCCAGCAGAGCGCCGCCGACGCCGCGACGCGCTCGCACCAGGCGGACGCCGACGCCGAGACCGCTCGCCAGAACCTCATGGCGTACGCACGCGAGATGGCACGCTCCGGCGGGTCGATCGAGGGACTCGAGGCGGTCCTCTCCGCCAACGGGTTCCAGGACGTCGCCGAACGCACCGCGGACCTGTCCCGGCTGACCAACAAGGCCGACGAGACCGTCCAGTCGTACCGGGCCGCCCAGCTGGTGGCCGACACGCTGCGCTCGCGCGCCGACGGCGCCGCGCAGGTCGCGGCCGGCAAGCAGGCCGACGCGCAGACCGCGCTGGCCACCGCCCAGAAGACGCAGGACGATGCGGATGCGCAGGTCGCGGCCGCCTCGGCCGAGCGGGACGACCTCATCGGCCGCTTGGCGGCGGCCCGCCAGACGAGCGTCGCCGTCGAGCAGGCGCGGCAGGACCAGATCGACCGGCAGCGGCGCCAGCAGCAGGACGACGCGGCGAAGGCCGCGCTGCTCGGCGCGGGGTCCGGTTCGGGCTCGTCGGCCGCCGGGGGGACGACGACCGGCGGCGCCGGGAGCGGCAGCACCGGCACGGGTGGTGCAGGTGGCACGGGGACCGGCGCCACCGGCGGCACCGGTGCCGGGACGGGCGGCACCGGAACCGGCGGCAGCGGCACCGGGTCGACCGGCACGGGGTCCGCGGGAACCGGTGCACCGGGTGGCTCGTCGGGCGCCGGGACGAACCCGGGCTCCGGCGGCACGGGCACCGGCACGTCCGGCGGCTCGGGCACCGGGACCGGCACGGGGAGCGGGGGTTCGTCGGGCGGCGCCAACGGTCTGGGCACCGGCCGCTCGCGGGGCTCCGCGGCGCAGGGCCAGGCCGCGGTGGCGTTCGCGGAGAGCCAGATCGGCAAGCCCTACGTGTGGGGCGCCACCGGCCCGGACTCGTACGACTGCTCCGGCCTGACGTCCTGGGCCTGGCGCAACGCGGGCGTCTCGATCAACCGGACGTCACGCGATCAGTACACGCAGGTCCTCAAGATCAGCTACGACGACCTGCGGCCGGGCGACCTGGTGTTCTGGACCGACGACCCGAACGATGCCAGCCAGATCTACCACGTGGCGATGTGGGCCGGGAACGGTCAGATCGTCGAGGCGTCCCGCCCGGGCGTCCCGCTGCGTCTGACCGCTATGCGCTGGTCGGGCACCATGCCGTACGCGGGCCGCCCCTGACCTGATGGGCGCCCGGCGCCGAGGCGAGGCCGCGGGGGTGGGGTCAGCCGGTTCAGTGCGTGGCGTAGCCGTTGTCGATGGCGCGCTGGCGGGAGCGCTCGATCTCGGCCTCCGCCTCGGCGCGACCCTCCCAGTGGGCACCCTCGACCGACTTGCCGGGCTCGAGGTCCTTGTAGACCTCGAAGAAGTGCTGGATCTCCAGGCGGTGGAAGTAGGAGACGTCGTCGATGTCCTGGCGCCACGCGGCGCGCTGGTCGCCGGTCGGCACGCAGAGCACCTTGTCGTCGCCGCCCATCTCGTCGCGCATCCGGAACATGCCCAGCGCCCGGCACCGGATGAGGCAGCCGGGGAACGTCGGCTCCTCCAGCAGCACCAGGGCGTCGAGCGGGTCGCCGTCCTCGCCGAGCGTCCCTTCGATGAACCCGTAGTCGTCCGGGTAGCGCGTCGAGGTGAACAGCATCCGATCGAGCCGGATGCGCCCGCTCGCGTGGTCCATCTCGTACTTGTTGCGCTGTCCCTTGGGGATCTCGATCGTGACGTCGAACTCCACGGTTCTCCCTCGTCGCCCCAGCCAGGGGCGTCAGCTCGGCGGCACGCCGTGACGGCCCGCTGCGTCCCGATTCTCGGACACTAGTGTGACGCACGGCGCGGCATCTGGGCCGCCGCCGGCCGTCGCCGGCAGACGAGCGGGCAGGTGAAGATGGCCACATCGGGCCGGGTGGTGGCCACGGGTGTGCTCGTCGTCGTGCTCGCCGGGGGCGCCTACCTCACGGCGGACGCGTACGACCTGGTGCCCGGCGGCCTGACGCTGGCGGCCCCGGCGCCGCCGGCGTTGCCGTTCCCCGTGGCCCCCGGTGTGGCCGCCGCGCAGGCCGCGGCGACCCCGGCCCTCACCGTCCTCGACCCGAACGCCCCGATGCCCGCCGCCGGGGTGATCCAGGCCCAGGTGGACGCCCTCGTCGCGAACCCGGCGCTCGGTCCCACCACCGGCGTGGTGGTCGCGGACCGCCTGACCGGCGAGGTGCTGGCGGCCCACCTGCCCGACGATGCGCGGGTCCCGGCCTCCACGGCCAAGCTGCTGACGGCCGCCGCCGCGCTCGGCACCCTCGACCCGCAGGGCACCCTGCCGACGAAGGTCGTCGCCGGTGACTCCGCGGACCAGATCGTGTTGGTGGGCGGCGGCGACATGATGCTCGCCGCGGGTGCGGGCGACCCCGCGGCGGTCGTCGGACGCGCCGGGCTGGCCGACCTTGCCGCCCAGGTGGCGAAGGACCTCCAGCTGCGGGGCACCACGAGCGTGCGGCTGCGCGTCGACGACTCGCTCTTCGGCGGGCCCGCCGTCAACCCCGGCTGGACCGCCTCGGAGCTCAACCTCGGCTACGTGGCGCCCGTGACCGCGCTGGCGGTGAACATCGCCAAGACCAAGGACGGGGAGTACGTGCCGCGCTACTCCGACCCGGCCGTCGCCGCCGCGAAGGTGTTCGCGCAGCGGCTCGCCGACGCGGGCATCACCGTGACCGGTGCGCCCGCGCGCGGCACCGCGCCGTCGGACGCGCGCGTGATCGGCCAGGTGGACTCCGCGCCGCTGGCGGACATCGTCCGGTACGCGCTCACCACGTCGGACAACACCATCGCGGACGTGCTGGGCCGGCTGGTCGCCATCGGCCAGGGGCTGCCGGCCACGTTCTCCGGCGCGACGCAGGGAGTGGTCCACGCCGTCGGCACGCTGGGGATCGACACCACCGGCGCGCACCTGTCCGACTGCTCCGGGCTGGCCGCCGGCTCGGCGGTCTCGCCGCGCACGCTCGTCGCCGTGCTCACCGCGATGCAGGACACCAAGCACCCCGCGTTGCGCGACGCCGCCGCCGGCCTGCCGATCGCCGGGCTCACCGGCACGCTCTCCGACCGCTTCACCGCCAACCCCGCCAGCGGGCAGGTCCGTGCCAAGACCGGCAGCCTGCCCGGCGTCACCAGCCTGGCGGGCACCGTGACGACCGTCGACGGCCGCCAGCTGGTGTTCGCCGTGATGGCCGATGCGACCGGCGCCGTGGGCCAGGACGCGCCCCGCAAGGTGATCGACCCCTTCGTCGCCGGCCTCGCGGGCTGCGGCTGCCGGTAGGGCGGTTACGGTGGCGGGTATGGCGGCTCGCGACGACGGTTCCGGCCCGGTGGACTGGGCGCTGGCGGCATCGGTCGCGGGCCGGCTCGCCCCTCCGGGGCCCACGGGCGCGCCCGAGGAGCTCGCGGCTCTGGTCTCCGGACTGCGCGCGGCCGCGGCGCGGGCCGCCGACGAGGTCGTCGCGGTCACCGGTCTGCGACCGGCGGGCGCCTGGCCGACGCCGGTGCTGGTGGTCGACCGTGCCGGCTGGGCGACGGGGAACGCGCAGTCGCTGGCGGCGGTGACGGCACCGCTGGCCACCGCCGCGGGGCCGGTGTCGCGGGCGACGCGGGCGTCGGCGGGGCTGCAGGTGGGTGGGGTGCTCGCGCTGATGTCCGGACGGGTGCTCGGCCAGTTCGACCCCTTCGGGACGTCGCCGGGCCGGCTGATGCTCGTCGCGCCCAACGTGCTGGAGGTGGGGCGCCGGCTCGAGGTGGACCCCGGGGACTTCCGGCTGTGGGTGGCGCTGCACGAGCAGACCCACGCGCTGCAGTTCGCCGTGGCGCCGTGGCTCGCGGCGCACCTGCGCGGGCGGATGGAGTCGCTGCTGGCGGGCATGGGGCCGGACCGGGTGTTCGGCACCGGCGACCTCGGGACGGTGGTGGGGGCCGTCGCGCGGGCGCTGGCGGGCCGGGAGGGCGGCGGCCTGCTCGGCCTGCTCGAGCCGAAGCAGCGCGTGGTGTTCGACGAGGTCGGCGCGGTGATGTCGCTGCTCGAGGGCCACGCCGACGTGACGATGGACCAGGTGGGGCCGGGCGTGGTGCCGTCGGTGGCGACCATCCGCGGGCGGTTCGACGCCCGCCGGCAGTCGGCCGCGACGGCCACGGGACCGGCGGCGCTGGCCCGACGTCTGCTCGGGATGGACCTCAAGCTGGCGCAGTACCGCGAGGGGGCGGCCTTCGTGCGCGCCGTGCGCGCCCGTGCCGGCGACGGCTTCGACGCCGTGTGGACGTCGCCGGAGACGTTGCCCACTCCTGCCGAGATCGCCGACCCGTCCGCCTGGGTGGCCCGCGTCCGCCCCTGACCGTCCGCTCTCGCCCTGCCGCCGCCCGTCCCCGTTGGCCACATCGGTATTCGCGTGCCGGATCGGCACATCCGTGTGCCGAGTCGGCACGGAAGTACCGATCCGGCGCTCGGGCGGGGAGGATGGCGCGGTGACCGGACCTGCGCCCGCCGTCGCGGCCGTGCGGATCGCGGTGCGGGACGCGCTGGCGGACGTGCCGGCGGGGTCGACCGTCCTCGTCGCCTGCTCCGGCGGCCCGGACTCCCTGGCGGTCGCGGCGGGGCTGGCGTTCGTCGGGCCGCGCGCGGGGTGGCGTGCCGGGGCGGTCGTCGTCGACCACGGGCTGCAGGCCGGGTCCGACGAGGTCGCCGCACGGGCCGCCGCCGCGTGCCGAGGGCTGGGCCTCGAGCCGGTCGTCGTGCGCCGTGTGGCCGTCGCCGGGTCGGGCGGCCCGGAGGCGTCCGCTCGCCGGGCGCGTTACGAGGCGCTGACGGCGGTGGCCGGGGAGACGGGCGCGGCCGCGGTGCTGCTGGGCCACACCCTCGACGACCAGGCCGAGACCGTGCTGCTCGGCCTCGCGCGCGGCTCCGGCCTGCGGTCGCTCTCGGGGATGCCGCGGGCACGTGGCCTGTTCCGCCGGCCGCTGCTCGACCTCCGTCGCGCCGAGACGCTCGCGGCCTGTGACGCCCAGGGCCTCGACCCGTGGCACGACCCGACGAACGCCTCCGGCGCCAACCGCCGCAGCCGCGTCCGCGGGGAGCTGATGCCGCTGCTGGACGAGGTGCTCGGCCCGGGGGCGGTCACCGCGCTGGCTCGTACCGCCGACCTCGCCCGTGAGCAGTCGGACGCGCTCGACGACCTGGCCGCCGACCTGCTCGCGCGCGCGGCCGGCGACGGGTGGGACGTCGCGGTCCTGGCGGCGGCCCCGGACGGGGTGCGGCGGGCCGCGCTGCGGGCGGCGGCCGTCGCGGCCGGTGCCACGCCGGGGTCCCTGGGCCGTGTGCACGTGCTCGCCCTCGACTCGCTCGTCGTCGACTGGCGCGGCCAGGGGCCGGTGCCGCTGCCGGGCGGGATCGAGGGCGTCCGGCGGTGTGGCAGGCTCTTCCTGCAAGTCCCGATGACGACGACGTAGGCAGGTGACTCCCGTGGACGCCGCGGACATGGGCCCGGACCTGGAGAGCGTGCTCCTCAGCCAGGAGCAGCTGCACAGCCGGCTCGACGAGCTGGCGGCGCAGATCGACGCCGATCACGTGGGCGAGGAGCTGCTGCTGGTCGGGGTGCTCAAGGGTGCGGTCATGGTGATGGCCGACCTGGCCCGCCGGCTGCACACGCCGATCCAGATGGACTGGATGGCCGTCTCGTCGTACGGCTCCGGCACGAAGTCCAGCGGCGTGGTGCGGATCCTCAAGGACCTGGACACCGACCTGATCGGACGCCACGTCCTGATCGTCGAGGACATCGTCGACTCCGGGCTGACGCTGTCCTGGCTGCTGTCCAACCTGCGCAGCCGGGGGCCCGCGTCGGTCGAGGTCGCCACGCTGCTGCGCAAGCCCGACGCCGCCAAGGTCGAGGTGGACGTCAAGTACGTCGGCTTCGACATCCCGCCGGCGTTCGTCGTCGGCTACGGCCTGGACTACGCGGAGAAGTACCGGAACCTGCCGTTCGTCGGCACGCTCGCCCCGCACGTCTACGCCGGCTGAGCGTTCCGGCGGCGCGCACCGACGGCGTGTGCCCTGGGCGAACACCCAGCGGAACGCCCGGAAACACCGTGTACCGTCGGGGCCAGCGTCCCTGACACAGAAGGATGAGGGGCCCGGCCCCGATCGCCCATGAATCTGAAGCGTCTCGCCCGCGGACCCATCCTCTGGGTGGTTCTGGCCGTCGTGCTGATCCTGCTCGCGTTCGGCACCCTGCACGCGCCGTCGACGCAGGGCATCGACACCTCGGACGGTCTTGCGCTGCTCGCGGCCAAGCCCACCACGGTGGACCAGGTGAGGATCACCGACGGCGTGCAGCGCGTCGACATGACGCTCACGGCGGACTTCACCAAGGACGGCCACGACTACGGCAAGCAGGTCCAGTTCTTCTACATCGCCCAGCAGGGTGCGGACGTCATCGACGCGGTGACCGCCGCCGCACCTGCCAAGGGCTTCAACTCGATCAACCCGCAGCAGTCGTGGTGGTCGGGCCTGCTCGGCCTGCTGCTGCCGTTCGTCATCATCCTGGGCCTGTTCTGGTTCCTCATGTCGAACATGCAGGGCGGCGGCAACCGGGTGATGAGCTTCGGCAAGTCGCGCGCCAAGCTGGTCAACAAGGAGTCGCCGCAGGTGACGTTCGCCGACGTCGCCGGGGTCGACGAGGCGGTCGAGGAGCTCCAGGAGATCAAGGAGTTCCTCTCCGAGCCGGCCAAGTTCCAGGCGGTGGGGGCCAAGATCCCCAAGGGCGTGCTGCTGTACGGCCCGCCCGGCACCGGCAAGACGCTGCTGGCTCGCGCCGTGGCCGGCGAGGCCGGCGTGCCGTTCTACTCGATCTCCGGCTCGGACTTCGTCGAGATGTTCGTCGGCGTGGGCGCCTCTCGCGTGCGCGACCTGTTCGACCAGGCGAAGCAGAACGCGCCGGCCATCATCTTCGTCGACGAGATCGACGCCGTCGGCCGGCACCGCGGGGCGGGCCTGGGCGGCGGGCACGACGAGCGCGAGCAGACCCTCAACCAGATGCTGGTCGAGATGGACGGCTTCGACGTCAAGACGAACGTCATCATGATCGCCGCCACCAACCGGCCGGACATCCTCGACCCCGCACTGCTGCGCCCGGGCCGGTTCGACCGCCAGGTCGCCGTGGACCCGCCGGACCTCAAGGGCCGCGAGCACATCCTCAACGTGCACGCCAAGGGCAAGCCGATGGCGCCCGCGGTGGACCTGACCGCCGTCGCACGGCGGACTCCCGGCTTCACCGGCGCCGACCTGGCCAACGTGCTCAACGAGGCCGCCCTGCTCACCGCGCGCACCAACGGCCGCATCATCGACGACAAGGCGCTCGACGAGGCGATCGACCGCGTGGTCGCCGGCCCGCAGAAGCGCACGCGGGTGATGAGCGACAAGGACAAGAAGATGACCGCCTACCACGAGGGCGGGCACGCCGTGGTGGCGTCGGCGCTGCGCTACACCGACCCCGTGACGAAGGTGACGATCCTGCCGCGCGGCCGGGCCCTCGGCTACACGATGGTGATGCCGCTCGAGGACAAGTACTCCGTGACGCGCAACGAGCTGCTCGACCAGCTCGCCTACGCCATGGGCGGGCGCGTCGCCGAGGAGCTCGTCTTCCACGACCCGACGAGCGGCGCCAGCAACGACATCGAGAAGGCCACCGGGACCGCGCGCAAGATGGTCACCCAGTTCGGCATGAGCTCGACGCTCGGCGCGGTCAAGCTGGGGCAGGAGTCGAGCGAGGTCTTCCTCGGTCGCGACGTCGGCCACCAGCGCGACTACTCCGAGGACGTCGCCTCGGCCATCGACGTGGAGGTCCGGGCGCTCGTCGAGCGCGCGCACGACGAGGCCTGGGTGGTGCTCACCGAGAACCGCGACGTGCTCGACCGGCTGGTCCTGGAGCTGCTGGAGAAGGAGACGCTCAACGCCGACGAGCTCGCCACCATCTTCGCCGGCATCCGCAAGCAGCCCGAGCGCACCGTGTGGCTGTCCAGCGAGGAGCGCGCGGTCGGCGAGGGCCCGGTGCTGACGCCCGCGGAGAAGGCGGCCCGCAACGGCTCGGCCCATGGCCCGGCGGAGAACGGCGCGTCCGGCAACGGCTCCACCGAGAACGGTGCGGGCCAGCAGGACGGCGAGCGTCAGAAGGTCGACGAGGCCATCGACGCGGACGCCGAGCAGGTGTGACGTGGCCACCACGGACGGTGACGAGCAGCCCGTCTCGGTGATCGGGCCGGTGTCGTCGGACGGGCATGCGGTACGCCCGTACGACGCGGCGCGCGCGGAGGCGGCGGTTCGCGAGCTGCTCGCCGCGATCGGCGAGGACCCCACGCGCGAGGGGCTTCGTGACACGCCCGCGCGCATGGCCCGCGCCTACCGCGAGATGTTCGCGGGCCTGTTCATGGACCCGAAGGACGTGCTGACGACGACCTTCGACCTCGGTCACCAGGAGATGGTGCTGGTGCGCGACATCGAGGTGTACTCGACCTGCGAGCATCACCTGGTGCCGTTCCACGGCGTGGCGCACGTCGGCTACATCCCCGGCCCGGACGGGCGCATCACCGGACTGTCGAAGCTCGCCCGGCTGGTCGACGTGTTCGCCCGCCGCCCGCAGGTGCAGGAGCGCCTGACGACGCAGATCGCGGACGCGCTCGTCGACGAGCTCAAGCCGAGCGGTGTGCTCGTGGTCGTCGAGTGCGAGCACCTGTGCATGTCGATGCGCGGGGTGCGCAAGCCCGGGGCCCGTACGGTGACCAGCGCCGTGCGTGGGCAGATGCGCGACGCCGCGACCCGCGCCGAGGCGATGAGCCTCGTCGTCGGCCGCTGACCGGGCCGCCGCCGTGCCCACCGATGCCGACGACCCACCGCGACCTGGTGCGGCCTTCGCGCGTGCGGATGCCCCGCCCGTCGGTCGGCACGTGACGGCGCCGGCGTGGGGTCCCGCCGGGTTGCGGCACCTGGGGGACGGGGAGCGGGCGCTGGTCATGGGCGTCGTCAACGTGACGCCTGACTCGTTCTCGGACGGCGGGCGCTGGTTCACGCCGGCGGCCGCCCTGGTGCACGGGCTGGAGCTGCTCGAGGCGGGCGCCGACCTGCTGGACGTCGGCGGGGAGTCGACGCGGCCGGGCGCGCCGCGCGTGCCCGTCGACGAGGAGCTGCGGCGCGTGCTGCCCGTGGTCGAGTCGCTGGCGGGCCGCGGTGCCGCGGTCTCCGTCGACACCACCAGGGCGCAGGTCGCCCGACGGGCGCTGGACGCCGGGGCGGTGCTGGTCAACGACGTCTCCGGCGGGCTGGCCGACGAGCAGATGTACGCCGCCGTGGCGGACGCCGGGGTCGCGTACGTCGCGATGCACTGGCGCGGGCACGCCGACGTGATGGACCACCACGACGTGTACGACGACGTGGTGAGCGACGTGCGGAGCGAGCTGGCGGACCGTGTCGCGGCGATGCGTGCCGCGGGGATCCGCGACGAGCAGGTGGTCCTCGACCCGGGCCTGGGGTTCGCCAAGGCCGGTGCGAGCAACTGGCCGCTGCTGGCCCGGCTGCCCGAGCTCGTCGCCGACGGGTTCCCGGTGCTCGTCGGCGCGAGCCGTAAGCGGTTCCTCGGCCACCTGCTCGCGGGGCCGGACGACGAGCCGGTGGCCCCGCTGGCACGCGACGACGCGACGCACGCGGTCAGCACGCTCGTGGCTGCGGCCGGCGCGTGGGCGGTGCGCGTCCACGACGTGCGCGGTTCGGCCCATGCCGTGCGGGTCGCCGCCGCATGGCGGCGCGCAGGCGGGAGGATTTCCGACGAACGGACGACCGGGCGCGACGGAGCGCCAGGAGCGGAAGGATCAGCGCAGTGACTGAGGAGCCGGTGGTCGACGAGCAGGGCCGGCGGCTGGATCGGATCGCCCTGACGGGCATCGCCGCCATCGGGTACCACGGGGTGCTCGACGTCGAGCGAAGGGACGGCCAGCCGTTCGTCGCGGACGTGGTGCTGCACCTGGACACCCGGCGCGCGGCCGCCGGCGACGACCTGACGCGCACCGTGGACTACGGCGTGATCGCGCGCCGGGTGCACGCCGTGCTCGCCGGCGAGCCGGTGGCTCTCATCGAGACCGTCGCCGAGCGGATCGCCGCCACGGTGCTGGCCAACCCGGCGGTGCAGGTGGTCGACGTCACGGTGCACAAGCCGCAGGCGCCGATCGACGTCCCCTTCGGTGACGTCGTGGTGGCCATCCGTCGCGACCGCACCAAGCTGCCGGCCGCCGAGCCGTACCGCGAGCCGGCGCCGGTGGTCACGCTGCTGTCCCGCGAGCCGGAAGATCCGGACGTGGTGGAGGGCGAGATCGTCCTGGACCAGCTGGACGAGCGGCCGAGCGCCCCGGTGGACGTGGTGCTCGCCCTCGGCGCCAACCTCGGCCCGGCCGTGGACACGCTGCGCGCCGCGGTCGCCGATCTGACCCGTGTGCCCGGCCTGGAGGTCACCCGGGTGTCTCCTCTGGCGCGCACGGCGGCGGTGGGCGGCCCGGACCAGCCCGACTTCCTCAACACCGTGGTGCTCGCCCGGACCACGCTGGCGCCGCGGGAGCTGCTGCGCGCCTGCCAGGGGATCGAGAGCGCTCACGGCCGCGAGCGGCACGAGCGCTGGGGACCCCGCACGCTCGACGTCGACATCGTCGTCTACGACTCCGTGCTCGCGGTGACGGACGACCTCGAGCTGCCGCACCCTCGGGCGTACCAGCGCGCCTTCGTCCTGCAGCCGTGGGCGCAGGCCGACCCCGAGGCGGTGCTGCCGGGGCTCGGCGGCGGGCCGGTCGCGATGCTGGCGGACACCGCGCCGGACAAGGACGGCGTGCGCTGGCTGGCCCTGGACTGGCTGACCGACCCGGTTCCGACCACCGCGCCGACCTCGTCGGCCCCGCCCTGGCCTGCCGGAGCTGACGGAGCCGCCGGAGCGGCCGGAGCGGCCGGAGCGGCCGGCACAGCCGCCACGCCGCTCGTCGGCCCGTGGGAGCCGTGATGCGACGCACCCGGTGGCAGACGCTCGTCGCCCTCGCGGTCGTCGTCGGCGTCCTCGCCGCGCTGCTGACCACCTGGCTGGACCGGCAGGGCCCGGGCATGCCCCACGTGTCGTGGCTGGTGGTCGCGGTGGAGCTGCTCATCGCCGGGGTCGTGTTCTCCATGGGCTGGGCCGTGCGGCAGTTCCTGCACGGCAAACGACCGGGGCTGGACCCGATCCGCGCCGCCCGCACGGCCGTGCTGGCGAAGGCCGCCTGCTACACCGGCGCCCTGCTCACCGGCTGGTACGGCGGGCAGATGGCGGCGCACCTGCTCGACACGGCGATCCCCGGGAACGCCGGACGGGCCGGGTCGGCGGCGATCGCCGCGCTCGGCGCGGTGGTGCTCGCGGTGGTGGGCGTGATCGTCGAGTGGTTCTGCCGCGTGCCCCCGCCGCGGGACGACGAGACGGAACGTGAGCCCTCCGCCACACCGGACCCTGCCGCGTCGTGACCCGGCGCCAGGACGCCGGGCCCGCCGCGGTGTCGCCACCGGGTGCCAGGATGGCGGCATGGCCCCTGAGGACCCCTTCGCACTCGACCTGACCTGGACGCCCGTCTCGCCCCGGCTGGCGGGCGCGCGGCTGACCGTCGCGGCCTTCTGGCTGGTTCCCCTGCTGGTCGCCGTCGTGCTGCTCGCCGCGCTGACCGGCGTCGCGTGGTTGTGGGCGCTCCCGGTCGTCGTCGTGCTGGTCATGGTCTGGCTGCTCTGGCTCGTGCCGCGCCAGGTGCGCGCGCAGCAGTACGCCGAGCGGGACGACGACCTGCTGATCCGGCGCGGCATCATGTTCCGCTCGCTCGTCGTGGTGCCGTACGGGCGCATGCAGTTCGTCGACGTCAAGGCCGGGCCGATCGACCGCGGGTTCGGCATCGCCGGGGTGCAGCTGCACACCGCCTCCCCGGCCTCGGATGCCGCGATCGCCGGCCTGCCGCCCGCAGAGGCGTCCCGGCTGCGCGAGCGGCTGGCCTCGCGCGGCGAGGCGCGGCTGGCGGGCCTGTGAGCATCCAGCCGGCGCCTGTCGTTCCCGAGGCGGTCGGCGAGGAGGGCTACGCCTGGCAGCGGATGCACCCGGTCACGCCGCTGCTCAAGGGGTGGAAGGTGCTCGTCGCCGTGCTGGTGATCGCCGGCACGCAGCTGACCGACGACATCCGCCGCGCGGGCGACCTGCTCGACGGCCACGGCTGGCTCGTCGTCCTGGGCCTGTTCGTCGTCGTCGCGCTGGTGGCCCTGGCGTGGTCGTTCGTCTCGTGGCGCGTCACCCGGTTCGCGGTGACCGACGAGGCCGTGCACCTGCGGCAGGGCATCGTGTTCCGTCAGCAGCGGCAGGCACGGCTGGACCGGCTCCAGGCGGTCGACGTGGTGCAGCCGCTGCTCGGGCGCCTCGTCGGGTTGTCGGAGCTGCGGCTCGAGGTGGCCGGCGGCGCCGGCTCCCGGGTGTCGTTGGCGTTCCTGCGCGAGTCGGAGGCGGACGCGCTGCGCGCCGAGCTGCTGGCGCTCGCGGCCGGGCTGCGGCGGCCGGGCGCCACCGCGCAGCGGGAGGCAGGCAGGCCGGCCTCGGAGGCCGGGCCGGGCGCACCGGGCGGCCCGGGCTCGACGAGCGGTGCTGGGACGACGAGCGGTCCTGGGACGACGAGCGGCGCGCTCGCGGCGGCCGGCGCGGGTGCGTCGAGCACGGTCGGCGCAGGCCCGACGCGCCCGGCCATCGGCCGCCGCGGCCGGGGTGAGCCGGCGTTCGCGACCGCCCCCGAGCAGGCGGTCTACGAGCTGCCGATGCCCCGGCTGCTCGGCTCGCTGCTGCGCTCCGGCGGCACGTTCTGGTTCCTCGTCCTCGTCGTCGCGATCGTCGTGATCGTGGCGGTGGGGGCCCCCGCGGAGACGATCTTCTCGCTGCTGCCCGTCGGGTTCGCGCTGGTGAGCTTCTTCTGGCAGCGGATCAACGGCGCCGCGACGTTCCGGGCGGCGACGTCTCCGGACGGCATCCGGCTGCGCCACGGGCTCACGGAGTCGCGTTCGCAGACCCTGCCGCCCGGCCGCGTCCAGGCGGTGCGGCTGCACCAGCCGCTGCTGTGGCGCGGCAAGGACTGGTGGCGGGTCGAGGTGAACGTCGCCGGCTACTCCGGCGACCGGGACAAGCAGGGCACCGAGACGGTGCTGCACCCGGTCGCGACGCGCGACGAGGCGATGCTCGCCCTCTGGCTCGTGCTGCCCGACCTCGGCGTGGACGACCCGCGGGCCGCGCTGGCCGCCGGGTTCGACGGCACGGGCGAGGACGGCGGGTACACCGCGGCGCCGCGCCGCTCGCGCTGGGTCGACCCCGTCGGGTGGCGCCGGCACGGCGTGCTGGTGACGCGGCAGGCGCTGATGCTGCGTTCGGGGCGGTTCTGGCG
>DASWOL010000179.1:0-8398 GCA_036398695.1 Cellulomonas sp. | reverse complement strand
CCGGGGCCGGCCGTGTCGCCGCTACCCGGGTCACACGCCCTCGGTCAGGTCCCGGACCGCGCCTGCGAACCGGTCGCCCCGGTCGGCGTACGAGACGAACTGGTCCATGGACGCGCACGCCGGCGCGAGCAGGACGGTGCGCTGCGTACCGGCGGGCGCGCCGGCGGCCAGCCCTCGGGCGGCGGACACGGCGCGGGTCACCACCTCGCCAGTCTCGTCGGGCTCGACCTCGATCACGGGCACCTGCGGCGCGTGTCGGGCGAGTGCGCCCGCCAGCGGAGCCCGGTCCACACCGATGAGCACCGCGCCGACCAGACGGTCGCCGCGCGCCTCGACGAGCTCGTCGAAGGCCGCACCCTTCGCCAGGCCGCCCGCGATCCACACCACCGAGTGCTCCGGGAACGCGGCCAGGGAGGCCGCGGCGGCGTGCGCGTTCGTCGCCTTGGAGTCGTCGACGTAGGCGACGCCGTCCACCGTGGCGATCGTCGCGATCCGGTGGGCGCCGGGGCCGAAGGCGCGCAGCCCGTCGCGCACCGCCGCGGGCGGCACGCCGTGCGCCAGCGCCAGCGCCGCGGCGGCCAGCGCGTTCGCGACGACGTGCGGCGCGACGTGGCCGTCCGGCCCGGCGAGCTGCGCCAGGTCGTCGAGCGTCGCCAGCTCTGCGGCGTGGGTGTGGCGCAGCGTGGCGAACCCACGGTCGACCAGCACGTGCTCGACGAGCCCCACCTGACCCACCGACGGCGTGCCGAGCGTGAACCCCACCGCCACCGCGCCGTCGACGACGTCCGCCTCCTCGACCAGCCGGCGGGTGGCCGGATCGGCGGCGTTGTACACGCACGCCACCTGGGCGCGCTCGAAGATCCGGCCCTTGTCCGCCCCGTACGCCTCGAGCGAGCCGTGCCAATCGATGTGGTCCGGCGCGACGTTGAGCACGGCGCCCGCCTGCACCGACATCGAGTGCGTGAAGTGCAGCTGGAAGCTCGACAGCTCGACCGCCAGCACGTCGAGCGACGGGTCGGTGGCGGCGAGCACCAGGGGCGAGCCGACGTTGCCCACGGCCGCGACGCGCTCGCCGTTCGCCTCGAGGATCGAGGCGAGCATCCCGACGGTGGTCGTCTTGCCGTTGGTGCCGGTGACGGCCAGCCAGGGCGCCGGCCCGCCGCCGCCCGCCCGGTCCACCCGCAGCCGCCACGCCAGCTCGACCTCGCTGATCACCTCGACGCCGCGAGCGGCCGCCGCCGCCAGCACCGGGTGGTCCGGGCGCAGGCCGGGCGAGGTGACGACGAGGTCGACGTCCGCCAGCCCGTCGGCGGCGAGGAACGCCTCGGCGTCGCGCTCGTCGGCGTCGGCCACGCGGTCGTCGTACGTACGCACCCGCGCGCCACGGGCGCAGAGCACCTGCACCGCCGCGCGACCCGAGACGCCCAGCCCGGCCACCAGCACGCGCTGCGCGGTCCCTTCGGCCACCACCTAGCCCGTCACCCACTCCGCGTAGAAGATCCCGACCCCGAACATGACGAACAGGCCGGCGATGAGCCAGAACCGGATGACGATCGTCACCTCGCCCCACCCCGTCAGCTCGAAGTGGTGGTGCAGCGGCGCCATCCGGAACACTCGTCGCCTGGTCATCTTGAAGAACCCGATCTGGATCACGTCGCTGAGCACCTCGACGACGAACAGCCCGCCGATGATCGCCGCGAGGATCTCGGTGCGCGACAGGATCGAGATCCCGGCCAGTGCACCACCCAGTGCGAGGGAGCCGGTGTCTCCCATGAAGATCTTCGCCGGACTGGCGTTCCACCACAGGAACCCGAACAGCGCACCGGTCAGCGCGGCGGCGACGATCGCGAGCGCCAAGGGGTCACGCGTCTCGTAGCACCGCGGCCCCACGGTCGCCAGCACCTGGCAGGACTGGTTGTTCTGCCACACGCCCACCATGACGTACGCGCCGAAGACGAACAGCGAGGCACCCGTCGCCAACCCGTCGAGGCCGTCGGTGAGGTTGACCGCGTTGGACCAGGCGGTGATGAGGAAGTTCGCCCAGACCACGAACAGCACCAGCCCCACCGCCGCACCGGCGAACGCCAGGTCGACCTTGGTGTCGCGGATGAAGGAGATCCGCGTCGAGGCGGGCGTCCGGAAGTGCTCGTTGGGGAACTGGAGCGCCGCGATGGCGAACGTGATGCCGACCAGCCCCTGCCCCACCATCTTGGCCAGCGGGGACAGACCGAGGCTGCGCTGCCGGGAGATCTTGATGAAGTCGTCGAGGAAGCCGACCAGCCCCAGCCCGGTCATGAGGAACAGCACCATGGCGGCCGACGCCGTGGGCTTCGCGCCGGTGAGCAGCAGGCCGCCCCCCCAGCCGGCGACGGTCGCGACGATGATCACGACGCCGCCCATCGTCGGCGTGCCGCGCTTGGTGAAGTGCGCCGTGGGGCCGTCCTGCCGAATGAACTGGCCGTACTGCCGTTTCACGAGGAAGCGGATGAACAGCGGGGTGCCGAGCAGCGCGATGACCATCGACAGTCCGCCGGAGACGAGCAGCGCCTTCACGCGCCCACCTCCAGCAACCGGTCGCCCAGGCGCCACAGGCCGGCGCCGTACGACGACTTGACCAGCACGACGTCGCCGGGCCGCAGCTCGGTCTCCAGGAGCGCGGCCGCGGCGTCGACGTCGTCGACCAGCGCCACCTCGTCGCCCCACGAGCCCTCGTGGGACGCGCCGTCGGCGATGGCGCGCGCACCGTCGCCGACCACGACGGTCAGCCCGATGTCCAGTCGCACGGCCAGTCGGCCGATCGCGTCGTGCGCCGTGCGCGACTGCGGGCCCAGCTCGAGCATCTCCCCCAGCACCGCCACCGAGCGCCGGTCACGGCCGGCCAGCGCGGCGAGCGCCTTGAGGGCGGCGCGCATCGAGTCCGGGTTGGCGTTGTACGAGTCGTCGATGACGGTGACGCCGTCGGGCCGGTCGACGACGTGCATCCGGTGGGGCGACAGCGCGTCGGCGTCCGCCAGGTGCGCCGCGACGTCGTCGAGGTCCAGCCCCACGACCAGGGCGGCGGCTGCCGCCGCCAGCGCGTTGTGCACGTGGTGCTCGCCCACCAGGCGGAGCCGCACCGGCACGGACCGGGGCGCGCCCCGGCGGGAGTCGACCAGCGTGAAGGCCGGGTGGCCGCCGTCGGCGAGCCACACGTCGACGCCCCGCACCTGCGCCGACGAGGACAGCCCGAACGTCACCACCTCGGCAGGCGCGAGCGCCGCCATGCCCGCCACGCGGGCGTCGTCGGCGTTGAGCACGGCGACGCCGCCGGGCACCAGCCCGGTCACCAGCTCGGACTTGGCCCTCGCCGTCGCCTCGATGCTGCCGAACTCCCCCACGTGCGCGGCGCCGACGACGAGCACGACCGCCACGTCCGGCGGCGCGATGCCCGTGAGGTAGGCGATGTGGCCGATCCCGCTGGCGCCCATCTCGAGGACGAGGTAGCGGGTGTCCTCGTCGGCTCGCAGCACGGTGAGCGGCAGGCCGATCTCGTTGTTGAAGCTGCGCACCGGCGCGATCGTCGGGCCCGCCGCGCCGAGCACCTGCAGCAGCAGGTCCTTCGTCGTCGTCTTGCCCACGGAGCCGGTGACCGCCACCACGCGCAGGCCGGAACCGCCCGGCTCGGCCGACGCCTCACGCAACCGGCACAGCACCTCGCGGGCCAGTGCGCCGAGCGCGCGGACGACGTCCGGCACCACGATCGCCGGCAACGGCGCGCCGTCGGCACCGGTCACCTCGTGAGCCGCGAGCACGGCGGCTGCGCCGGCGTCGACCGCCCCGGCGGCGAAGGCGTGCCCGTCGGTGTGCTCGCCGGCGATCGCGACGAACAACGCGCCCGGGATCACCTCTCGCGAGTCCGCCACCACCGGCCCGGCCACCACCGTCGCGCCGTCCAGAGCATGCAGCGCGCCACCGGTGATGCCGGCGAGATCGGCTGCGGTGAACGCGATCATCGAGCGGCCCCGGCGCGCTCGTCGCGCGCCGCGAGGAACACGTCACGGTCGTTGTAGCGATGGAACACCCCGGCGATCTCCTGTGTCGGCTCGTGGCCCTTGCCCGTCACGATGACGGTGTCGTCGTCGCCCGCCAGGGCCAGCGCGCGCCGGATCGCGTCCGGGCGCGGTTCGACCTCGTAGACGTCGCGCCCGTCCGGCCGCTCGGCCAGGGCTCCGTCGAGGATCGCCCTGCGGATGCTCGCCGGGTCCTCGGAGCGGGGGTTCTCGTCGGTGACGACGAGCACGTCGGCGAGCCTGGCGGCGATCGCGCCCATGATCGGACGCTTGCCGCGGTCCCGGTCGCCGTCGGACCCGAAGACGATGACCAGCCGGCCCGGGGTGATCGGCCGGACCGCCTCGAGCGCCAGCACCAGCGCGTCCGGCGTGTGGGCGTAGTCGACGAGGCACAGCGGCAGACCGCCGCCCCGCTCGACCACGCGCTCCATCCGGCCCGGGATCTCGTGGGCGTGGGCGATCGCGTCGATCGCGGCGCCGAGGTCGACGCCGGCGGCGTGCGCCAGCACGATCGCCAGCGCGGCGTTAGAGACGTTGACCAGGCCGGGCAGCGGGCTGGCGGCCTGGTGGCGGGCGCCGTCCGGGCCGCGCAGCACGAAGCTCGAGCCGACGCCGTCGAGGCCGATCTGGGCCTCGGTCACCGTCCAGTCGGCGGGGTGCGGGTCCTCGACATGGGTGGACACCGTCTCGACGGGGATGGGCGCCTGGGCCGCCAGCGTGCGGCCCCACTCGTCGTCGACGACCACGACGCCACGGCGCGCCTGCGACGGCTCGAACAGCGTCGCCTTCGCCGCGAAGTAGCTCGGCATGTCGCCGTGGAAGTCCAGGTGGTCGCGCTGGAGGTTGGTGAAGCCGGCGACGTCGAACCTCACACCGCGCAGCCGGCCGAGCGCCAAGCCGTGCGACGACACCTCGGTGGTCATCGCGGTGGCACCCCGCTCGAGCGCCAGCGCGCAGATGGCCTGCAGCACGGGTGCCTCCACGGTGGTCCGCGGGCTCTCGATCGCCTCGTCGCCGATCCGGAGCTCGACCGTGCCGAGCACCGCGGTCGTCGGGTGAGCGGACCGCAGCGCCGCGTCGACGAAGTAGGAGGTGGTCGTCTTGCCGTTGGTGCCGGTGATGCCCACGGTCACCAGCCGCTCCGAGGGTTCGTCGTGCACCCATGCGGCGACCGGACCCGCCAGCGCGCGGGGGTCCGCGGCACGCAGCACCGGCACGCCGGCCGCGGTGGCCTCGGCGGCACCTGCCTCGTCGGTCAGGACCGCGACCGCCCCGGCCGCCACCGCCTGCGCGGCGTACCGCGCACCGTGGACCTTCAGGCCGGGAACGGCGACGAACAGGTCACCGGGCTGCGCGTCGCCCGAGGCGACGGTGACGCCCGTCACCGCCAGGTCCGCCGGCACCGCGCCCGTCAGTCCGAAGGTTGCGGCGAGGTCGACCACCCGGTGCGGCGTCGGATGCTGCGGCCGCATCCGACCCTGGGGGGAGGACATGGCGACGAATCTACCCGGACCGGGTGCCCCGGCCGTGCGCGCGACCGCCGCGGGACGCGCGGGGCTGCGAGCGGCCCGGTGGCGGGCGCTCACCAGGTCGTCGGGTAGAGCGGGGTCCCGGCGGTGGTGCCGGAGGGCGCCACGCCGAGATCCGACAGCGTGAAGCCGGCGACGTCCGCGAACACCGGGGCGGCGACGGTGCCGCCGTACACCGAGGTCTTCGGGTTGGTCACGAACACCCCGACCACGAACCGCGGCGAGTCCGCCGGCACGACGCCGACGAACGACGCGGTGATGCCGTTGGTGCTCAGCTCCTGGGCGGTCCCCGTCTTGCCGGCGACGCGGTAGCCGGGGATCGCGGCCTTGGTGCCGGTGCCGACGTCGACGACGCTCTGCAGCATGGTCATCAGCTGCGAGGCCGTGCCCTGGGAGATCACACGCTGACCCGCGTCGCGCGTCACCGGCGTGTACACGCCGGCGGGCGACGTCCAGCCGGCGACCAGGTGCGGAGTGACCTTGACGCCGCCGTTGGCGACGGTGCCGTAGACGCTGACCGCCTGGAGCGCGGTGACCGACAGGCCCTGGCCGAACAGCACGTTGTACTTGGTGCGGCCGTCCCACTGGTCCCCCGGGCGCAGGATGCCCCGGGACTCGCCCGGCATCTCGATGCCCGTCTTCGCGCCGAAGCCGAACTTCGTCAGGTAGTCGTAGCGCTGCTGCACGGTGAGCTGCTGCCCCACGGTGACGGTGCCGACGTTCGACGACTCGGACAGGATGCCGGTGAGCGTCAGGTTCTCCACCGGGTGGTCCTCGTCGTCCTTGATGACGCCCGCGCCGTTCGGCGTGGTGAACCGGTCCGGCACCTGGTACTGGCTGGTGGGCGTCGCCAGGCCGTTCTCCAGCAGAGCCGCCATGGTGATCACCTTGCCGGTGGACCCCGGCTCGAACACCTCGGAGGCCGCACGCGACAACGCGCCGGACCCGGCCGAGCCCGGGTTGTTGGGGTCGATGGAGCCGGAGTCGGCGATCGCGTAGACGTCGCCGTCGAGGCCCATCACGACGATCGTCACGGCGTCCGCACCGGTGGCGGCCTTCTGCGCCTCGGCGGCCTCCTGGGCCTTCCACTGCACGTCGGACAGCAGCGTGAGACGAGCCGTGGCTCCGGTGGTCGCGGGCTTCGTGTCGTCGTACCCGCCGGGGATCGCCTGACCGCCACGGCCCGACTCGTAGGTCTCGCTGCCGTCCGAGCCGACGAGCCGGCTGTTGAGGGAGTACTCCAGGCCCTGGGCGCCCTGGCCGGCCGCGTTGACGAATCCGACGACGTTGCCGGCGAGGGTCCCCTTCGGGTAGACGCGGTCGGCGACCTTCGCCACGGAGACGCAGCACGTCAGACCGAGTGCCCGGATCTGGCGGGCGACGTCGGGCACCACGCTGCGGGCGACATACTTGAACCCCGACGTGCCGACCAGCGTCCCGCCGAGCTCGGCGGGATTGGCGCCGAGGATCGGCGCCAGCTGGGCCGCGACGCCCGCCGCGCCGGCCGCGATCCCCTTGCCCCCCGGGTACTTCGCGGTCGCCTTCTGGTCCACGGCGATGTCGTAGCGCTCGACCGACACCGCCAGCGGCACGCCGTTGGCATCGGTGATTCCCCCGCGCTCTCCGAGGAGCGTCACCGGGATGAGCCGGGACTTCAGCGCGTCCTGGGCGATCGCCGGACCGGCGATGCCCTGCAGGTACACCAGCCGCAGCCCGAACACGGCCAGCAGGAGCGCGACGACCACCACCATCGCCGTCACCCGGCGGCGCGACCCGGCCTCGGTGACGGGTGCTGCAGCCGGGGGCCGGACCGCCGGCGGCCGCGCCGAACGCCGGGGCCGGACCGTCGTCGGGCGCGCCGGCGCGGTGCCGCCGGAGGGGCGTGGCGTCTGCTGCCCGGGTGCCCGGCGACGCACGGGTGCCGTCCGGGTCTCGGTGGGGCTCATCCGGCCGCTCCGGCCGGGGCGGGTGCCCCCTGGACGCTGCCGTCGGACAGTCGCAGCCAGCCGGTGCCGTTGGCAGGCACCATGCCGATCGCCCGCGCCGCAGCGGCGAGGTTCGCCGGCGACGACTTGGCGTCGAGCTGCGCCTGCAGGTCCATCTGGTCCTGCTCGAGCCTGGCCAGCTTGTTGGTCAGCGTGTAGCGCTCGAACGCCTGGCCGGCGGTCGACGTGTTGAGCAGCAGGGCCGCGAGGAGCGCGACCGCGAGCACGGCCATGCAGGCGAGCACGAAGGGCACGCGGGTGCGCGCCTGCGCCGGGCTGGCGACGACCCGGAGCCGCGGTGCCGGCGGGGCGGACGCCGACGGGCGCGGGACGGCCCGGGGTGCGGTCGCCCGTGCGGTGGCTGCTGCACTCATGCCGCGCTCCTCACGACGTGGGCCGGCGTGGGCCGCACCCTTTCGGCCGCCCGGAGCCGGACGGAGGCTGCACGGGGGTTGTGCGTCACCTCGTCGGCGTCCGCCTGCTCGGCGCCACGCGTGAGGAGCTTGAGGTAGGGCGCGTGCTCGGGCTGCTCCACGGGGAGGTCCGGTGGCGCGCTGGACGTCGCGCCGGCCGCCAGCGTCCGCTTGACCAGGCGGTCCTCGAGCGACTGGTACGCCTCGACGACGATCCGGCCGCCGACCGCGAGCGCCGCCACCGACTCCGGCAGGGCCCGCGCCAGGGCGTCGAGCTCGCCGTTCACCTCGATGCGCAGCGCCTGGAAGGTCCGCTTGGCGGGGTGGCCGCCGGCGGCGCGCGCCGCGGCGGGGATCGCCTCGCGGACCAGCTCGACCAGCTCGCCGGTGCGCGCCAGCGGCGCCTTGCCGCGGGCCCGGAC
>DASWOL010000178.1:0-7625 GCA_036398695.1 Cellulomonas sp. | reverse complement strand
TTGCCTTCGACGAGGAGGCCCGCCGCGGCATGGAGCGGGGCATGAACGCCCTCGCTGACGCCGTCAAGGTCACCCTCGGCCCCAAGGGCCGTAACGTCGTGCTGGAGAAGAAGTGGGGCGCCCCCACGATCACCAACGATGGTGTGTCCATCGCCAAGGAGATCGAGCTCGAGGAGCCGCTCGAGAAGATCGGCGCCGAGCTCGTCAAGGAGGTCGCCAAGAAGACGGACGACGTCGCGGGCGACGGCACCACCACCGCCACCGTGCTCGCCCAGGCGCTCGTCCGCGAGGGCCTGCGCAACGTCGCCGCCGGCGCCAACCCGATCGCCCTGAAGCGCGGCATCGAGAAGGCCGTCGAGGCCGTCACCGAGCAGCTGCTCGCGCAGGCCAAGGAGATCGAGACCAAGGAGGAGATCGCCGCCACGGCCGCCATCTCCGCCGCCGACCAGGCGATCGGCGACCTGATCGCCGAGGCGCTCGACAAGGTCGGCAAGGAGGGCGTCATCACCGTCGAGGAGAGCAACGCCCTGGGCCTCGAGCTCGAGCTCACCGAGGGCATGCGCTTCGACAAGGGCTTCCTGTCGGCGTACTTCGTCACCGACCCGGAGCGCCAGGAGGCCGTCCTGGAGGACGCCTACATCCTGCTGGTCGAGTCGAAGATCTCGTCCGTCAAGGACCTGCTGCCGCTGCTGGAGAAGGTCATCCAGGCCGGCAAGCCGCTGTTCATCGTCGCCGAGGACGTCGAGGGCGAGGCCCTGGCCACGCTCGTCGTCAACAAGCTCAAGGGCACGTTCAAGTCGATCGCCGTCAAGGCGCCCGGCTTCGGAGACCGCCGCAAGGCGATGCTCCAGGACATGGCCATCCTCACCGGTGGCCAGGTCGTGTCCGAGACGGTCGGCCTCAAGCTCGACTCGGTCGGCGTCGAGGTGCTCGGCCAGGCCCGCAAGGTGGTCGTCACCAAGGACGAGACCACGATCGTCGAGGGCGCGGGCGACGCGGCGCAGATCGCCGGCCGCGTGGGCCAGATCCGCCAGGAGATCGAGAACTCCGACTCCGACTACGACCGCGAGAAGCTCCAGGAGCGTCTCGCCAAGCTGGCCGGCGGCGTCGCCGTCATCAAGGCCGGCGCGGCGACCGAGGTGGAGCTCAAGGAGCGCAAGCACCGCATCGAGGACGCGGTGCGCAACGCCAAGGCGGCCGTCGAGGAGGGCATCGTCGCCGGTGGTGGCGTCGCGCTGATCCAGGCCGGCAAGGTGGCCTTCGAGAAGCTCGACCTCAAGGGCGACGAGGCGACCGGCGCCCAGATCGTCAAGGTGGCGATCGAGGCTCCGCTCAAGCAGATCGCGGTCAACGCGGGCTACGAGGGCGGCGTGGTCGTGGACAAGGTCCGCAACCTGCCGATCGGGCACGGCCTGAACGCCGCGACCGACGTGTACGAGGACCTGCTCGCGGCCGGCGTTGCCGACCCGGTGAAGGTCACCCGTTCCGCCCTGCAGAACGCGGCGTCGATCGCGGCGCTGTTCCTCACCACCGAGGCCGTCGTGGCCGACAAGCCGGAGCAGTCCGGTCCGCCGGCCGGTGGCGACGGTGGCATGGGCGGCGGGATGGACTTCTGATCCATCGCTGATTCGCACAGGACGGGGCCGGTCACCTTCGGGTGGCCGGCCCCGTCCGTCTGTGCGGGCGCGTCGAGTCGCCGCCGTACCAGGACGCGCCCGTCGAGGCCGCACCGACGAGGCCGCACCGACGAGGCCGGACCGACGAGGTCGGACCGACGAGGCTGAGCCGACGAGGCCAGATCGATGCCGGCGCGCCGACGAAGCGGCGCCGCCCGACGCGTCAGCGCGGCGGGTCCTGCCGATCCCGGACCGGCACCCGCAGCCCTGAGGCGAGCAGCCGGCGGATCAGCTCACGCCCGGTCACCGGCTGGGCGCCGAGCGCCACGAGGTCCGCATGCCGCTCGAGCGGCACGTCGTAGTGATCCCGGTCGAACGACCGGGGCGGCAGTCCAGCCCGCGCAGCGAAGGCGTGGAGCTCGTCGTACGACGCGTCGCTGACCAGGTGGGCCCACAGCGTGCCGTGCCGGGGCCAGATCGGGGTGTCGACGAGCACGGCCACGGCTGGCAGGCTACGTCACACCGCGCGACGTCCGGGCGGGCGGCGGTCAGGCCCGCGATCCGTCTGCACCCGACGGGTCAGTGCGCGAACAGGCGCGCGGCGGCCGCCTCGGCCTCGGCGTAGGCGTCCGACGCGACGCGCATCGCCTGGGCGATGGCGGCCAGCGACTGCTCGACCTTCGCCTGCGTCGCGGACCAGTCCGCCACCACCCCGGTGAAGGCGGCCGCCGCGGCCCCGCGCCACACCGACTGCAGGTCCGCGAGCTGCCGGTGCATCGCGGCGACCTCGGCCTGGATGGATGCCGACCGTTGCTGGACCGCCGCAGCGGTCTGCGACAGCCGGACGACGTCGACCTCGTAGTGGCTCATCACCCCTCCTTGTCCCCATCGCGCCGGCGGGTGGCCGGCGTGGGGCGGTGGGGTGCGGGCGACGCTACGAGGGCGGGGGCTGTCGCAGCCGGCGTCCGGCGAGCGGCCACTGCCGTGGACCGGGGCGGGCGGGCTGTGGGCGGGTCAGAAGCGCGTGCGGATGGCCGACTTCGGGATGACGGCCGCGGCCGGACGGGTCGAGGCGTCGAGCCGGTGCATCGTCGGGCCGGCGGACGGGGCCGGGCCGAGAACCGTTGGCGTGACGGCGGACGATGCCGGGCCGGGAACCGTTGGCCTGACGGCAGACGCTGTCGATCCCGGGACCGTCGGCGGCACGGCCGACGCGTCGCCCGCCTGCTCGGCCTCGATCCGCGCCAGCTCCTTGTCGACGCGGGCGAGCTCGGCGGTGACGTTCTGCCGCGCCGGCTCCTCCCACCGCTCCGACAGGGGCGAGACGAACAGCGAGGTGCGCGCCAGCAGCTTGCGCAGGATCCGCTGGCGTGCGCGCAGGAACTCGGCCTTCGGGATGTGCGCGTACTCGTCGTGCAGGTCCTCGAGGTAGGCCTTGTAGCGCTGCGGCTCGACGGCCAGCATGCCCAGGTCCGCGTCGCACAGCACGGCGCTGTCCGGGTCGGCCGGGTCGGGGGTGTGCCGCGCGAGGCGCACGACGAGGTCGTGGACGCGACGGGCGCGGGCTTCCGGCACCCCGAGCGCGACGAGCTCGCGCTGCGCCACGTCGGCACTCGCCGTCTCGTCCTCGCCGCCGCGGTTCGCGTGCGTCGCGGCCATGCCCGCCTCGAAGACGGCGCCGTGGTACCAGGCGGCGAGCCGGACGAGATCCGGTTCGTGGGTCTCCTCGGTCAGCTCGTCGACCCGCCCGAGGACGGACAACAGGTGCTTGAGGTTGTGGAAGCGGCGCTCCGGCGAGCTCCAGCGTTCGACGAGTGCCTCGCCGGTGCTGCGGATCTCCTCGGGTTGTGCCGTTCCCCCTACCGCTTGGACACTGCGGACGAACGCTGGCAACAGCCACTGTGGCGCTTCATATGCGCCCATGGGAAAAACCTCACCGACGGTTTACCTGGACGACACATTCTAACCTCAGTTGGACGGTGGTCCGGACGGCACGACGACGCGCACCGTGGTGCCGCCGCCCGGCGTCTCGGCCAGCGAGACGTGGCCGCGGTGCGCGGCGACGATCGCGGCGACGATCGCCATGCCCAGCCCGGCACCTCCGGACTCCCGGGTGCGCGAGGCGTCCACCCGGTAGAACCGCTCGAACACGCGGGCCGCGTGCTGCGGGTCGATGCCGGGGCCGTGGTCACGGACCTCCAAGACGCCGACGCCGTCGGCGGCACCCACCGCGATCTCGACCGGCGTGCCGGCGGGAGTGTGCCGCACCACGTTCCCGACGAGGTTGTTGAGCACCTGCCGCAGCCGCGCGTCGTCGCCGATCACCACCACCGGGCCGCTCGGCGTGTCCGGCGTCAACGGCACCAGCCGGGTGGGCCGCTCCGGGTCGAGCGCGCGCAGGTCGCTGACCGCGTCGGCGGCGAGCACCGTCAGATCCACCGAGTCGTGGGCGACCGGGCGGCCCTCGTCGAGCCGGGCGAGCAGCAGCAGGTCCTCGACCAGCGTGCCCATCCGGGTTGCGGAGCCTTCGATGCGTCGCATCGTGTCCGCGATCTGCTCCGGCTCGCTGGTCGCCCCCATCCGATACAGCTCGGCGTAGCCCCGGATCGTCGCCAGCGGGGTGCGCAGCTCGTGCGAGGCGTCGGCGACGAACCGGCGCATCCGCGACTCGGACGCCGTGCGGACGCCGAAGGCCTGCTCGATCTGCGCCAGCATGCCGTTGAGCGATGCGGCGAGCCGGCCCACCTCGGTGGACTCCGGTAGCTGCGGCACGCGGCGGGACAGGTCCCCCGCGGCGATCGCCGCGGCGGTGTCCTCGATCTGGGCGAGGGGCTTGAGCGATCGCCGGACGGCCCAGCCGGCAGCGAGGGCGCCGAGCAGGAGGATGCCCAGGCCGGACAGCAGCAGGACGGCGACCATCGTCTCGGTGGTGTCGTGCGTGCCCGACAGGGGCAGGGCGATCACCACGGTGCCGCCGCCGGGAGCGACGTAGGCGACCACCCGCCACGGGGAACCGTCGCGGTCCGAGGCGACCGTGAAGGCCCGGGCGCTGCGCGCGGCCACCTGGTCGGCCGTCAACGTGGGGATGTCCGGCGTGCCGTACCGGTCGAGCGTCGACTGGTACCCCCACTGGGCCTGCCAGCCGTCGGCCTGGAGCCGCACGTAGTAGTCGCTCGGGCCGCTGGTGGTGGTGAAGCCGTTGCGGAGGGCGTTGATCTGCTGGGACGCGAGCTGCGTGCCCTCGCTGTGGAGCTTGTCGTCGATCTGCGCCAGGAGCGAGCGCTGCAGCAGCGCCGCACTCGTCACGCCGGCGAGGACCAGCCCGGCGCCGAGCAGCACCGTGATAAGCACGACGAGCCGCGCCTGCAGCGGGATGCGGTCCTGGAACGCCACCCACCGCGACCGCAGGGTGCCCCGCCGCGAGGCACGGCCGGCCGGGGCCCCCGGCGTGCCGGCGGCGGCGTCGATCGGCGGCGGCGCAGCGGTTGGCGCGGCATCCGCGCCCGCACCGGCGCCTGCATCCGCGCCCGCACCGGCGCCGACACCCGCACCCGGGCGCGGACCGGCGGCGGAGCCGGGTGCTGTCTCGAACCCCGCGGCGGCCGGATCGTCGCCCGCGGGCACGGCCGTGCTCGCGGGCCACGGCCCGTCGAGCTCGAACGCCGTCGGCCGCGCCGCGGGCTCGGTCATGTCGACTCGCGCAGCAGGTAGCCGACCCCGCGCTTCGTGTGGATCAGCGGCGGCAGGCGGTTGCCGCCGGCGTCGTCGAGCGTGTCGAGCTTGCGGCGCAGGTAGGAGATGTAGCTCTCGACGATGTTCGCGTCCCCGCCCCAGTCGTACTGCCACACGTGGTCGAGGATCTGAGCCTTGGACAGCACGCGCCCCGCGTTGAGCATCAGGTAGCGCAGCAGCTTGAACTCGGTGGGGGACAGCTCGACCGGCTGCCCGGCGCGGCGCACCTCGTGCGAGTCGTCGTCCAGCTCGAGGTCGGCGTAGCGCAGCACGCTCGAGTCGTCCTCGACGTGGTGGGTGCGCCGCAGCACCGCGCGGATGCGGGCCACCACCTCCTCGAGGCTGAAGGGCTTGGTGACGTAGTCGTCGCCACCGACGGTCAGCCCCTGCACCTTGTCCGCGGTGTCGTCGCGCGCGGTGAGGAACAGCACGGGCACGAACTGGCCACGCTCGCGCAGCCGCCGCGTCACGGTGAACCCGTCCAGGTCCGGCAGCATGACGTCGAGCACCACGAGGTCGGGTTCGACCTCCTTGGCGAGCTTGAGGGCGGACAGCCCGTCGGCGGCGGCGTGCACCTCGAAGCCGGCGAACCTCAGCGAGGTCGCCAGCAGCTCACGGATGTTGGGCTCGTCGTCCACGACGAGCAGCCGGGCCTCGGGCAGTGTGCTCACCACCTCAGTGTGTGCGAGGAGCCTGAGAGTCTGCTGAGCATCGGCTGCACCCAAGGGACCGGTGGGGCGCCCGGAGACCGTGAGCCGGACGCCCCACCGGAGTCACTGCGCCGTGATCTGCGGCGTGACCGCGGTCGCGCCCAGCTGGGCCGGCGTCTTGCCCGACTTGAGGGCGGCCAGCCGCGCCTCGACCTCCACCTGCTGGCCGGCGTCCTCCAGCTCCGCGAACTGCGAGTCGAGCGACGACGCGGCGATCTCCGCCTGGCCCTGGGCGTACGCCTCCTGGTGGCGCACCTTGTCCTCGAACCGGGACAGCTCGCTGGTCGGGTCCAGCACGTTGATGGAGCCGATCGCCTGCTGCACCTGGATCTGCGCCTGGGCCGACTTCTGGCGGGCGACGAGCGTGTCGCGGCGCGACTTGAGGTCTCCGAGCTTGTCCTTCATCTGCGCCAGGCCGGTCTTGAGACGGTCCACCGCGTCGCGCTGCGCGGCGATGGTCGGCTCCGCCTCCTTGACCTCCTGCTCGGCGGTGATCTGCTTGCCGAGGGCCACCTTGGCCAGCGCGTCGAACTTGTCGGCGCTCGCCGCGTCGCCCGCGGCGCGGTACTGGTCGGCGCGCGACGAGGCGGCAGCGGCCTTGGCGCCCCACTCGCTCGCCGCGGCGACGTCCTCGTTGTAGTCCTGCTCGGCCAGGCGCAGGTTGCCGATCGTCTGCGCGATCGCCTGCTCCGCGTCGGCGATCGAGCTGGTGTAGTCGCGCACCAGCTGGTCGAGCATCTTGCCCGGGTCCTCGGCCTGGTCGAGGAGCGCGTTGACGTTCGCCTTGGCCAGCTGCGCGATCCGGCCCAAGATGGACTGCTTCTCGGTCATTCCACTGCCTTCCTCGTCGTGTGGAGCACTCGTCTAGAACCCGCCGCCGAAGCCGCCTCCGCCGAACCCCCCGCCGCCTCCTCCGCCGCCGCCGAAGCCCCCTCCGCCGCCGAAGCCGCCGCCGCCGCCCCAGCCGCCGCCCCCACCGCCGCCGCCGCGCAGCAGTCCCCCGAGGATCAACCCTCCGAGCACCATGCCGCCCAGGTTGCTGCCTCCGCCACCGGGGCGGGGACCGCCCCACGGCGGCTGGTTGTTCTGCTCGTCCTGCTGGGCGGCGCTGTTGGCATCGTCGACCAGCTGCTGGGCGCGTTGGGCGATCGGGATGGCGCCGGCCGGGTCGGTGGCGCGCTGGGCCACGGCCTGGTCGCGCAGCCGCTGCGCCTCGGCGAGCCGGGTGCGGGCCTCAGGCCCGACGACCCCGCGACGCGTGTTGACGAAGTCCGTGGTCGCGCGGATCGACGAGTCGAGCCGGCCGAGCGTCTCGTCGAGCAGCGCCAGGGCGCGCCGGCCCTGCTCCTCGTGCTCCCGCATCGGTGCGAGCGCGGCGTCCAGTGCCGCTTCCGCGGCCGTCAGCCCACGCAGAGCGGCCAGGGGGTCGCCCGTGCCGCCGCGCGCGACCGCAGCCAGCTGCACCGCCTGTTGCGCAGCCTGCACCTGCGCCCCCACCGCCGCGCTGCCGGGTGACAGGCGGGCCGCGTCCGACAGGTCGGAGGTGATCGAGGCGACGCCGGCGTCG
>DASWOL010000177.1:0-2000 GCA_036398695.1 Cellulomonas sp. | reverse complement strand
ATCGTCATGTGCGACGTGGACGGGCTCAAGCGTGTCAACGACGAGCTGGGCCACGACGTGGGCGACGACCTGCTGCGCTCGGTGGGCGACGTGCTGCGCCGCATCACGGAGGAGCTGCCGGGCTCGACCGCCGGGCGCATCGGCGGCGACGAGTTCTGCGTCGTCACCGTGGGCCACCACCGTGCCGAGGTGCAGGAGACCGTCAGCCGGATCATCGGCGCGTTCCCGCTGTCGCACGGCGCGGCGATCTCCTACGGGCTGGCCTCGACCGCGGTCACGGGCGCCGTGCCTGCCCGCGCGCTGTTCCGGCGGGCGGATGCCGCGCAGTACCGCGCCAAGCGCGCGCGGGCCCGGCTGCGCCAGCTGGCCCTGCCGCCGCAGGCGGACCCGGCCGTCACCGCGGAGCGGATGCTCGTCAACGGGACCGCCGGGCTGGGCACCGCGTCCACGGGCGTCGTGGCCCGGCTGTGTGCCGTCGCGGCGGCCGCTTCCGACGTGCTGGGCGGGGGAGAGTGGTCCGTCAGCGGCCGGCTCGACGGCCAGGCGCCCGCGGTGATCGCACGCGGCGGGAGCCCGGCGGACCTCGGCGCCGACGCGGTGCCCATGTCCGCGGCCTGCGGCACATGGTCCGTGGACGTCGGCGCCTCGGCGACCGCCGCCACGGGCGACGCGGTGCGCACGGCACTCAGCGCGCTCGTCGTCGTCGCCGTTCTCGGCGCCGCCTGAGCCCGACCGGCCTCGCGAGAGGACCTGCCGAGCCTGAGCGGGGTCAGCCGAGCAGCGGCAGCGTCAGGGTGGCCGGGGCGCCCTCGACGAGCTGGATGGGAACGCCCCAGTCCTGCTGCGCCAGGTGGCACGCCGGGAACTCGACCGCCGGGTCGGCGTCGCAGCTCGCCGCGCGGGCGGACACGTGCAGCACGCCCGCGGCGACGGCCGGGTTGAGCCGCAGGTGCCGAGTGAGCGGGATGCCGTCACCGGCGCCGTCGAGCAGCAGCTCCGGCGGCGACGCCGAGACGGACAGCTGTGTCGACGGCCCGTACCGGTCGTCGGACTTCTGGCCCGGGCCGGGTGTGAAGGGCACGGTGAGGTCGACGTCACCAGGGGCGATGTCGGTCACCGGCCGTCGCGTCCGGTGGGCGCCGTGGTCCACCGCAGTCACCGACGAGGCGGCCAGGCGCGTGATCCGGTGCGCCGCCGACTCCACGATCAGCACGCCCTCGGCGGTGACCACCAGCCCGGACGGCTCGACCAGCCCCTCGGCCAGCGTGGTCACCACGCCCGCGCCGGAGCTGGGCGCGTGGTCGTCGGCGCAGGCCCAGCGGCGGACGGCGCCGTTGTACGTGTCGGCGACGAGGATCGAGCCGTCGGGGGCCGCCGCGACACCGAGTGGGTGCTGCAGGCGGGCGTCGGCGGCAGGGCCGTCGCGGTGGCCGAAGTCGAACAGGCCGGCGCCCACCACGGTGTCCACCCGCGCGTCGGACCGCCCGCCGGTGACCACGCGCAGCGCCGACGTCTCGGAGTCGGCGACCCACAGCCGGTGCTCGCCGTCCACAGCCAGGCCGGAGGGCTGGGCGAACCAGGCGTCCTGGACCGGGCCGTCCACCAGGCCCTCGTTCATGGTGCCGGCGACGTGGCGCATCGACCCGTCCAGCGGGTCGAACGCCCAGAGCGTGTGGTTGCCGGCCATCGCGACGGCGAACGCCGACCACCCCGGGTGCCACACGACGTCCCACGGCGACGACAACCGCACGCGCCGTGCCGCGGGCAGGAGCTCGCCCGTCCCGATGCCCGTCTCGGCCGCGTCGTCGGCGTCCTCGTCCTCATCGGCGTCGTCGGCCGCGGTGCCCGGCCGTTGGCGTGCCTCCCACGGGATCTCGTTGTCCGGGCCTCCGACCACGTACTGGTCCCCGGTGCCGGCGAGCGTCGTCACCGCGCCGTCGGCCAGGCTCACGCCGCGCAGCAGGTGGTTGGCGGTGTCCGCGACGACGACGTCGTAGCCG
>DASWOL010000176.1:0-2714 GCA_036398695.1 Cellulomonas sp. | reverse complement strand
GGTGCTGCCGCCGGTCTACTACGGCACCGTCGATGCCACGCCGCTGTGGGTGTGCCTGCTGCACGACGCGTGGCGGTGGGGGATGCCCGCCGCCGAGGTCGAGGCCCTGCTGCCCGCCGCAGAGGCCGCGCTGGAGTGGATCGTCGGCCCCGGCGACAGCGACGGCGACGGCTTCCTGGAGTACGTGGACGAGACCGGGTCGGGCCTGGCGAACCAGGGCTGGAAGGACTCGGGCGACTCCGTGCAGTGGCGCGACGGCCGCCTCGCCACCGGTCCCATCGCGCTCGTGGAGGTGCAGGGCTACGCCCACGAGGCCGCGATGGGCGGTGCCGCGCTGCTCGAGGCGTTCGGCCGCCCGGGCGCCCAGCGCTGGCGGGACTGGGCCGGCGAGCTGGCGACGCGGTTCCGCCACTCGTTCTGGACGCAGGACGCCCACGGTCGTTACCCCGGCATCGCGCTCGACGCCGACAAGCAGGTCGTCGACACCGTGACCAGCAACATCGGCCACCTGCTCGGCACCGGCATCCTCACCCGCGAGGAGGAGACGACCGTCGCCGAGCGGCTGGGGCGCCCCGACATGGACTCCGGCTACGGCCTGCGCACGATGTCGACGGACTCGGCCGGCTACTGGCCGCTGCGCTGCCACGGGGGCGCGGTGTGGCCGCACGACACGGCCATCGTCGTGGCCGGCCTGTCCCGCGCGGGCCACGCGGACGCTGCGGCCCGCCTCGCGACGGGTCTGCTGGCCGCCGCCCAGGACCTCGACGACCGCCTGCCCGAGCTGTTCTCGGGCGACCAGCGGGGCACCGTCCCCGCCGTCGTGCCCTACCCGGCGGCCTGCCGACCCCAGGCGTGGTCGGCCGCCGCATCCGTCGCGGTGCTCGGCGCGAGCCTCGGTCTCACCCCGGACGTGCCGGGCGGCCGGCTGCACGTCGCACCGCCGACCACCTCGGCGGTGGGCGCGCTGCGGGTCCGGGGGCTGCGGCTGGCCGGGCACGACCTGGACGTCGAGATCGACCGCGACGGGCGGGTGCGGGTGCGGACGGATGCGCCGGTCGAGGTGGTGCTCCCGCGCGGGTGAGGCGCGGTGGGCCGGGTGGGTAGGGCGCGGTGGGTCGGGCGGTCAGCGGCGGTGCTTGCGGACCGCCCACGCGAGGGCGACGGCGATCGTCGCGCCCACCACCTGGCCGCCCAGGATCACCCGGTTGAGGTCCAGCGCCGGGCGCCAGTGCACCCCCGAGTCGTCCAGCACGTAGACGCCGATCGGCTTGATCCGGGTGAAGTAGCTGCCCGCGTCACCGGCGCCCCCTGCTCGCCCGTGCGGGTGCGGCCATCGCGGTCTGGCGCGCGCGTCGGCGGGGGCCTCGTCGGCCGGGTCTGCGTCGGCCGGGCCGTGGTCGCCCAGCTCGCTGGTGCCGTGCCCGCTCGCCAGGCCGTTGCCGCCGACGAGGCGGGCGACCGGGACGACCAGTGTGCCCTCGCGCTCGTAAGCCTCGCCGAACACCCGGCGCACGGTGAACGCGTCACCGACCTGCTGGACGAACGCGGACAGGTCAGAACGGTGCTCGTCGGGCATCGGTGCCTCCTGGGTCGGGGGTGGACGTGCTGGTCCCCCCACCGTGCCACTGCGGCGCGGCGCTGTCAGGTCGCGGCGGGGCGGGTCTCGGGGAGGCCCGGCCGCCGGCAGGCCTCAGTCGGCGCAGGTGGTGGTGGGCTCGAACGCCGTGTCGTCCGCGAGCAGGCTGCGCAGGGTGCTCACCGGCACGACGAAGCTCTGGCCCGTCGAGTTCTTCGCGTAGACGACGCCGATCACCTCGCCGTCCTTGTTCAGCGCGGCGGACCCGGAGCTGCCCGGCTCCACCTGGGCGTCCGTGACCAGCACCTCGCCGAGGTTCTCGTTCAGCGGGTCGGTCGTCGAGCCGATCACCTGGCCCGACGTGATGGTGAGCTCGCCGCCCTGCGGGTAGCCGACCACGGTGACCGCGTCGCCCGGCACCGGGTCGGCGTCCGCGAGCACCGGGGCGGCGGGCAGCGGCTCGGCCGTGCGGACCACCGCGAGGTCCGCCAGCGCCGCCGTGCTCGCTGCCGTCACCGCGATGTCCCGCCCGTCGTAGGTGCTGAGCTGCAGGTCCGCCGAGTCGGCCACCACGTGCCGGTTCGTGATGAGAGTTGTCTCGTCGATGGCGAAGCCCGACCCGGTGGACAGCGACGAGCAGCCGACGTTGCGGATGCGCACCGCCATCCGCTGCGCGGCGTCGAACCCGTCCGGGGACAGGTTCCCGGACGTCCCCGGCGTCGCCACGGGGACGCTCGACGGGACGAGGTCGGTCGGCACCGGCCCGGGTGTCTGCGGCAGCGCGCTGCACCCCGCGAGCAGCACGGCGACGCCCAGCCCCGCCAGCGCCGCGTGGCGACGGCTCACTGTCCGGTCCCGCGGTCCAGCTCGCGCTGGAGCTGGGTGTTGGCGTCAGTCGCGGCCCCGCACACGGTCTGCACCTCCGACTTGAACCGCTCCAGGTCCGCCGGGTCGTAGGCCGCCGCGTTCTCGAGGTAGGTGATGAGCTGGTTCTGCCCGTCGATGCAGTTCGACAGCGCCGAGGCGACGTTGCGGGCGGCCTGCGACACCCGCTCCTGGTAGTCGACGAGCTGGCGCTGCACCTCCCGGTCGTCGCCGAGCTGCGCCTTCTCGTCCGCGAGCGCGGTGATGCGCTCCT
>DASWOL010000175.1:0-5659 GCA_036398695.1 Cellulomonas sp. | reverse complement strand
CCATCAGCAGGTCCATGCGTGTTGGGAAATGGCGATACAGGGTGCCGATGGCGACGCCGGCCTCGCGCGCGGTCTTCTCCAACGAGGCATCCACGCCATGCGCGGCGAACTCGTGCTGCGCTGCGGCGATGAGCCTGCTGCGGTGCTCCCGAGCATCGCGCCGCTGAGGCGTCCGCACCTGCTGCGGCTCGCTCATGGTCACCTGGCCACTCTACCAAGAAACCTGAGGCGCCCCTCCGGAATAGAGTGAGGCATCCCTCCGTTTCGGAGGTGTCCCACAAGCGGAGGGGCGGCACGTCATTCACCACCAACCGCTCCAGACGCCACAGAGGAACGCACCATGACCACCATCACCATCATCGGTTCCGGCAACATGGCCGCCGCCATCGGCACCCGGGCGGCCACGCATGGCCACGCCGTCGAACTCATGAGCCGCAACGCCACCAAGGTTCAGGTGCTCGCCGACCGGATCGGCAACGGAACCACCGTCGGTGCGTACGGCGCGAAGCCGACGGGCGACATCGTCATCCTGGCCGTCCCGTACCAGGGCGCGGTGGACGTGGTGGCGCACTACGGCGACGCGCTGGCCGGCAAGATCCTCATCGACATCACCAACCCGTTCAACGCCGATGGCAGTGGGCTCGCGACGACCGCCGGCAGCTCGGTGTCCGAGCAGATCGCTGCGGCCGGCCCCGAGGACGCCCACGTCGTGAAGGCGTTCAACACGATCTTCGGACAGGTGATCGCTCACGACGCGCCGCTCGACGCGTTCCTGGCCGGCGACGGCGCCGAGGCGCGGGCACGTGTCGCGACGTTCCTGGAGAGCTTGGGCATGCAGCCCCGCGACGCAGGAGGGCTCAACATGGCACACGCCCTGGAATGGGCCGGCCTCCTCCTGGTGGGCGTCGCGCGCAACGGCGGCGGCTTCGACCTCGCCCTGGGGACCGCACGCGGCTGACGAACCTCAGCGCTTCGAGCGCAGCGGCGTCGTCGTCAGGGCGCAGGTGTGATCAGCTGCTGGATTGAGGCGCCGTGGAGCTGCGCCACCTTCTTCCGGGGCTGCGGGTCTGATCGGTCCACGGTCGCAGCGCCGGAGTCCGGTCCGGACTCCAGTGGCAGTGCGCCGGCCGGGCAGGCGGCGACGAACCCGTCCCCGCCTGCGACGGTCGTGCCAGCGGCGGCCACGACGAGTCCCGAGCCGTGGTTGCCGGTAGCGCTTTCACGCGACCTCCTGGACCTGACCGTCGAGGTTCCGGCATGCCCGTCGATCGCGTCGATCGTGGTCACGCGGTCCTCCGGCGACGACGTGATCACCGTGGTACCACGGGCGCAGTCGTGCATCGCGTCCAGTGCGGTGGTGCACGCGACGGTCCGGCTGCCAGGCCCGTATCCGCTCTGCGGGCCTGCGCGCGTGCTCGACGGCGCCAGCGGCCACGTGCCTTCGGACTTGGCGCCGGACGCCACGTCTGACGACATCGCGAGTCTGATGGCGGGGTGCCCGAGCCACGTCGTCGGTGGCCCCGGCTCGTGACGTTGGCGACGCCCCCCTGGTGGTCTTCGGCTCAGAAGGTTGGAGTCTGAAGGGCGGTGGCTCTCGTCCGGATCGGCATGGCCGGCAGGCAGCCGGCCGCGGTGCCGGCCACCGGGCGTCACACGATCGAACGTCCGGCCGCAGGCCGCCGGCGCAGCTCCGCCTGTTGCAGCGCGGGCGGCTGATAGGCCATGTCGAGGTGGCCGACGTCGGCGCCGGGGGCGACGATCGCGTCGATGTGGTCCAGGACGTCGTCGGAGAGTGTCACGTCGATGCCGGCGAGCAGGTCGTCGAGATGGCCCATGGTGCGCGGCCCGATGATCGCGCTCGTCACACCCGGGTGGGTGACGGCGAAGGCGATGGCGAGGTGCGTCATCGACAGGTCCGCCTGGTCGGCGACGGCGGCGATCCGTTCGACGGCGTCGAGGCGGCGTTCATCGCTCATGTGCCGGAATATCGTGGTGCGGCGCAGGTCGTTCGGCTGCCCCTTGCGCACGCGCCCGGTCAGCAGGCCCTGGGCCAACGGGCTCCAGACGAGCACCCCGAGGCCGTACTGCTGGGCGACCGGCAGCACGTCGCGCTCGATGCCGCGGTCGAGGATCGAGTACGGCGGCTGCTCGGTGCTGGGTGCCTCGAAGCTGCACCGCTGCGCGATCCACTGCGCCTCGACCATCTCCGTGGCCGCCAGCTTGGAGGTGCCGAAGGCACGGATCTTGCCTGCGCGCACCAGGTCGGATAGCGCGGACAGCGTCTCCTCGAGCGGCGTGTTCGGGTCCGCGACGTGCAGCTGGAGGAGGTCCACGTGGTCGGTGCGCAGCCGGCGCAGCGAGCCCTCGACGGCGCGCAGGATCCAACGGCGCGAAGCGCCGCGCTGGTTCGGGTCGTCGCCCATGGGCAGGCCGAACTTGGTGGCGATCACCAGGTCGTCACGACGCCCGGCGATGGCCTGGCCGACGATCTCCTCCGACTCGCCGCGTGAGTAGGCATCCGCGGTGTCGATGAGGTTGATCCCGGCGTCCAGGGCCTTGTGGATGATGCGGATCGAGTCCTCGTGGTCGGGGTTGCCGACGCGGCCGAACATCATCGCGCCGAGCGCGTAAGGGCTGACCTTGATGCCGGTCCTGCCGAGGGTGCGGTACTGCATCAGGTCTCCTTGGAGCCTCGGCGACCGAGGCCGTAGCATTGCTAACCGGGACGGTGTCCCGCTACCGAGGACTATATGGAACGTCGTCCCACTTATCAAGGAGGTCGGATGCCGCGCGCCGACGCCCGTCGCAACGTGGACGCGCTGCTCGCCGCCGCCAAGGAGGAGTTCGTCGCCCGCGGCGTGGACGTGGGTGTCCGCGCGATCGCCACGCGCGCCGGCGTCGGCACCGCCACGCTCTACCGTCACTTCCCCACCCGTGCGGACCTCATCTCGGCTGTCTTCCACCACGAGATCGACGGCCTGCTGGCCGCCGCAGACTCGTTGGCCCGGACGCAAGCACCGGGGGAGGCGCTCGACCGCTGGGTGGAGCGGTACATCGACTTCGTCGCCACCAAGCACGGGCTGGCCACGGCCCTGCACTCCGGCGACCCCGCCTTCAGCGGGCTGCGCGAGCACTTCGAGCAGCAGGTGGGACCCGCCCTGCAGATGCTCCTGGACAACGCCGAGACGGCCGGCGTCATCGGTGCGGGCACCGCGCCGCTCGACCTGCTCGGGGCCATCGCCAACCTCTGCATCCCAGCCCCGGGCAGCACGGACACCACACGCGCCCACCGGATGGTCACGCTGCTGCTCGGGGGCCTGCGGTACGAGGCCGCCGGCGCGAGCACCGCATAGCGTCCGCGACACCGCCTGCCCGTCGCTCACAGGAGGTAGCGACCGCCGCAGGCTTCGGCGAGCCCGGGCCCGAACAGCGCCGCCGGGGTGAACGCGCCCGGCCGGCCTTGGCCGGCGGCGAGGCGGGCAACGGTCTCGGCGGCGAAGTCGGCGGTCGCCTCGCTCGCATCGCCGAGCTCGAGCCAGCCCTCCTTGGTCGTGCCGCCGGCCCACTCGACCCGGGCGTGGGCCCAGGAGTGCTCGCGGGGGCGCGGGCGGGCGGTCGTCCTGACGGCGGCGAGGCGGCGGACCAGTGCGCGGCGCAGCGGGCCCAGGCGGAGCAGAACGGACGCGGCGGGGAGCAGCGCGCGCAGCACGCCGTGCGGCGCCTCTGCCGAGGCGGCCTCGGCGTCGGCGGCCCCGGAGGTACGCTGCGCGGCGACGAGCTCGCCCAGGGGCATGAGCCCGGTCGTGAACTGCTCGCCGTCCGGAGCGACGAGCCGCAGACGGCGCCCTCCGATCGCGGCCGGGACCACCCGGCCACCGGCGATGCGGCGGCCCTGGAAGCGACCGCCGCCGGCCGCGCCGGGCAGGCCGTCGAGGAGGGTCGCGGCGAACGCCTCGCCGAGGACGCCGTCCTCGCCGGCGATCGACGGGATCATGTCGGTGCGGACCCTGGCGGCCGGCGGCACGTCCTCGCAGAGCCGCGCGACGACGCTCTCGGTCGCGGTCACCCCGAATCCCGCACCGGTCACCAACGTCGAGCCGGCCGAGGTCGCCTCGGCATGCCGGGCGAGCACGGCCGGCACGGCGCCCATGTCGTTGGCGAGGTCGACGTAGTCGCACCCGGCGTCCAGGCAGGCGGCGAGGATCACGCCCGATGTCGCGAGGAACGGGCCGACGGTGTTCACGACCACGCCCGGTCGCCGCCGGCGGATGGCGGCGGCCATCGCCTCCGGGCCGGCCGCGACCAGCGTCGCGACGCCGAGCGGTGCGGCGGCCGCCTGGAGCCGGTCCGCGCTGCGGCCGACGAGCACCGGGGTGATCCCACGGGCGAGCAGGCGGGTGGCGATCGCAGTGCCGGTGCGGCCGGTGCCGCCGAGCACCCAGACGGGTTCAGCCATGCGGGATCTCCTGGGAGTCGAAGGATCGGATCACAGCGCCACGACGAGCTTCTTCGCCGAGACGCCCTGCCGCAGGCGAGCAAGCCCGGCGGGGATGGCCTCCAGGCCGCGCCCGACGATCTCGGCCTCGGGAGCGCTGCGGTACGCACCGGAGGCGAGGGCGGCAGGCAGAAAGTCGACGAAGACCCCGGGCCCCACCTCGTTGTCCTTCAGCGAGCCGCCCCAGATCCCACTGACCTGCAAGCCGAGCCGGCCGGCGCCGTGGGCCTGCAGCCGCGTGAGCCGCGGCGGCGCGGCGGAGGCGACGCGCTTCGTGCCGGGAACACGGCCGGCCACCGCCATCACCGGGCGCAGCGAGCCATGGCCGATCGCGAGCGAACCGGCGAGCGGATCGGCGCCGATCGCCGCGACGAGATCGTCGATCGCGGTGCGGCTGGTCCGGTCGACCGTCTCCGCCGCGCCGAGCGAGCGCAGGTAGTCGACGTGGCGCGCCGATGCGGTGGCGACCACCCGGTAGCCGGCGTTGCGGGCGAGCTGGATCGCGTTGCTGCCGACCCCGGTCGAGCCGCCCCAGACGAGGACGGTCGCCTCGCGGTCCGGCGGGTGCGGGGTCGGCAGCGCGAGGCCGAGGTGGTCCTGCTGGAAGAGGCCGGTCGCCGCGGTCGCCAGCTGCAGCGGCAGCACCGCGGCCTGCTCGAAGCTCATCGCGTCCGGGATGGGGCAGACCATGTGCTGCAGCAGCACGGCGTAGTGCTGGAACGCGCCCTCCGCCGGCCGGTTCTGGGACCGCTCGAGCCCGAGCGCGAGGCCGAGGACACGGTCGCCGGGTCGCAACCGGGTCACGCCCGGTCCCACCTCGACGACCTCCCCGGCGACGTCCCCGCCGACCACCGCCGGGAACCTCAGCCAGGGCACGACGAGCCCGAGCAGCGGACTGGGGACGCCGTCGACGAGGTTGAGGCCCACCGCTCGCACCCGCACGACGGCCTCGCCGGCGGCCGGCCGGGTGTACGGCGCCGGCCCGACCTTCGGACGGGCGAGGCGGCTGCGTACCCAGAGGGCGGTGTTCTGCTCGGGCATGGAAGAGACCTCTCGACGACGGACGACCTGCCTCGATGACACGCCATGTCATCACCGTAGCAGTGACGGCACGGCGTGTCATCGCGCTAGGGTTCCGGCATGAGCCGATGGAGCCCCGATGCG
>DASWOL010000174.1:0-6230 GCA_036398695.1 Cellulomonas sp. | reverse complement strand
AGCGCCGTGACGAGCTACTACGTGCTCGCGGGCGCCACCGCGCTGCTGCTGGTCCTCGGCCTGGTCATGGTGCTGTCGAGCTCGAGCATCGACTCGCTGTCGGCGGGCCGGTCGCCCTACGCCGAGTTCTTCGACCAGACGAAGTACGCGCTCGTCGGGCTGCCCCTGCTCGTGCTGCTCGCCCGGATGCCGGTGCGGCGGCTCAAGGCGATCGCCTGGCCCGCGCTCGTCGCCGCGGTGGCGTTCCAGGCGCTCGTCTTCACGCCGCTGGGGCGCAGCCAGGGCGGCAACCGGAACTGGGTCCACCTGCCCGGCTTCCAGGCCCAGCCGTCCGAGGTGATCAAGCTGGCGCTGGCGTTGTGGCTCGGCGCCGTGCTCGCGCGCAAGCTGCCGCTGCTGAGCCAGTGGCAGCATGCGCTGATCCCCGCCGTCCCGGTCGCCGGCGGCGCGATCGGCATCGTCCTGCTGGGGCACGACCTGGGCACGGCGATCGTGCTGTTCCTGCTCGTCTTCGGCGCCCTGTGGGTGTCCGGCGCGAAGTTCCGCATGTTCGCGATCCCGGTGATCGCCGTCGCGGCGGTCACGGTGCCGTTGGCCATGTCCACCAACCGGTCCGGCCGGATCAAGGCGTGGCTCGACCCTGCCGTCGCCGACCCGGGCAACCAGGGAGTCACCTACCAGTCGATGCACGGCATCTGGGCGCTGGGCACCGGAGGCTGGGGCGGACTCGGCCTCGGGCAGAGCCGTGAGAAGTGGAGCTACCTGCCCGAGGCGCACAACGACTTCGTGTTCGCCATCATCGGCGAAGAGCTGGGCCTGCTCGGCACGCTGCTGGTCCTGGCGCTCTTCGCGTTGCTGGCGTTCGCGATGGTCCGGGTGATCCGGCGGCACGACGACGCCTTCGCGCGGATCACCACCGGCGCGATCATGTGCTGGATCATCGGCCAGGCCCTGGTGAACATCGCCGTCGTCATCGGGCTGCTGCCCGTGATCGGCGTGCCGCTGCCCCTCGTCTCCGCCGGGGGCTCGGCGCTCATCATGACGATGGCCGCGATCGGTGTGGTGCTGGCGTTCGCCCGCTCCGAACCCGGTGCCGCCGCCGCGCTGGCCGGCCGTCCGTCGGTGTTCCGGCGCTCGCTGGCGGTCCTCGGGCGGGCCCGTGGCTGAGCCGGCGGTGCTGCTGGCGGGCGGTGGCACCGCGGGCCACGTCAACCCCCTGCTCGCGGTGGCGGACGAGCTGCGCGCCGCCCGTCCCGGCATCACTGTGGTGGCGCTCGGCACGGCGGAGGGACTGGAGTCGCGGCTGGTGCCGGAGCACGGCCTTGCACTGGCCCTGGTGCCACGCGTGCCTCTGCCGCGCCGGCCCACCCTCGACTGGCTTCGGCTGCCGGGCAGGCTCCGTGCGGCCGTCCGGGCGGCCGGCAGGGCGATCGACGAGTCGGGGGCGCGCGTCGTCGTCGGCTTCGGCGGCTACGTGGCGACACCCGCCTACCTGGCGGCGCGGCGACGGCGTGTGCCGGTCGTCGTGCACGAGCAGAACGCCCGCCCCGGCCTGGCCAACCGACTCGGCGCGCGCTGGGCGAGCGCGGTGGCGGTGACCTTTCCCGCCACCCGCCTGCCGCACGCTCAGGTGACCGGCCTGCCGTTGCGTCCGGCGATCGCCCGACTGGCCGCCGACAGGGCCGCCGACCCGGTCGCGACGCGCAGGCGCGGCGCCATCGAGCTCGGCCTGGACCCGGCCCTGCCCACGCTCGTGGTCACCGGCGGCTCGCTGGGTGCCCTCAGCCTCAACCGGGCCGTCGCCGCCGCCGCGGCCGACCTGCTCGCCGCCGGCATCCAGGTGGTGCACCTCACCGGTGCCGGCAAGGGGGAGCCGGTGCGCGCCGCGCTGGCGGCGGTTCCCGGCGCCGAGCGGTACCACGTGCTGGAGTACCTCGGCCGGATGGAGCTGGCGCTGGCGGTGGCCGACCTCGTGCTGTGCCGGTCCGGCGCGGGCACGGTCTGCGAGCTGGCGGCGCTCGGCATCCCGGCGGTGTACGTGCCGCTGCCGTTCGGCAACGGTGAGCAGCGGCTCAACGCGGCGGGCGTCGTGGCGGCCGGGGGTGGGCTGCTGGTCGAGGACGCGGCGCTCGACGCCGTGTGGGTGCGGGCCCACCTGGTGCCGATGCTGGCGGGCACCACGTCGGCGGTCACGCGGTCCCGCATGGCCGCGGCCGCCGCCAAGGTCGGTGTCCGGGACGCGGCCGCGCGCGTGGCCGGCCTGGTCGTCGCACTGCTGCCTGCCGCGCCCGACGAGGACGCGACGACGGGCGCCCCGGCGGGTGCGTCGTCGTCGCGCACGCAGTTCGTGCCGCCCGCGCTGCCGGACCTCGGCCACGTCCACCTGATCGGGGTGGGCGGCGCCGGCATGTCGGCCGTCGCGACGCTGCTGGCCGCCCGCGGCCTGACGGTCTCGGGCTCCGACGCCGCGGACGGCCCTGCGCTGCCGGCGCTCCGCGCCGCCGGTGTGACCGTGAGCGTCGGGCACGACGCGGCGCACGTCGACGGCGCCGACACCGTCGTCGTCTCGTCGGCCGTGCGCGAGGCGAACCCCGAGCTGGCGGCGGCACGCGCCGCAGGCCTGTCGGTGCTGCACCGCTCGCAGGCGCTCGCCGCTCTCATGGCGGACCGGGACGCCGTGGCGGTCGCCGGCGCGCACGGCAAGACGACCACGTCGGCGATGGTGGCCACGGCGCTGCTCACCGCCGGGCGTGACCCGTCGTTCGCCATCGGGGGCGTGGTGCTTGCGCCGCTCGGCGTTCCCGGCGAGCACGGCGGCGAGCCCAGCGGTGCCCGGGACGGCGCGGGTCCGTTCGTCGCCGAGGCCGACGAGTCGGACGGCTCGTTCCTCAACTACCGGCCGCTCGTCGCGATCGTGACGAACGTCGAGCCCGATCACCTGGACCACTACGGCACGCGGGAGGCGTTCGAGGAGGCCTTCGCGCAGTTCGCCGGCCGGGTCCGGCCCGGGGGTCTGCTCGTCGCCTGCGCCGACGACCCCGGCGCGGCGCGGCTCGTCGCCCGAGTCCGGCAGCCGCTGGCCGCGGCGGGCGTCGCGGTGACGACCTACGGCCGCAGTCCGGGCGCCGACGTCCTCGTCGGTGCGACGACGGCGGCCGGCGACGGACGCTGGACCACGTCGCTGACCGACGCCGACGGCACCACCGCGGTGAGCCTCGCCGTGCCCGGCGAGCACAACGGGCTGAACGCCGCGGCGGCGTGGGCGGCGCTGCGTCGGCTCGGCCTGGCGTCCGACGAGGCGGCGGCGGGCCTGGCGTCCTTCCGCGGCACGGGGCGCCGCTTCGAGGACCGGGGGACCGCCGCGGGCGTGCGCGTGGTCGACGACTACGCCCACCACCCCACCGAGGTGGCCGCGCTGCTGCGCGCCGCGCGCCAGGTGACCGACGGCCGCCTCGTCGTGCTGTTCCAGCCGCACCTGTACTCGCGGACCAAGGTGTTCGCGGACGAGTTCGCCGCGGCGCTGTCGGCGGCCGACGAGGTGGTGGTCACCGACGTCTACGCCGCGCGCGAGGACCGGGACACCGCGGTGACCGGCGCGCTGATCACGGACCGGATGGGGGAGCACGCGCACTTCGTCGCCGACCGGATCGCGGCTGCCCGCACCGCTGCCGCGCTGGCGCGGCCGGGCGACCTGCTGCTGACGGTCGGCGCCGGCGACGTCACCGCGCTGGTGCCCGTGGTGCTCGACGCCCTGGCCGCCGGGGCCCCGTCGTGAGCCCGTCGCGGCCGCCCGCGCCGCGCCCCGCCCCGCGTCCTGCCCCGGTCAGGCGCGGCTCGCCCGCGGGACCCCCCGCACCGGCACAACCGCCGTCGCCCGCGACACGTGCCACGCAGGCCACGCCGTCCACACCGTCCACGCCGGCCACACCGGTCAGGCCGTCCACGCAGTCCACGTCGGCCGCGCCCGACGTGCGGCCGGTGACACCTCGCCCTGCCGCTGCGCCGCCGCCGGCGCCGGGGGGCACGGCCGCCACCGGGCCGCTCACCACACGCACCACCTACGAGGTCCGCCGGTTCCGCGGCCCGGTGCGCCCCGCCGTGGTGTCGCAGTCGGCCGAGCGGTTCGCCGAGCGGGCGCGAGCGGCGCGCACGCTGGCGCGCCGGCAGATCGCGCTCGTCGTCGGCGGCGTCCTGGTGGTCCTCGGGCTCGGCTACCTCGTGCTGTTCTCGCCGGTGTTCGCGCTCGACCCCGGACGGGCGACGGTCACGGGTGCGGGCACGGTGGTCGCGGTGGACCAGGTGACCGCCGTCGTGGCGAAGCACGAGGGCACTCCGTTGACGCGGCTGGACGTCAGCAGGCTGCGCTCCGAGGTGCTCCAGGTGCCGGGCGTGCGCGACGCCACCGTGACGCGCGACTGGCCGCGTGGCCTGACGATCGCGCTGGTGAGCCGCGAGCCGGTCGCCGCGGTGCCCGAGCAGCAGGCGCCCAAGGGCGCGTCGGCCCCCGGCCTGGCCCTGCTCGACGAGGACGGTGTCCAGGTGGGACGCGTGGACGCCGCCCCTGCCGGCCTGCCGGTGGTCAGCGTGCCGGTGGAGCAGCCGCGCACGCTGCAGGCGGTGCTGTCCGTGCTGCGCCAGCTGCCGGCCGACCTGGCGGCGCAGGTGGGCACGGTCTCCGCGCAGACGCAGGACACGATCACCATGTCGCTGCGTGACGGTGTGACGGTGGAGTGGGGGAGCGCGGACGAGACCGCGCTCAAGGCGGCCGTGCTCCACGCGCTGCGCGCATCGCCCGCGGCCGCCGGTGTCCATACGATCGACGTGTCCGCCCCGCGGATGCCGATCACGAAGTAATGCGACACGCGCGGCGCGGTCGTTGATCCGGCACGGGCCCGGACCTACCTTCACGCACGAAGGACCTGACATAACTCTAACCCTCCACCTGAGGGTGAAGGTTGCACCCAGGGCCCCCGCAACGAGAGGCGCGAACCGTGGCAGCTCCGCAGAACTACCTGGCGGTCATCAAGGTCGTCGGCATCGGCGGCGGCGGCGTCAACGCCGTCAACCGGATGATCGAGGTCGGCCTCAAGGGTGTCGAGTTCATCGCCATCAACACCGATGCGCAGGCCCTGCTGATGTCGGACGCGGACGTCAAGCTCGACGTCGGCCGTGAGCTGACGCGCGGTCTCGGCGCGGGCGCCGACCCGGAGGTGGGCCGCAAGGCCGCCGACGACCACGTCGAGGAGATCGAGGACGTGATCCGCGGCTCCGACATGGTGTTCGTCACCGCCGGCGAGGGCGGCGGCACGGGCACCGGCGGTGCGCCCGTCGTGGCGCGCATCGCCCGCTCGCTAGGCGCCCTGACCATCGGCGTCGTCACGCGGCCGTTCACGTTCGAGGGGCGGCGGCGCTCGGTCCAGGCGGACACCGGCATCGAGGCGCTGCGGGCCGAGGTCGACACGCTGATCGTCATCCCGAACGACCGGCTGCTGTCGATCTCCGACCGGTCCGTGTCGGTGCTCGACGCCTTCCGCTCGGCCGACCAGGTGCTGCTGTCCGGCGTCCAGGGCATCACCGACCTCATCACCACTCCCGGCCTGATCAACCTCGACTTCGCGGACGTGAAGTCCGTCATGCAGGGCGCCGGGTCGGCGCTCATGGGCATCGGCTTCGCGCGCGGCGAGGACCGGGCGGTCCAGGCGGCCGAGATGGCGATCTCGTCGCCGCTGCTCGAAGCGAGCATCGACGGCGCCCACGGCGTGCTGCTCAGCATCCAGGGCGGCAGCGACCTCGGCCTGTTCGAGATCAACGAGGCGGCCCGGTTGGTCCAGGAGGCGGCGCACCCGGAGGCGAACATCATCTTCGGCGCCGTCATCGACGACGCGCTCGGCGACGAGGTGCGGGTGACGGTCATCGCCGCGGGCTTCGACGGCGGCACCCCGACGGTCCGCCGCGACGCCCGCGCGCTCGGCCAGGTCTCCGGGAACTCCGCCCGTCAGGTGCCCGCGGTCCCGCAGGTCCCCACCCCGCGCCCGGTCAGCGAACGCCAGGACCACCCGGTCCCGGTCGGCGCCTACGCCGGCACCCCGGGGCAGCCGGACGTCCCCGCGTTCCTGTCCACGGAGGCCGAGCCCACGCCCATCACGGGCGCGCTCGAGGTCCCGCGGATCTTCACCGAGGACGGCCCGCGCCGCGATCGCGAGCGCGACCGCGACGAGCTGGACGTCCCG
>DASWOL010000173.1:0-2500 GCA_036398695.1 Cellulomonas sp. | reverse complement strand
GAGGCGGGCGTGCTGGAGCACGGCCGGGACAAGGCGCGGCGCAAGGGCGCCGACCTCCTTGTGGTCAACGCCGTCGGAGAGGGTCGTGGTTTCGGCACCACCGACAACGACGTCGTGGTGCTCGACGTGACGGGCGCCGAGGTCGCGCGCTGCGCGGGCAGCAAGGACGTGGTGGCGCACGCCGTGTGGGACGCCGTCCGTCCGCTGCTCTCCTCACCCCGCTGAGCCGTTCCGGCCTCCCGGATCGACCGTTAGGCTGCCGGGCGTGAGTTCTTCGACCGCGCGCCTGTTCACGTCCGAGTCCGTGACCGAGGGACATCCCGACAAGGTCTGTGACCAGATCTCGGATGCGATCCTCGACGCGATCCTCGACCAGGACCCGACGGCCCGCGTCGCCGTCGAGACCATGGTGACCACCGGGCTGGTGCACGTCGCCGGCGAGGTGACCACCGAGGCCTACGTGGAGATTCCCGCGGTGGTGCGCGAGGTGGTCAACACGATTGGGTACACCTCGTCGGACATCGGCTTCGACGGCGACTCCTGCGGCGTCTCGGTGTCGATCGGGCAGCAGTCGCCGGACATCGCCCAGGGCGTCGACAAGGCGATCGAGGTGCGCGACGACAGCGCCGACCTCGACCCGCTGGACCACCAGGGCGCCGGCGACCAGGGCCTGATGTTCGGCTACGCGTGCGACGACACGCCCACGCTGATGCCGCTGCCGATCTGGGTGGCGCACCGGCTGGCCGAGCGCCTGGCGCAGGTCCGCAAGGAGGGGATCGTCCCCGGGTTGCGACCGGACGGCAAGACCCAGGTGACCATCCGCTACGAGGGCGACCGGGCGGTCGGGCTGGACACCATCGTGGTGTCGACGCAGCACGAGCCCTGGGTGCAGCTGGAGACGGCCCTCGCCCCGCAGATCGCCGAGCACGTCGTCGCACCGGTGCTGGCGCAGCTCGACCTCGACGCGGCCGAGCACCAGCTGCTGGTCAACCCCACCGGGCAGTTCGTCGTCGGCGGGCCGAAGGGCGACGCCGGGCTCACCGGCCGCAAGATCATCGTCGACACCTACGGCGGGTTCGCCCGGCACGGGGGCGGTGCGTTCTCCGGCAAGGACCCGTCGAAGGTCGACCGGTCCGCCGCGTACGCGATGCGCTGGGTGGCGAAGAACGTCGTCGCCGCCGGGTTGGCCCGCCGGTGCGAGGTCCAGGTGGCCTACGCGATCGGCCGGGCCCACCCGGTGGGGCTGTACGTCGAGACGTTCGGCACGGGCACGGTCCCGGTGGACCGGCTGACGGCGGCGATCCGGGACGTCTTCGACCTGCGGCCCGCCGCACTGATCCGTGACCTCGACCTGCTGCGGCCGGTGTACCGCAAGACCGCGGCCTACGGGCACTTCGGCCGCGAGCTGCCGCAGTTCACCTGGGAACGCACGGACAAGGTCGCGGACCTTCAGGCCGCCGTCGGCTGAGCCGCGTGCGACCGACCCGCTGCGGCACGCCGCCGGCGACGCAGGCTCCGTTCCGCTGCTGATTCCCCAGGCGCCGCACGGCCGGTGGGCGGGGGATGGTGGGATGGTGCCGTGGAGGTCACCCAGCCGACGCTCGCCGGGATGCCGCGCGTGCGCACCCCGCGCGCGGCGAAGGAGCAGGTGGCGGCAGCCACGCTGCCGGTGGCGCGCGTCTGCGTCGACGTGCAGCCGGCGCACCTGGACCGGCTGTTCGACTACCTGGTGCCCGCCGCCCTCGACGAGGCCGCCGTGCCCGGCGTCCGGGTCAAGGTCCGCTTCGGCGGTCAGGACGCCGACGGCTGGCTGCTGTCCCGGCACGAGGAGTCCGACCACGAGGGGCGGCTGGTGCCGCTGAGGCGCGTGGTGACGGGCGAGTCCGTGCTCGCGGCCGAGGTGGCGGCGCTGGCCCGGGCGGTCGCGGACCGCTATGCCGGCACGCTGGCGGACGTGCTGCGCCTGGCCGTGCCGCCGCGGCACGCCCGCGTCGAGGCGGAGCCGCACGACGACCCGACGGTCCCGACGGCCGACCCCCAGGCCGTGGCGACCGCCTGGGCGCCCTACCGCGGCGGGGCGGCGTTCCTCCAGCACCTGCTGGCCGGCGGGCGCCCACGGGCCGTGTGGACGGCCCTGCCGGGGCCGGCGGGGGAGCGCTGGGCCGACGCCGTGGCGCAGGCGGTCGCCTCGTGCGTGCTGGGTGGGCGCGGCGCACTCGTGGTGGCTCCGGACGCGCGAGACGTCGACCGGGTGCTCGCGGCGCTGGCTCGCGTCGGCATCGCGGCCGGGGCACCGGGCGGGGCGGTGCGGCTGACCGCCGACGAGGGACCGGCGGCGCGCTACCGGGCGTTCCTCGCGGCCCGCCGGGGACGCACGCGCGTGGTGGTCGGGACGCGTGCCTCGATGTTCGCGCCCGTGGCGAACCTCGGGCTCGTCGTGCTGTGGGAGGACGGTGACCCCCTGCACGTCGAGCCGCGCGCGCCGTACCCGCACGCCCGC
>DASWOL010000172.1:0-3538 GCA_036398695.1 Cellulomonas sp. | reverse complement strand
GCGGCGAGCGGGTTCTGCGGCGGCTACACGACGTTCTCCACCGCGATGGTCGAGACGGTGCGGCTGATCCAGGCGGGGGAGCACGGACGGGCGGTCGTGAACGTGGCCGGCACGCTGGTGCTCGCGGTGGGCGCGGCGGCGCTCGGGATGGCGGTCATGGCGGTCACGGCCTGACCGGTCGCCTACCCTGGTCCGCCATGGAGCGATGGGGTGCCGACCTGTACGGGGACCCGTGCCGCGGCTGCGGCTTCGACTGGTCGCTGACCCCGGCCTACGTCAGCCACGTGGCGGACAACCTGGCGATGTGGGCCGGCTGGGTCGCGGCGGCCCGGCTCGACGGCGTCACGGTCGCACCCGGGTACGACCCCGACGCGCTCGCGGCCGCGCGGCGGTACGAGGTGGCGACGGCGCAGTCGTCGGTGTGGTGGCTGCGTCAGTGCGCGGCGGCGTGGGCCGCGGCCGTCGGTCCGGCGCGCGACGCGGGAGTGGAGCTGCAGCATGTGCGACGAGGACGGCAGCGGGCGCGGGACATCGCCCGCAACAACGCGCACGACGCCCATCACCACGTGCACGACGTCGCCCGGATCCTGGCGTCGACGCCGGCGGGCTGAGCCGTCCGGTCAGTCGCCGAGCGTGAGCTCGAAGACGGTCCGGGAGTAGCGCACGCCGTTGACCTGGAGCTCCACGTGGTGCTCGCCGGGGTAGTGCACGCGGGTGGTCATCGGGCGCAGCGCGTGCCGGGTGGACACCCGGGTCGTCTCGCCCGGGGCCAGCGTGCGGGTGGTGAGCTTGAAGACCTTCGCGCGGTGGCTGCCGTTCTGCTTGAGGTAGTGCACGACGTAGTCGACCGCCAGGACGGCAGGCTGCGGGCCGTCGTTGGTGAGGTCGGCTGCGAGCACGAGCTCGCCGGGCGTCGTCACGTGCGTCTGCGCGAGCTGGATCGGTCCGACGCGGACCGTCACCGGGGGGAACCCGAGCAGCTCCAGGGCGCCGGGGTGGGCCTGCTTGACCAGGGTGCGCAGCCCGTGGCGCACGACGGCCCGGGTGCGCGTCGCCGTCGCCGGGTCGTCGCCGCCGCCCGCCGCCCCGGGGTCGAGCCAGCGGGCCGCGACGCGGGCCACCAGGTCAGGTGCGTGCCGGCTCAGGTCGTTGAGGTGGTTCGCGACCGAGCGGCGCACCACCTCGTCCTCGTCGCGGTGCAGGGCGTCGAGGATCGGGACGGTCGCGTCGGGGACCGTCAGCAGGGCCGGGACCCGGACGGCCCACGGCAGGTACGGGCGGGTGCCCTCGCTGGCCAGCCGTCGGACGTGCGGGTCGGGGTCCGTGGTCCAGCCGACGGCGACGGCCAGGGTCCGGTCCAGGTCCGCGATGAGGAACTGGCGGATCGCGAACTCCGCGGTCAGGCGCGAGGTCAGCCCGGCGAGCAGGTGCAGGCCGTCCTCGAACGCCGCGGGATCGGGCGACGCGAGGGCGAGGGTGGCCACCGCCTCGGTCACCGGCCACACCGCCCAGCCGGTGAGGCCGAGGTCGGTCAGCGCCCGGCGGACGACGGCCGCTGCCGCGGTGTGGTCGTCCGGCAGGTCCGCGAGCAGCGCCCGGGCGACGAGGTCGGTGCGTGCACGGAGCTTGTGGCCGTCGACGTCGTGGGCCGCCCGCCGCAGCGCGTCCAGGCGCAGGTCCGGTGCCGCCGCCTGGAGCTGTGCCCGCAGCCGGTCGACCGTCGCCGCGTCGATGAGCTCGTCCATCGCCCCCATGGGTGTGCCTCCGCGTCCGGCCCGCCCGAGCAGCGGCCGACGTCGATCATATGTTCGACTGCGGAGCAGGGTGTCCCGGTTCGGTGCACCGGTTGCGGCGTCGGCACGGCGTCCGGTTCGTCCCAGGGGGCGAGCCGGAAGCGGTCCCGGCCCGCGGACTTCGCCTCGTAGAGCGCGGCGTCTGCGGCGACCAGCACCTCGTCGGGGATGCGGTCCCCGGCGAACGAGGCGACGCCCGCCGAGAAGGCCACGCCGAGGTGGCCCGGCCGATCGAGGGATCGCGGCGACGCGTGGTTGGCCGTTCCACCCCCACCAGCAGCGCCCGTGCCGGGTCGGTCGGGTGGATGTGGTGACGTTCCGTCATCTCTCCGGTTGTTTTGCTCCGACCGGGCAGATCCGTGCCGATAGGCGCCGGTAGACGTCCTCGACCGTGCTCGGCCCGTGCCGAGCCGGTCGTGGGCCGGGCACGGAGCGATCACCAACCATCACGCGACTGCCAGGGGGGCAGGCAGCCGTGTACCCCGAACGAGGAGCACCTCAATGTCTGACCTGCCCCCCATCGCCCGCGGGCGCCGTATCCCCCTCATGGCCCGCATCGTCGGTGCCGTCCTGATCAGCATCGTGTTCTCTGCCGCGACCGGGGCGTTCGCCGCGACGCGGATGCACTCGATCAACTCCGGTGCGGCCGAGGTCATCCAGACCCAGGACGAGCTGGACACGGCGCTGAGCGACTTCCAGTCCGCCCTGTGGCTGGTCCGGATGCAGATCGGGATGGTCGGCGCGTACGGCCAGGACGGCAAGGACGAGCAGAAGGCGCTGCTGGACGCCGACTACACGGCCTTCGAGACCGAGATGACAGACCTGAGCACCCTGTACGCCAGCTACTACGGCGCGAACCCCGACGGTTGGGACGAGCTGACCACGGCGTGGAGCGAGTACCGCGACATCATCGACGGCCAGCTCATCCCGACCGCGATGATGGACGACAAGGTCAAGTTCGCCGAGATCCGGGCTGCCGGCGCCACCGACCGCGGCAACGCGCTGGTCGCCAGCGTCGACGACATCCGCGCCCAGGTCGAGAAGTCGATCGAGGACACCGAGGCGGACGCGAACGCGAGCGCGAACCGGTCCATCCTGATCACGATCCTCGTGCTGGTCATCGGCGCGGTGCTCGCGGCCGTGGCGGCTGTGGTGGTCGCACGCGGGATCAGCCGCGCGGCGCACTCCGTCCGCGCTGCGCTCGAGGGGATGGCCGAGGGCGACCTGACGGTGCGCGCGGTCGTGGCGTCGAACGACGAGCTCGGTGACATGGCGGCCTCGCTGTCCACGGCCCAGACCGCGCTGCGCTCGACGATCGCCGGCGTCATCGAGTCGGCGCAGACGGTGGCGGCGGCGTCCGAGGAGCTGTCGGCGGCGAACGCGCAGGTGGCGGCGGGTTCGGAGGAGACGAGTGTGCAGGCGGGGGTGGTGGCGGCTGCGGCTGAGCAGGTGTCGCGGAATGTGCAGGCGGTGGCGGCGGGTGCGGAGCAGATGGGTGCGAGCATTCGGGAGATTGCGCAGAACGCGAATGAGGCGGCTCGGGTGGCGACGCAGGCGACGGTGGTGGTGGCCTCGACGAATGAGACGGTCTCGAAGCTGGGGGCGTCGTCGGTGGAGATCGGGAACGTGGTGAAGGTGATCACGAGCATCGCGGAGCAGACGAACTTGTTGGCGTTGAACGCCACGATCGAGGCGGCGCGGGCGGGTGAGGCGGGTAAGGGGTTCGCGGTGGTGGCCGGTGAGGT
>DASWOL010000171.1:0-21843 GCA_036398695.1 Cellulomonas sp. | reverse complement strand
GCAGCAGGCGGTCAGTGACGCGGCCGCTGCGCTCGACCGGGCGGTGGCGGCGCTGCAGACCGCGCTCGGCTCGCCGGCCACCGGCTCGAACGGCTCGTCGGGTGGCGGCGCGGGAACCCAGCCGACCGCCACCTCCACGCCGACGCCCACCGCGACCCGGACCGCGGCCTCGACGCCGACCGCGACGGCCACGTCGTCCAGCGCCAGCCGCTCGACCTCGTCGGTCGGTCAGGCCGCGAAGGTGGCCACCGCGGCCGACATCCTCGCCGACCGCGCGGCGATCGACGCCGCCCAGGCGACCGTGGACATCGCCACCAAGAACCTGACGCTCGTCGACCTGACCTCCCCGATCGCGGGGACGGTCGGTGCCGTGTCGATCACGGCGGGCGCCACGGTGTCGGCGTCCTCGACGTCGGCGGTGATCACGGTGCTCGGCACCGACGGCTACACCGCCGACCTCACCGTGCCGCTGTCCTCGCTGGGCAAGCTGGCGGTGGGCCAGTCGGCGACCGTGACGGTGCCGAGCACGACGACCCCGCTGACGGGCAAGGTCAGCAGCATCGGCGTGCTCGACGTGTCCTCCACCTCGACGCCCGAGTACGCGGTCGTCGTCGCCCTCGACCCGACGACGGAGAAGCTGTTCGACGGCTCGTCGGCGCAGGTCTCGATCGCGGTGGCCGCCACCGGTCAGGTGCTGACCGTGCCGACCTCCGCGGTGCACGTCGACGGCTCCGCCGCGACGGTCCAGGTGCTCCAGGACGGCGTGGTCAGCGACGTCACCGTGCAGCGCGGAGCCGTGGGCGCCGAGCTGACGGAGATCACGTCCGGGCTGACCGCGGGTCAGGTGGTGGTGCTGGCCGACCGGTCGCAGCCGCTGGAGACGGGCTCGACGAGCTCGTCGTCGTCCGGACTGTCCGGGCTGACGAGCGGGACGACGACGCGTGTCGGCGTGGGCGGTGCGGGCTTCCCTGCAGGCGGGACGTTCTCCGGGCGCGGCTGACGCCGGACGACCGGTGGCCCGGGAGGTGTGCCCCCTCCTCCCGGGCCGCCCGTCCTCTCAGCGCGGATCGACCGGAATCCAGACGCGCATCGTCGACGGTCCGCGCTCGGCCCAGTCGTGGTACGCGACGAGCGGCACGAGGCGCTCGGCGGCCAGAGCCGGGGACTGCGGGTGGCCGTGGAACGACCAGCCGTCCACGGTCGGCGTCCGGGTGCACACCGGAACCAGCACCTGACCGTCGCGCTCAAGCGGCGGCCGGTCGGTCCGCACCCATGCGGTCCCGACGTCCTCGCCGAGGTCGACCGACTCCAGGGCGAGCACCACGGGACCGCGCTCGACCGCCACCTGACCCCGCACGGCGTCGACCCGAGGGTCCGGCCACGTCCAGCGCGCCGCGACCGGCAGGTCGAGCACCACGACCTCGCCGGGTGCGAATGCCCGCCGCACGATGACATATCCGGGAGCCGCCGCCCGCGTCACACCGCCCGCCGTGACCGTCGCGCCGGCAGCCCACGCGGGAACCCGCAGCGTCAGGACCCAGGGCGCGTCGGGACCCTCGTCGACCGTCACTGCGACGTGGCCGTCCTCGGGGTACCCGGTCGCGACGCGCAGCGCCACCGTCCTGCCGTTGCCGAGATCGGCGTGGATCGCCGCAGGGGCGTACTGGTGCAGCTGGACGCCGTCGTCGTCGGCACTCGCGAGATACGCGCCGAGCGAGGCCACGGTCCGGGTGACGTTGGTCGGGCAGCACGACACGGCGAACCACGGGGCGCGCAGGCTGGAGGCGGCGCGCGGGCTGACGGCGTCCGGGTCGACCGGGTGGCCGGGAACCCGCTGGTGCAGCGTGTTCGTGTAGTAGAAGGCGTGGCCGTCCGCTGCCGGCGACGTGGCGATGACGTTGTAGAGCGTGCGCTCGACGGCGTCGGCGTGACGCGGGTCGCCCGTGGCCAGCAACAGGCGATGGTTGACCATGATCGATCCGACGCCGGCACAGGTCTCGGAGTAGGCGCGGTCCGGCGGGAGCTCCCAGTCGGCCCCGAACGACTCGCCCTCGTGGTGGGCGCCCATCCCGCCGGTGACGTAGGTGCGGCACGCGAGCGTCGTCAGCACCTGTGTGGCGACGGCGGCGAGCAGCTCGTCGTCCCCGTCCTCGACCGCGACGTCCGCCGCGGCGGACGCCAGGTACAGCGCGCGTACCGCGTGGCCGGACAGGGCCGTGGCCCGGCGCACGGGGACGTCGTCCTGGAAGTACGACGAGCCCAGCTCGACGTCGCCGAGCACCCCGTGCCCACGGCGCTCGACGAAGAGCCGCGCCTGGTCCAGGTAGCGGCGCTCCCCCGTGAACCGGGCGAGCTCGACGAGCGCGACCTCGATCTCCGGGTGCCCGCACACCCCGGGGTTGCCTCCCGGCCCGAACGTGCGGCACACGTGGTCCGCCGCTGCGACCGCGACCTGCACCAGCAGGTCGTCCGGACCCGCGGTGCGACCGCGCGCGACCCCCGCCTGGACGAGGTGACCCATGCAGTACAGCTCGTGACCCCACTGCAGGTCCGAGTAGCGCGGGGCCTGGCCGGGTCGCCCGAACATCGTGCCGAGGTAGCCGTCGGGGTCCTGTGCGGCCGCGACGCGTGCGGTCAACGCCCGAAGCCGCGCCTCCAGGGCGGCGTCACCGGTGCGTGCGACCTCCCACGACATCGCCTCGAGGAGCTTGTAGACCTCGGAGTCGGAGAACTCCCGGCCGCGCCGGTCACCGGGCAGCCGGCCTTCGGCCGCGGCGTCGAAGTTGCCGGCCCAGCCGACGCGCTCGATCCAGGTCTCGCAGTGCTCGATCATCACAGTGGCGTTGAGCCGCTGCAGGTCGCCCCAGAAGCCGCCGCCGATGCGTACGTCGTCCAGGCCCAGCGGCCGCCAGTGCCCGTGCGAGGGCGCGAGGGGCAGGCCGTGGTCGAGGCTAGTGACGACCGCGTCGTCGGGGACGTGGGCGGGGATGGACATGCGTGTCTCTCCAGACGGTGACGGGTTCGTGGGGGCTACTTGACGGCCCCGACCGTGAGCCCGTCGCGAAGCAGGCGGTAGGTCGACGTGAAGACGATGAGGATGGGGATCGAGGTGAGGACGGCCAGCGCCATCAGCCCTGGCCAGTTGATGCCGAAAGCGGAGACCTGCATGGCGAGCAGTGCCGACAGCGGGTAGTGGCCGGGCGTCAGGAAGAAGTTGACGGCGTAGAGGAACTCACCCCACGCCAACAGGAAGATCAGGGTGCCGACCGTGAACACGCCGTTGCGCGCCACCGGCAGCGAGACCGACCAGAAAGTCCGCAGCATGTTGGCCCCGTCGATCGACGCCGCCTCCTCGAGCTGAGGCGGCACCACCCGGAAGAACGGCCGCAGCAGCAGCGTGGCGAAGGGGATCAGCAAGGCGGAGTCGGCGAGGACCACGCCCACTGTCGTGTCGAGCAGGTGCCATCCGCCGAAGATCTGGAACAGCGGGATCACCGTCGCGGTCTGCGGCATCATCTGCAGCACGATCAGCAGCCCCAGGCCGAGCGTCGGCAGCCAGCCCTTGGTACGTGCCAGGCCGTACGCGGCCGGGACCGCGATGACCAGCGTGAGGACCGTGGTGCCGGCGGAGATCAGCACCGACTGGCCCAGCGCGCGGACGAGGTCCGAGTTCAGCGAGTCGCGGTAGGCCTCGAGCGTCGGGTGGAACGCGAACGACGCCTGCGAGCCGAACACGTCGGCCGAGCTCTTGAACGACGTCAGGACGATCCACAGCAGCGGTACGCCGTACATGATCGACAGCAACGTCTTGACGAGGACCGCGACGGGTCCGGCCTTCGGGCTCATCAGTTCTTCTCCTCGCGCCGGATGCTGCGGGCGTAGACCGCGGCGAGCACCAGCACGCCGAGCACGGTCAGCACCGAGGTCGACGCGCCGAGCCCGAAGTTGTACCGGACGAACGCCTGCAGGTACCCGAGGAATGGCAGCGTGTTGGTCGCGGTGCCCGGCCCGCCGTAGGTCATGACGTAGATGAAGTCAAAGCTGCGGAAGCCGTACACGATCGTCAGGACCAGCAGGACGAGCGTCGTGGGGCGGACGGCGGGGGTCATGATGTGGCGGATCTCCTGCCACTTGTTGGCGCCGTCGATCGCCGCCGCCTCGAAGACTTCCGGCTCGATGTTGAGCAGGGCTGCGCGGTAGACCAGGGCGTTGAACGGGATGACCGCGAATGAGTTGACGAACGCGACGGACGCCAGTGCCCAGTGCTGGTCGTAGAGGAACGGCGCCGGCAGGTGCCGCAGTCCGCCGTGCACCAGCAACGTGTTCACCAGACCGTTGTCGCCCAGCAGGAACTTCCAGACGGAGCCGTTCACGACGGGCGGCAGTGCCCAGACGAACACCATGACGGCGAGCAACCCGCCCGACCAGCGGCCCCGGGTGCGCAGCGCGATCGCACCGCCAAGACCCAGCCCCATGCCGAGCACGGTGACGATGACGACGAAGACGAGCGTGCGGCCGATGGCCTGCTGCGTCTGGCCGGATGCCCAGCCGTCGCGGACGTTGGCCAGACCCACCCAGTCCCAGTGGCCGTTGAGCGTCTGTGCCGTGACGGCCGAGAAGGCCATCCGGACCAGCTGGACCATCGGGTACAGCGACAGGACGCCGAGGAAGATCCCGGCGGGAAGCAGGAAGACGAGACGCCGCTGCGGCCGGCGCCGGGGGCGCGTCGTGAACGCGGTACGGGCGTCGGGCGTCCGTCTGCGCAGCCGGGCTGCCGGCGTGGCGGGGGCTGACATCTGCGGGCTCCTTCGTCGTGCGAGAAACAGGGCGGGCGGCGGGTGCAGGGGGTGACCCGCCGCCCGCCCGGGGCACTACTTGCCCATGGCCTTCTTGACTGCGGTGATGGCGGTGGCCGCCGCGTCCTGCGGTGACTGCTGGCCGCCGATCGCGGCGCTCCAGGCCTGACCGACCGCTGTCTGGACGTCGGCGACGCCCTCCGGCGGGATGGCGCCTGACGGGTACACCGCGCCCTTGTCGGCGATCTCCTGTGCGAACGGCACCAGCAGCGGGTCGGACGTCACCTGGCTGTTCTTCGCGACGTCGAGGCGCGACGGCAGCGAGCCGACCATCGATGCGGCGGAGAGCTGGCCCTCGGGGGACAGGTACGACGCGGTCAGGTACTCCCACGCCAGCTCGGGGTTCTTCGAGAACGCACCGACGCCTTCGCCCTCACCGCCGAGGTAGATGCCCCCCTTGTCGCTCAACGGAAGGGGGACGACGCCGTAGCTGAACTTGGCGTCCGACTTGGCGGTGCCCATCTGCCAGTTGCCGTTCTCGGCGAACGCGACGTTGCCCGCGGCGAACGTCTGGAACGGGACCGTCTGGTCCCAGGTGGTCGCCTCCTGCGTCAGCCAGCCCTTGTCCACCCAGTTGCGGACTCGGGCCAGACCGGAGGCCAGGGCGTCCTGGTCGAGGTTGTCGTAGCTGAAGCCGTCGCTGGTCACCCACGGATAGCCCTGCCACTCACCCTGCGAGTTGGGAAGGCCGCAGAGCGTGATCCCGCCGTAGCCGGCGTCCTTGGCCTTCTGCATGTCGGCCTCGAGCTCGTCGATCGTCGTCGGCGGCTGGACCCCGATCTTGTCGAGGATGTCCTTGTTGTACCAGAGGCCCAGCAGGTTGACGTACCCCTGCACGGCGTAGGTCTTGCCGTTGATGACGTGGAGCACGGAGTCCGGCAGCTGGGCCTTGTCCGCCCACGACGACAGGTAGTCGTCGATCGGGGCGAGACCGCCGCCGAGGACGATCGTCGCGGCCTCGGCACCGTTGAACACGACGATGTCCGGGCCGGTCTTGGAGCCTGCGGCGGCGACGACCTTGGAGTCCATCTGGTCGTACGGCACGAAGGTGTTGACGACCTTGTCGCCGGGGTGCGCCGCCTCGAACAGCTGGGCGTACTTGTCCATCAGCGCCACCTGGTTCGGGTCGCTGAAGTAGTGCCACACGGTGATCGTCTGGCCTCCGGCGTCGGCGGTGCTGCCGGATCCGGTGCCGCCGGCGGTAGGCGTGCCCGACGACGATCCGCCGGAGCAAGCCGCGAGCGCGAGCACGCCGGCGACGGCGAGCGCGGGGAAGACGCGCCGGGCGCCGCGGTGCCGCTGACTGACTGAGGTGGTCATGCTGCTCCTCTTCGAGTGCGTACCGACCGGGCGGCGTCCTCGCTGCCCGGGGTGTCCTGGTGGGTGCCTGACACCTGATGCGAGGTTCCCGGTCGTGGCATTCCCCACCCGGCGGCGGACCGGTCGGACGGCGCCTGCGCCGTCGCGATTCCGTCGCGCCACGAAACTCCCCGAAAACCTTTTCGGAGAACGTAGCAGCGCCCCTGAGCGCAGTCAAGACGCTATGCTCCGTCAAGGTTTTCGGATCCGGGGGAGAGCATCAAGATGCCCAGGTCGGACGGCACGGCGCGATCGCGCGCCGTGACGTTGCGTGACGTCGCCCAGCTGGCCGGCGTGTCGGTGGCCACCGCGTCCAAGGCGCTCAACGGCCGAGCGGACGTCCGGCCGGACACACGCGTGCGCGTCGAGGAGATCGCCGCGCGGCTGGGGTTCACGCCGAACACGCTCGCCCAGGCGATGCTCGCCGGCCAGACCGGCACGGTGGGCCTCATGACCAACGACCTTGTCGGGCGCTTCTCCCTGCCAATCCTCATGGGCGCGGAGGACGCGACCGGTGCGGGGCGGATGTCGGTGCTCCTGTGCGACGCCCGCGGCGACGCGATTCGCGAGCAGTACCACCTGCGGGCGCTGCTCGGGAGGCGCGTCGACGGCATCATCGTCGTCGGCAGCGCGACCGACCCGCGGCCGTCGCTCGGCCACCACGTGCCCGTCCCCGTGGTCTACGCGTACGCACCGTCGGACGACGCGCAGGACGCCTCCGTGGTGGCCGACAACGTGCGGGCCGGAGAACTGGCGGTCGAGCACCTGCTCGCCACCGGACGCCGGCGGATCGCCCACATCTCCGGCGACGTCGCCTACGCGGCTGCGCACGACCGGGTGCGCGGCGCCGACCAGGTGCTCTCCGAGGCCGGGCTGACGCGCGTGGGTCCGGTGCTGTTCGGCAGCTGGACCGAGTCGTGGGGCAGGACGGCGGCACAGATCGTCCTCGACCAGGGCGGCGACGTCGACGCGATCGTCTGCGGCAGCGACCAGATCGCGCGCGGGGTCCTCGACACGCTGCGCGACCGCGGGGTCGACGTGCCGGGCGACGTCGCGGTGATGGGCTTCGACAACTGGGAGGCGATGGTCAGCGGATCGCGGCCTTCGCTGACGACGGTCGACATGCAGTTCGAGACCATGGGCCGCCGGGCGGCGGAGCTGCTCTTCGCGGCGATCGACGGGCGGCCGTCGCACGGCGTCGAGGCGATCGAGCCACGGCTGGTGGTGCGCGGCTCGACCGCGGTCGGCGTGTGAGGGCCCTGCCGTGACCGGGGCTGCGCACTAGGCTCGCCGTCGGGCGGGACGAGACGGAGGCCGGGTGTCCGAGCAGATCATCAACGGCGCGCGGGCGCGCGTGGTCGTCGTCGGCGGCGGGGTGATGGGCGGCACGCTGGTGGCGGCCCTGCTTGCGGCCGGTTGGTCGGCGCGCGACCTCGAGGTGGTCGAGACCGACGAGTCCCGTGCCGAGGCGCTGCGCCGCGCGCATGGCGTGGCGACGAGTGGCTCGGCACGGGACGCGGCGGCTCGCGCCGACATCGTCCTTCTCGCGGTCAAGCCGGACGTCGTCGGTGACGTCCTGGCGCAGATCGGTCCGGCGCTGCGGGGTGGCGCGCCCGTCATCAGCGTCGCGGCGGGAGTTCCGCTCGCCTTCTATGAGGAGCGGCTGCCGGCGGCCACGCCGGTCGTGCGCGTCATGCCGAACACGCCGGCCGTGATCGGCAAGGGCGCTGCGGCGATCGCCGCAGGATCGTCGGCCGGCGAGACCCACCTTGCGCTGACCGAGACGATCCTGGCGCCCACGGGTCTGGTGGTCCGTGTCGCCGAGAAGCACCTCGACGCCGTGACCGCGATCTCCGGATCCGGCCCGGCTTACGCGTTCTACCTCATCGACGCGATGGCCGAGGCCGGGGTGCTGCTCGGCCTGCCGCGCGACCTGGCGACGAGGCTGGCCGCGGCGACCGTGGAGGGCGCCGCCGCCCTGGTGACCACCAGCGGCGAGCATCCGGTGGTGCTGCGCGAGCGGGTCTCCTCACCTGGTGGCACCACGGTGGCGGCGGTGGCCGAGCTCGACGCTCACGGCGTGCGGGCAGGGGTTGTCGCGGCGGCGAGGGCGGCGGCGGCGCGCTCGGCCGAGCTGGGCAAGCCGGCGCTGCACTGAAGGCCGGGGAGCCGACGGCGGGATGCCGGTGAGCAGCGCGACGAACGGCCCGGCAGCGCGCCCGCCGGCGATGAGCGACGTCGCCGCGCTCGCGGGCGTCTCCCACCAGACCGTCTCCCGGGTGCTCAACGACCACCCGAGCGTGCTGCCGGCCACCCGCCAGCGTGTCCTCGACGCGATCGCGACTCTCGGGTACCGGCGCAACCTCGCGGCGCGGGCGCTGGTGACGCGGCGCAGCGGCACCATCGGGGTGCTCTCGTCCGGCTCGGCGCTGTTCGGTCCGACGAGCACGCTGATCGCCGTCGAGCGCGCCGCGCGGGACGCGGGCCTGTTCGTCTCCGTCGCGACGCTGCCGCGGTGGGACGCGGGCGACGTGGCCGGCGTGCTCGAGCACTTCATGCGGGAAGGCGTCGACGGGGTGGTCGTCGTCGCGGCGCACGACGACGCGGTCGAGGCGGTGCGCGTGTTCGTGACGCGGGTGCCGGTGGTGATGGTGGGCCCGGTCGACCTGCCGGCGCCGCTGCGGGCGGTCGCGGTCGACCAGTACGTGGGGGGCCGCCAGGCCGTGCGCCACCTGCTCGAGCTGGGCCATCGCCACGTGACGCACCTCGCCGGCCCCACGGACTGGCTGGACGCTCGTCGCCGCATCGAGGGCTGGCGCGACGAGCTCGCCGCCGCCGGCATCGACGCCGGCAACCCCGTCCGGGGCGACTGGAGCGCGGACCGGGGGTATGCCGTGGGCCACGAGCTGGTGGCGTCGGGGCTGCCCACGGCGGTGTTCGCCGCGAACGACCAGCTGGCGCTCGGCCTGCTGCGGGCGTTCGCGGAGGCGGGCGTCCGGGTCCCCAGTGACGTCTCCGTGGTGGGGTTCGACGACGTGGACGGCTCGGCGCACTTCTTCCCGCCGCTGACCACCGTCCGCCAGGACTTCACGGCCCTGGGGGAGCGGTGCCTGGAGGTGCTGCTGGGGGCGATCGCGGGCGAGGAGACGGCCCCTTCGGGCCTCATCGCGCCGCAGCTCGTGGTGCGCGCCAGCAGCGGACCGCCGCGCGCCTGAGCCCGCGCGGGCCGTGCCGTGCCCCGGCGGCGGTGGTGCGCGGTTGGATGTGAGCGCTAACATCAGCGGTCGGAGGAGCGAAGGAGCGAACCCATGACGGTCGATCCCCGTGGCGACGTCGGCGCCGGACGGACCAGCCTCGGCATCGAGCTCGGCTCGACCCGGATCAAGGCCTGCCTGATCGGCTCGGACCACGAGGTCCTGGCCACCGGCACCCACGACTGGGAGAACGAGCTGGTGGACGGCGTGTGGACCTATGGGCTGGAGGCCGTCTGGGCCGGGCTGCAGGGCGCCGTCGCGTCCCTGCTCGCCGACTGCGAGCGCCGGCACGGCGTGCGCCCCACCACGGTGGGCGCCCTCGGCGTCTCGGCGATGATGCACGGCTACCTGGCGTTCGACGCCGACGGCCGGCCGCTGGTGCCGTTCCGCACGTGGCGCAACACGTCGACCGGGCGGGCGGCCGCCGCCCTCACCGAGCGGTTCGGCGTCAACATCCCCCTGCGCTGGTCGGTCGCCCACCACTACCAGGCGATCCTCGACGCCGAGCCGCACGTCCCCAAGGTGGCGTTCCTCACCACGCTCGCGGGCTACGTGCACTGGCAGCTGACGGGCCGCACGGTGCTCGGCGTGGGCGACGCGTCCGGCATGTTCCCCATCGACCCGGCGACCGGGACGTACGACGCGCGCCTGCTCGCGCAGTTCGACGAGCTCGCGGGCGGCTCCAGCCTGCGCCACCTGCTGCCCCAGGTGCTCGTGGCCGGTGAGGCCGCCGGCACGTTGACCGCCCAGGGTGCGGCGCTGCTCGACCCGAGCGGCACGCTGCGCCCCGGCATCCCGCTGTGCCCGCCCGAGGGAGACGCCGGCACGGGCATGGTGGCCACCGGCTCGGTGGCGCCGCGCACCGGGAACGTCTCGGCGGGCACCTCGATCTTCGCGATGGTGGTGCTCGAGCGGCCGCTGGCGAGCCTGCACCGCGAGATCGACGTCGTCACCACCCCGGCCGGGGACCCGGTGGCCATGGTGCACTGCAACAACGGCGCGTCGGAGATCGACGCCTGGGCGGGCCTGTTCGGCCAGTTCGCGCAGGCGCTGGGGCACACCGCGGCGCCCGACGAGGTCTTCGGCGCCCTGTTCCGCGCCGCGCTCGACGGCGACCCCGACGGCGGCGGGCTGCTCGCCTACAACTACCTGGCGGGCGAGCCGATCACGGGGCTGGAGGCGGGCCGTCCGCTCGTCGTCCGCACGCCCGGCAGCCGGCCCACGCTGGCGAACTTCATGCGTGCCCAGCTGTACGGGATGTTCGGCACGCTCAGCCTGGGCGTGCAGGTGCTGGCCGACGAGGGCGTCGGGCTGGACGCGATGTTCGCGCACGGCGGGGTGTTCCGCACCGCGGGCGTCGCGCAGCGCTTCCTCGCCGCCGCGATCGGCGCGCCGGTGTCCGTCGGGGCGACGGCGGGTGAGGGCGGGGCCTGGGGCATGGCGGTGCTGGCCGCCTACCTCGACGCGCACCGCGAGCAGCCGCTCGGTCAGTACCTGGCGACGCGGGTGTTCGCCGGCGCCAGCACGAGCGTCGTCGAGCCCGACCCGGTGGACGCGGCCGGCTATGCCGCCTTCCTCGACCGCTACCGCGCCGGACTGGCGCTCGAGCGCGCGGCGATCGCGGCGACATGACGGGCCCGGGCACGACCCCCGCCGACACCACAGGCGCCACGGGCGCCACTCAGGAGGCCCATCCGATGACCGAGGCCGCACGTCTGACCGCACGTCTGTCCGGCTACCCGGACGCCGTGCAGCACGAGGTCGCGCGGGTGCGGGAGGTCGTGGCCCGCCTGCACGCCGAGCTGCCCCGCTGGGGCCTGGTGGTGTGGACCGCGGGCAACGTCTCCCAGCGCGTGCCGGTGCCCGCCGCGGACGGCGGGGCCGGCGACGGCTCGGCCGACCTGCTGGTGATCAAGCCCTCCGGTGTGACGTACGACGAGCTGAGCCCGGAGTCGATGGTGGTGTGCGACCTGCACGGCAGGCTCGTCGACGGCGACCGCGCGCCCTCGTCGGACACCGCCGCGCACGCGTATGTGTACCGGCACATGCCGCAGGTGGGCGGCGTGGTGCACACCCACTCGACGTATGCCACGGCGTGGGCGGCCCGGGGCGAGCCGGTGCCGTGCGTGCTGACGATGATGGCCGACGAGTTCGGCGGGCCTGTCCCGGTGGGCCCGTTCGCGCTGATCGGGGACGACTCGATCGGCCGCGGCATCGTCGAGACCCTGGCCGGCGGGCGCAGCCGCGCGGTGCTCATGCGCAACCACGGGCCGTTCACCATCGGCCGGGACGCCCGGGACGCGGTCAAGGCGGCCGTCATGGTCGAGGAGGTCGCCCGCACGGTGCACGTCAGCCGGCAGCTCGGTGAGCCCATCCCCATCGACCCGGCGCAGGTCGACTCCCTCTACGAGCGCTACCAGCACGTCTACGGCCCGAGCACCCGGCCCGACCCCCACCATGACGGCGACGGCCCACCCCTGACCCAGGCCATCTGAGTGGAGCCTTCCGACCACAAGTGGAGCGATGTGGTCGCGACACGCCGGCACCACGTGCCATATCGCTCCACCCATGTCCACGAATGAGCACGAGGAGAGTCATCGATGAAGCCGTACGCCGACCGCGAGGTGTGGTTCCTCACCGGCAGCCAGGACCTCTACGGTGAGGAGACCCTCCGGCAGGTCGCCGAGCAGTCGCAGGAGGTCGCCCGCCTGCTCGACGCCTCCGACGCCGTCCCGGCCGCGGTGGTGTGGAAGCCGGTCCTCAAGGACTCCGCGTCGATCCGGCGCGCGATGCTCGAGGCCAACGGCCGCGACGACGTGCTCGGTGTCGTGACGTGGATGCACACGTTCAGCCCGGCGAAGATGTGGATCGCCGGCCTGGACGCCCTGGCCAAGCCGCTGCTGCACCTGCACACGCAGGCGAACGTCGAGCTCCCGTGGGCCACCATCGACTTCGACTTCATGAACCTCAACCAGGCGGCGCACGGCGACCGGGAGTACGCCTACGCGCTGACGCGACTGGGGGTCCCGCGGACCACGGTGGCCGGGCACGCCTCCAACCCGGCGGTCGCCGCCCGCGTCGGGGCGTGGGTGCGGGCCGCGGCCGGATGGGCCGCCACGCACGAGCTGCGCCTGGTCCGGTTCGGGGACAACATGCGCAACGTCGCGGTGACGGAGGGCGACAAGACCGAGGCCGAGCACGTCTTCGGTGTCTCGGTGAACACGTGGGGCGTCAACGACCTCGTCGCGGCGATCGCCCAGGTGGCGGACCCGGACGTCGACCGGCTCGTCGCGCAGTACGAGCAGGAGTACGACGTCGCACCGGAGCTGGGGGCCGGAGGTGCCCGTCACGAGTCGCTGCGCGACGCCGCCCGCCAGGAGGTGGCACTGCGGGCCTTCCTCGCCGAGCGCGGAGCAACGGCGTTCACGACGAACTTCGAGGACCTCGGCGAGCTGCGGCAGCTGCCCGGCCTGGCCGTCCAGCGGCTGATGGCCGACGGGTTCGGCTTCGGCGCCGAGGGCGACTGGAAGACCGCCGTGCTGGTGCGCGCCGCCAAGGTGATGGGCGCCGGCCTGCCCGGCGGTGCGTCGCTCATGGAGGACTACACGTACGACCTGACGCCAGGCGCGGAGGTGATCCTCGGCGCGCACATGCTCGAGATCTGCCCGTCGCTGACCACGGCCCGCCCCCGCGTGGAGATCCACCCGCTCGGCATCGGCGGCAAGGACGACCCCGTCCGCATGGTGTTCGACGCGGACGCCGGCTCCGGCGTCGTGGTGTCGCTGGCCGACCTGCGCGACCGGTTCCGGCTCACCGCCAACGTCGTCGACCTCGTCGACCACCCCGACCTGCCGCGCCTGCCGGTGGCCCGTGCGGTGTGGCGGCCACGGCCGGACTTCACGACGAGCGCGGAGGCCTGGCTGACGGCCGGCGCCGCTCACCACACCGTGATGAGCACCAACGTGCCGATCGACACGTGGGAGATGTTCGCGGGCATGGCGCGTACGGAGCTGCTGGTGATCGACGAGCACACCACCCGGCGGGGCTTCGCCGAGCAGGTGCGCGCCAACCAGGCGTACTACCGCCTGGCCGGGGGCCTGTAGCCGCGCCGGACCGCCGGACCGCCGAACGCCGGACCGCCGGACCGTCGGGACCGTCGCCACACCCGGCGGCGGTCCGTCTCGCCGCCGCCTGCCGCGAGCGGGGCGGCTGGGCCGGACGAGTGAAACATCCCGCAGCGCTTGGTGGTGAGGTGAGGCTCAACTTACCGTCGACGGAGCAACGAGGGGGTGCTCCATGACCGACGAGGTGGTGGCACCGTCGCCCCTGGCGAACCGGGCGATGGCCTGGTTGCTGCGCGCGCTGCTCGTCGTCGCCGCCATGGTGCTCGCAGTCCTCGTGCTGGGCGCCCAGCGCGCCTCTGCCGCCGAACCGGCACCCCTCGGTGCGCCCCTCGCCTCGACGCTGGTCGGGCAGGTCGCGGGGTCTGCGGCGGTGGAGGCCGTGAGCTCGGCGGTCGGCGCGCCCGTCGCGTCGGCCGCCGGGGCTGTGGTGCCCGTCGTGTCGGTGGCATCGACCGCTGTGGTGCCTGTCGTGTCGGTGGCGTCGACTGCTGTGGTGCCTGTCGTGTCCGTGGGATCGACTGCTGTGGTGCCCGTCGTGGCGGCGGTCCAGCCGATCACAGGCCTGTTGACCCCGGTGACGGACGTCGCCGCGCCGGTCTTCGACGCGCTCACCCCGCTGCTGGACGTGGTGGAGCCGACGATCCCCGAGCTGCCCGGTCTCCCAGATCTTCCTGGCATTCCCGGCCTCCCGGTGGCCCCGTCGTCACCTGGCGCGCCCCCGGCGACCGCCACTGCGCTCGGCGGTGCCGTCACCGACGCCTTGTCTCCTGGCGCGGTGGCCGGCCCGTGGTCGCCGGTCGCATCCCCGGGGTGTGCGCACCGGGCGATGCCCGCGCCTCCCGCGGACGCCGTCGGGACCGCGGCGGTCGGCGTGGCCGCCTCGGCCTCGGCGCCGGCAGGCTGGCCGCCCAGCTCTCCTGCGCCCCCCGTGGTCCCCGTGCCGGCGTTGCAGTCGGCCGGACCCCCGTCCGGGGGCTCTCGTGGCTCCGGCAGCTCCGGCTCTGCGAGCGCGACCGAGGCGAACGGCCCCGACGCGGTGCCGATGCAGGCCGACCATGCTCCCCGTCCGACGAACGACGTGCCGGGCGCTGAGCCCGGCCAGGAGATCCCCGACTCCCCGCAGTGATCGCGGCCGGCCGCGCCCTGTGCGCGGTGCGAGGCCATGCCCCGGAACGGGGCGATCCGATCATCAGCTGAGGAGTAGTCATGCACGCATTCGTTCGACGAGCGCTCCAGACCGCGCTCGTGACAGGCGGCCTGATGGCCGCAGGGGCCACCATGGCCCACGCCGCGGACGGCGACCCGGTCGACGGTGTCACGTCCGCACTCGACCAGACGCTGGGGACGGTCTCCGTCCTGGCCGGTCCGGGCGGCCTCACCGCCGCGGCACCGGTCACCGCGCCGGTGACGGTCTCCGGTCTGTCGGTGGGCGTCCTGGGCGACGCGGCCGGGTCGGGAAGCGGGAGCCCGGCGGCGGCGTCGCCGGCAGCTCCGGACGCCGGGAGCTCGGTGTCCGCGCCGGTCACCGCTCCGGTGACGGTGTCGGGCGCTTCGGTGGCCGTGCTCGGCGACGCCTCGTCGTCGGGTGCTGCGGCGCCGCCGCCCACCGCGGGCAGCTCTGACTCGGGGACCGTTGCGCAGGCGCCGGTCACCGCTCCGGTCACGGTGACGGGTGCTTCGGTGGCCGTGCTCGGTGACGCCTCGTCGTCGGGTGACGCGTCGTCGTCGCCGGCAGCGGGCGGCACCGGCTCGGCGTCGATGGTCCAGGCGCCGGTGTCCGCTCCGGTGACGGTGTCCGGCATGTCCGTCGGCCTGCTCGGCGACGCGTCGGCCGTGTCGGCGCCCGCGCCGGCCGGGTCGAGCGCACCGGCCGGGCCGGCAGACGCGATCGCGGCTGCCGCTCTCCTGCCGATCGCTGCGCCCGTGACGGTGCCCGGCACGTCCGTGGCGGTGCTCGGGGACGCGGGTTCCGCGGCCCCCGGGAACGCCGGCGACCCCGGAACCGGCGACCCCGGAACGGGTGACCCCGGAACGGGTGACCCCGGAACGGGTGACCCGGGAACGGGCGACCCCGGAACCGGTGGAGGTCCGGCAACGGGCACGGCTGCGGGCATCGTCCCCACGAGCAACGTCGTGACCGGTCTCGGCTCCGGCGTGCTCGCGGCCGGTCCTGGCGGCGCGGCTCCGGCCGCGCTGGCCAGCACCGGGGGCATCGAGCTGGTGTGGGCCCTGCTGCTGGCCGGCATGCTGCTCGCGGCGGGGGTCGGCTCGTGCCTGCCGCGCCGCAGGCTGCCTCACCAGGGCGGCGGCCTTCGGGCCGTGCCCACCCTGCCCACCCAGCGGGACCTCGAGCACCGCTGACCTGTGGACGACGGGCCGGGCGTCGTGATCGCCCGGCCCGTCATCCCCCAGGTGAGGAATCGGCCATACGCTGCCGCCATGGACGCGGCCATTCCGACCGGGCGTCCGCGCGGGCGTCGCCCGGCGGGGGTGGACACCCGGGGGGCGATCGTCACCGCGGCGCGCGCCGAGTTCGCCGAGCGCGGCTACGAGGCGGCGAGCATGCGGTCCGTCGCGCGGCGTGCGGGCGTCGACCCTGCCCTCGTCCGGCACTACTTCCCGGACCGCGGCGAGCTGTTCGCGGTGTCGGTGCTGCCGGCCGCCGCCAACCCGGTCGACGTCGCCGGGCGAGTGGTCGCCGGCGGGTTGCCGGGCATCGGGCAGCGGCTGCTCACCGAGGTCCTGCAGCTGTGGTCGGCCGACGACGGCGAGGGCTTCCGTGCTGCCGTGGGCCTCATGGCCGGGGGGGTCGACCGGCCGCAGGCGCTGCTGGCCTATCTGGGCCGGACGGTGTTCGAGCAGATCGGACGCCTCGTCGCGCCCGACGAGGCCCCTGTGCGCGTCGGCCTCATGGCCTCGCAGGTGGCGGGGCTGCTGGTGGTGCGGCACGTCATCCGGCTGGAGCCCGTCGCCTCGATGCCGGTGGCGCAGCTCGCCGCCTTCGTCGGCCCGACGATCGACCGCTACCTCACCGCACCGCTGCCGGAGCTGGCGTAGGGCTCGCGGGCCGCGGGCCGAAGGTCCTTGCACGGCTCGACCCGAGAGGCCATTATTCCTCGCATGGGGAATAAAAACGACACTCCGGCGATCGCGGTGCGCGGGCTGCGCGTGGTCCGCGGCCGGAACCACGTCATCGAGGGCCTGGACCTGACGGTCCCGGCCGGCCAGGTGGTGGGGCTGCTGGGCCCCAGCGGCAGCGGCAAGACGACGCTGATGCGCTCGATCGTCGGCGCCCAGGTGGTCGCCGGCGGCACCGTCGAGGTGCTCGGCGCGCCGGCGGGCTCCGCCGCCCTGCGCCGCCGGGTCGGCTACACCACCCAGAGCCCGAGCGTGTACCTCGACCTGACCGTCGGGGAGAACCTCGCCTATGCCGCCGCGATCCTCGGGGTGGGCGACGAGCGGGTCGCCGCGACGCTCGCGGACGTCAGCCTGTCGGGCTTCGACCGCCGGTTCGTGCGCACGCTGTCCGGCGGCGAGCTCTCCCGGGTGTCGCTGGCCGTCGCCCTGCTCGGCCGGCCGGACCTGTTGGTGCTCGACGAACCGACGGTCGGCCTCGACCCGGTGCTGCGCCGCGACCTGTGGGAGCTGTTCGGACGGCTGCGCGACGCCGGTGCCAGCCTGCTGGTGTCCAGCCACGTGATGGACGAGGCGACGCGCTGCGACCGGCTCGTCCTCATGCGGGCGGGCGCGATCCTCGCCGACGGCCCGCTGGCCGAGCTGCTGGCACGCACCGGCGCAACCGATGCCGAGGGCGCGTTCCTCCACCTCGTCGACGCGGCGAACCGGGGGGCGGCGGCATGACCCCGGCCCTGACGCTCGCCACCGCCAAGCGGGTGCTGCAGCAGCTGCGGCACGACCGCCGGACGATCGCCCTGCTGCTCGTGGTGCCGTGCGTGCTCCTCGGGCTGGTCGCCTGGATGTTCCACGACAGCCCGGCCCCGGTGATCGACACCTTCGGGCCGGTGCTGGTGGGCTTCTTCCCGCTGCTCGTCATGTTCATCGTCACCAGCGTCGCCACGCTGCGGGAGCGCACCGGCGGCACGCTCGAGCGCCTCATGACCATGCCCATCGGCAAGGGCGACTTCGTCGTCGGCTACGCCTTGGCGTTCGCGGTGATGGCGCTGGTCCAGGCCGTCGTGGTGGTGGTCTGGGCGATCTGGGTGTGCGGCATGGACGTCGCCGGACCGCTCTGGCTGCTGTTCGTCGTGGCGATCCTCAACGCCGTGCTCGGCTGCACGCTCGGCCTGGCGGCCTCGGCCCTCGCGCGCACCGAGTTCCAGGCGGTGCAGCTGATGCCGGCGTTCCTGCTGCCGCAGATCCTGCTGTGCGGCGTGGTCATGCCGCGCGACCAGATGCCGGAGGTGCTCGAGTGGATCTCCCGGGTGCTGCCCTTGACCTACGCGGTGGACGCGATGCAGAAGATCGCGGCGGGCGGCGGCTGGGCGGCCACGCGGGGGGCGATCGGGGTGCTGGCGATGTTCATCGTCGGCGCGGTCGCGCTGGCGACGACCACCCTGCGGCGGCGCACCGAGTAGGGCAGCGGGCCAGCAGGGCAGGAGGGCGGTAGGGCAGTAGGGCAGTAGGGCAGTAGGGCAGTAGGGCAGTAGGGCACAGCGCGCTACTTCGTCGCCTCCAGCCGCGCCAGCTGCGCGGCGACGTCGAACCCCGCCGGGGGCCAGTCGAGGTCGAGCCCGGCCAGGGCCTGCCACAGCAGCTGGGACACCGCGAGGCGGGAGTACCACTTCTTGTCGGCCGGGATGACGTGCCAGGGCGCGATGTCGGTCGACGTGCGGTCGAGCACCGTCTGGTACGCCTGGAGGTAGTCGGGCCACTTGGCACGGGTGTCGACGTCGTTCGGGTCGAACTTCCAGTACTTGTCGGGGCGCTCCAGGCGCTGGTGCAGCCGGGCGTACTGCTCGTCGCGGGACACCATGAGGGCGACCTTGACGACGGTGGTGCCGCCGGTGGCGATCTCGTCCTCGAAGGCGTTGATCTCGTCGTACCGCTGCTCCCAGACGTCCCGTGGCACCAGGTTGTCCACGCGCACCACCAGCACGTCCTCGTAGTGCGACCGGTCGAACACCCCCACGCGACCCGGCTCCGGCAGCGCGTTGCGGACGCGCCACAGGTAGTGGTGCTTGCGCTCCTCGGGGCTGGGCACGCCGAACGCGTGCAGCGCCAGGCCCTGCGGGTCGAGCATGCCGGCGACGTGGCGCATGATGCCGCCCTTGCCCGCGGTGTCCAGGCCCTGCACCACGAGCAGCACCGACCTGGTCCCCCCGCTGCGCCCGTGGGCGTACAGCCGCTCCTGCAGGCCGGAGGCCGCCAGGCCGATCTCGGCGAGGAGCTTGGCCGAGGCCTTCTCACCGTCCTTGAACCCGGGAGTGGCCGACGTGTCGAGGTCCGCGAGCGAGAAGCCGTGGCGCACCCGCAGCGCGTCGGAGGCGTCGAAGTCCCACGGGCCGGCGTGCTTCGTCGTCTGCTTCGTCGTCTGCTTGGCCATCAACGACCTCCTCGTGGGGACATCAGCGCCGCCGCCGGGTCACGGGCGCGCGGCGAACCGCTCGAGCAGGTCGCCGTGGCCCGCGACCACCAGCAGGTCGTTCGGCGAGATGCGGGTCTGAGGGGTGGCGTAGACGAAGTCCCGGCCGGGGCTCTTGACCCCGATCACCGTCACGCCGTACCGGGTGCGCACCCGCGACTGGGCGAGCGTGAAGCCCTGCGCCTCCTTCGGCGGGCGCATCTTCACCACGGTGAACCCGTCCTCGACCTCGATGTAGTCGAGCATCTTGCCGGAGACGAGGTGGGCCACCCGGGCGCCGGCGTCGGACTCCGGGAGCACCACGTGGTGGGCGCCGATGCGCTGCAGGATGCGCGCGTGCTCGCTGCTGACCGCCTTCGCCCAGATCTGCGGCATGCCCACGTCGACGAGGTTGCCGGTGATGAGCACGCTCGCCTCGAGGTACGAGCCGACGCCGACCACGGCGACCGGGAAGTCGCGCACGCCGAGCTGCTCGAGGGCCTCGGGGTTGGTCGCGTCCGCCTCGACCAGCGGGATGCGGCCCGCCCACTGGGCCACCCGCTCGGGGTTGCGCTCCACGGCGAGGACGTCCTGGCCCAGGCGGTCCAGCGTGGACGCGATCGACGAGCCGAACCGGCCCAGTCCGATGACGAGCACCGCCGCGTCGCCGCTCGGCAGGGGGACGCCCTTGGCGGGCGCCGGGGTGTCAGCCAATGATCGGCCTTTCTTCCGGGAGCCGGATGACACGACGACGGTTGCGCAGCGCGAGCGCCGCCGCAAGCGTCATGGTGCCGGTCCGGCCGATGAACATGAGGACCGCCAGGACATACTTCGCCGGCGTGGTGAGCTCCGGTGTCAAGCCCGTGGACAGGCCTGCGGTGGCGAACGCGGAGATCGCCTCGAGCAGCACCCGGTCGAGCGACTGGCCGGTCATCGCCAGCAGCAGCAGCGACGCGGTCAGCACGATGGTGGCCGAGATCACCGTGACGGCGATGGCCAGCTTGAGCGTCTCCGGCGGGATGCGCCGGCCGAACGCCTCGACGTCGCGGTCGCCGCGCCCCTCGGCGACGATCGCCAGCAGCATCACCGCCAGGGTGGTCACCTTGATGCCGCCCGCGGTCGAGGCCGAGCCGCCGCCGACGAACATCAGCGCGTCGAGCAGCAGCCAGGTGCCCTGGTGCATGCTGCCGGTGGGCACGGTCGCGAAGCCGCCGGAGCGCGGCATCACGCCGGCGAACAGGCTCGCCAGGGTGGTCCCGGAGGGGGACAGCGGCTTGAACGTCGCCGGGTTGCTCCACTCGAACGCCGCGACCAGCACCCCGCCGGCGACGACGAGCGCGAGGCTCGTCGTGATGGTCAGCTTGGTGTGCAGGGACCAGCGGCGCCACGACCTCGGGTGCCGCAGGATGTCGAGCACCACCGGGAAGCCGAGCGACCCGATGAACACCCCGATGATGATCGGCAGCAGCACCCACCAGTCCGAGACGAACGGGACCAGGCCCTCCTTGGTGGGCACGAAGCCGGCGTTGTTGAACGCCGACACGGCGTAGAACAGCGAGTGCCAGGCGGCCCGGCCCCAGCTGTGCTCGTCCATGTACAGGCGCGGCAGCAGCACCAGCGCGCCGATCAGCTCGAGCGTGGTCGACGTGATGACCACCGTGCGCAGCAGCGAGCCGACCTCGCCGAGCCTCGTGGTGCGCGTCTCGGAGGAGACCAGCAGCCTGCTGGTCAGGCCGATGCGCCGGGAGACCGCCGCGCCGAGCAGCGACGCCAGCGTCATCACGCCGAGGCCGCCCACCTTGATCGCGACGAGGATCGTCACCAGGCCCCACGTGGACCAGAACTGCCCGGTGGGGACCACGGTCAGGCCGGTGACGGTCGCGGCGGACGTGGCGGTGAAGAACGCGTCGACCGGCGGGGCCGCGGTGCCGGTGGCGGTCGCCCACGGTGCGGCCAGCAGCGCGGTGAACAGGACGATGACGATCGCGAACACGGCGAGCGCCAGGCGGGCGGGCGACTGCCGCGCGGAGCGGTCGACGAACTCCCGCCACCGGCCGGTGAGTCCCGGACCGGGCCGAGCCATGCCACCTCCGCGCCCGTCGTGGGCCCAGGTCCGTCACCCCGGGCGCCGCCAACGGCCAACAATGGCACGCCGGGCCGGCATCGACACGATCGCACGCCGGTGCGACGGTGGGGGCATGGCAGCCCGGAGGCGTTGACGAGGATGGTCGCGACCGTGGTGTGGTCCACCGAGCTGCTGGGCTACGACTTCGGGCCCGGGCACCCGATGACGAGCGAGCGGATCGACCTGACGATCGCGCTGGCCGGCGGCCTGGGGCTGCTGGAGGGCCCCGACGTCGCGGTGGTCGGGGCGGCCGAGGCCTCCGACGACCTGATCGCCACCGTGCACGAGCCCGCGTACATCGCCGCGGTGCGGCGGGCCTCGTCGAGCGGCGCGGTGGACTCGGCGCGCGGGCTGGGGACCGACGACAACCCGGTGTTCCCCGGGATGCACGCGGCCGCGGCGCGGGTGGTGCAGGGCTCGGTGGACTCGGCCCTGGCGGTCTGGCGTGGCGAGTCCTCGCACGCCGTCAACGTCGGGGGAGGGCTGCACCACGCGATGCCCGGCGCGGCCTCGGGGTTCTGCGTGTACAACGACGCGGCCGTGG
>DASWOL010000170.1:0-17566 GCA_036398695.1 Cellulomonas sp. | reverse complement strand
CCACGTCGGCACCTTCCTGCCGCGTCGGCACATGGATGTACCGAAGTGGCACGAAGGTGCCGAGCGGGCCGGCACGCGTTGGCGAGCAGGGCGTGCCATGCCTCCGTCAGCGCCCGCGGGGTGCTAGCCGGGCTGCGCGGGCCCGATCCCGCCAAGGCGATGGCCACCCGCCCAGTCGTGCGGGTCTGCTACTCCGCAACGTCGTCGTCCCCCGCGCCACGTCGGCACTTTCCTGCCGGGTCGGCACATGCCTGTGCCGAAGTGGCAGGAAAGTGCCGAGCCGGCCGGGCAGGCACTCGGATGTACCGAAGTGGCACGAAGTGCCGAGCGGGGCCGGGCAGGCATTCGGGCGGGCCGAAGTGGCACGGGCGGGCCGAAGTGGCACGGGCGTGCCGAGCGGGGCCGGGCGGGCGGTTCCGAGCTGCGCGTGCGGCACCCCGGCCAGGGGTGCCGGGCCTCCCGCCAGGCGGCGCACAGCTGCCACCCCAGCAAGGCGTGCGGTGCCCCACCACGCCCCGTGCCGGCGCCGCGCAATCACGCCCCGTGCCGGGGCCGGCGCCGACCCATCAGGCCTGGCGGCGCCGCCCGTGGGCCTCGTCGAGCACGGTGCGCCACCAGATGAACACCGCGAACCCGGCGAACACGAACCACTCCACCGCGTAGAGCAGGTTCTGCAGGTTGGGTCCGGTCTGGGTCGGCGTCGGCGGCCCGAGGAGCGCCGGGCCACCGGCCACGACGCCGGACTGCGCCGGGTCCGACGAGGCCAGCACGAGGTACCCGCTCCAGATCGGTCCGGTCCACACGTGCAGCAGCTCCGCCGGGCTGATCGCGTCCGTGGTCGCGTCAGCGATCCCCGACCCGGCGGACTCCCCCGCCTGCAGGTAGCCCACGACCGACACGGTGCCGCCGGGGGGCTCGTCGGGCGCTGCGCCGGCCGGGATCCAGCCGCGCACCACCGGCAGCACCGCCGCACCGTCCCCGGACGCCACCCGCAGCGGCGTGAGCACCAGCGAGCCGGTGACGCCGTCGCGCGCCCGTCCCGTGACCACCAGCTGGCCCGCGGCCTCGTAGGTCCCGGCCACGGACACCTTGCGCCCGACGAGGTCGCCGGGGAACGCCGTCTGCGGCGCGAGGACGCCGGTCAGCGGCACGGGGTCGGCCGCCGCGAGCTTCTCCTGCCGGGCGACCTGCGCTGCCTCACCCCGCTGCCGGGCCCGGTCCAGCTGCCACGCCCCGAGCAGCCCGCAGACCACCGCCGCGGCGAGCAGCAGCGCGAGCAGCCCGAGCATTCGCGGCCGGGTCGCCACCCGCACCAGGGCGGCACGCGTCACAGGCTCGGCCACGCCCCCACGGTATCGACCCGCGGGACCTCGGACACCGGGCATCCGGGACCCACGTGCGGTTGTATGACACCGAGCACATCCTGCGAACGGGAACGGGACGATGGCAACGACGACGGAGAACCCCACCACGTGGCGCCGCGGCGCCGGGGCGACGATCGACGACGAGACGATCCGGCGGCTGGATCGCTGGTGGCGGGCGGCGAACTACCTCGCCGTCGGCCAGATCTACCTGCTGAGCAACCCCCTGCTGCGCACGCCCTTGAGCCGCGACGACGTCAAGCCGCGCCTGCTCGGCCACTGGGGCACCACGCCCGGCCTCAACTTCCTGTACGCGCATCTGAACCGCGCGATCGCGGAGCGCAACCAGTCCACCATCTACGTCACCGGTCCCGGCCACGGCGGCCCGGGCCTGGTGGCCAGCGCGTTCCTCGACGGCACCTACTCCGAGGTGTACCCGAACATCACGGAGGACGAGGAGGGGCTGCGCAAGCTGTTCCGGCAGTTCTCCTTCCCGGGTGGCATCCCCAGCCACGTCGCACCCGAGACGCCGGGGTCGATCCACGAGGGCGGCGAGCTGGGCTACGCGCTGTCGCACTCCTACGGCGCGGCCTTCGACAACCCCGACCTGCTGGTCGCCGCGATCGTCGGTGACGGCGAGGCGGAGACCGGGCCGCTGGCGACGAGCTGGCACTCGAACAAGTTCGTCAACCCCGCCCAGGACGGCGTGGTGCTGCCGATCCTGCACCTCAACGGCTACAAGATCGCCAACCCGACGGTCCTGGCGCGGATCAGCGACGACGAGCTGACCGACCTCCTGCGCGGCTACGGCCACCACCCGTACGTCTTCACCGGCGGCTACGACGAGTCCGAGCCGATGACCGAGGTGCACCGCCGGTTCGCCGCGCTGCTCGACGAGGCCCTCGACGAGATCGCCGACATCAAGGCCCGCGCCGCGGCCGGCGACCTCACCCGGCCCGCGTGGCCGATGATCGTCTTCCGCACGCCCAAGGGCTGGACCGGCCCCGCGTACATCGACGGCAAGAAGACCACCGGCTCGTGGCGCGCCCACCAGGTGCCGCTGGCCAATGCGCGCGACACGGCCGAGCACCTCGAGGTGCTCGAGCAGTGGCTGCGCTCGTACCGCGCGGAGGAGCTGTTCGACGCGACCGGCCGGCTGGCCGACGACATCCGCGCGCTCGCCCCCGCGGGCGACCTGCGGATGAGCGCCAACCCGCACGCCAACGGCGGGCTGCTGCTGCGCGACCTGCGGCTGCCGGACTTCCGCGACTTCGCCGTCGACGTGCCCGCCCCGGGCGCCACCCTGAGCGAGGCGCCCCGCGTGCTGGGCACCTACCTCACCGAGGTGATCCGCCGGAACCCCGACAACTTCCGCATCTTCGGGCCCGACGAGACCGCGTCCAACCGGCTCCAGGCGGTGTTCGACGTCACGGACAGGCAGTGGAACGCCGAGTACCTGTCCCCCGAGGTCGACGACCACATGGCCCGCGCGGGACGCGTGATGGAGATGCTCAGCGAGCACCAGTGCCAGGGCTGGCTCGAGGGGTACCTGCTCACCGGCCGGCACGGGCTGTTCACCAGCTACGAGGCGTTCATCCACATCGTCGACTCGATGTTCAACCAGCACGCCAAGTGGCTCAAGGTCACCAACGACATCCCGTGGCGCCGGCCGATCGCCAGCCTGAACTACCTGCTGTCCAGCCACGTGTGGCGCCAGGACCACAACGGGTTCAGCCACCAGGACCCCGGCTTCATCGACCACGTGATCAACAAGAAGGCCGAGGTGGTCCGGGTCTACCTGCCACCGGACGCCAACACGCTGCTGTCGACGTACGACCACTGCCTGCGCTCCCGGCAGTACGTCAACGTCGTCGTCTCCGGCAAGCAGCCCGCGCCGAACTTCCTGTCGATGGAGCAGGCGATCGCGCACTGCTCGCGAGGCCTGGGCATCTGGGACTGGGCTGGCACCGAGGTGCAGGGCCAGGAGCCGGACGTGGTGCTCGGCTGCGCGGGCGACGTGCCGACGCTCGAGGTGCTGGCGGCGGCGGACATCCTGCGGCGCGAGCTGCCCGAGCTCAAGGTGCGCGTGGTCAACGTCGTCGACCTCATGCGGCTGCAGGACTCCCGGGAGCACCCCCACGGCATGACCGACCGCGAGTTCGACACGGTCTTCACCGCCGACCGTCCCATCGTGTTCGCCTACCACAGCTACCCGTGGCTGATCCACCGCCTGACGTACCGCCGCAACGGGCACGCCAACCTCCACGTACGCGGGTACAAGGAGGAGGGCACCACGACCACGCCGTTCGACATGGTGATGCTCAACGACCTCGACCGGTTCCACCTGGTGATCGACGTGATCGACCAGGTGCACTGGCTGCGCTCGTCGCAGGCCGGCCTGCGCCAGCGGATGGTCGACGCCCGGCTGCGGGCGCGGGAGTACACCCGCGAGCACGGCGAGGACATCCCCGAGGTGCGCGACTGGGTGTGGCCCGGAGCGGGGTCCGCGGGCGAGCCGGTGGTGGACGCGACCGTCGCGACGGGCGGGGATAATGAATAGCGGCAGGTGAAGGGACAATCGTCCCATGATTGGCGGCGTCCGCGGTCTGACGATGACCCCCGGACGCCGTCGTCGACCGCTGTCAGGAGAATCCCGTGGCACGAACCATCTACATCGCCTCCCCCGAAGGTGACACCGGCAAGTCGACGGTGGCCCTCGGTCTGGTCGACCTGCTGACCCGCACGGTCCAGCACGTGGGGGTGTTCCGGCCGGTCGCACGCTCGACCGACGTCCACGACTACGTGCTCGAGCTGCTGCTCGCCCACGAGGGCGTGGACGTCGCCTACGAGGACGCCGTCGGCGTCAGCTACCAGCAGGTGATCGACGACCCCGAGGACGCCCTGGCGCGGATCGTGCAGCGGTTCCACGAGGTGGAGCGGCGCTGCGACGCGGTCGTCGTGGTCGGCTCGGACTACACCGACGTCGCGGGCGCGACCGAGCTCGCCTACAACGCCCGCATCGCCGCCAACCTCGGTGCCCCCACCGTGCTGGTGGTCAACGGCCACAACCGCACGCCGGACCAGATCCACGACGTCGCCGAGATCGCGCACAACGAGATGGCGGCCAACCACGCCCAGGTGGTCGCCGTGGTCGCCAACCGGTGCGCCGAGAGCGACCTCGACGCGATCCGCACGGAGGTCTCCTGCGGCCACGTGCCGGTCTGGGCGATCCCGGAGGACACGCTGCTGTTCGCCCCGACGCTGCGCGAGCTGTCGGACGCCGTCGGCGCGACGCTGATCGGCGGCGACGAGGAGCTGCTCTCCCGGGAGGTCCTCGACGTCCTCGTCGGCGCGATGAGCGTCGAGCACCTGCTCGAGCGGCTCCAGCCCGGCGCGGTGGTCATCACGCCAGGCGACCGCAACGACGTGGTGCTGGGCCTGCTGCTGGCGCACCAGGCGGACGGCTTCCCCAACCTCGCCGGCATCCTGCTCACCGGCGGCTTCAACACCTCGCCCACCATCACCCGGCTCGTCGCCGGCCTGGCCGCGCGCCTGCCCATTCTCGCGACCCCGATGGGGACGTTCCGCACCGCGACCGCCGCGAGCAGCACCCGCGGCCGGCTCACCCGCGAGTCGCAGCGCAAGATCGACACCGCGATGGCGCTGTTCGAGAAGTACGTCGACGGTCCCGGGCTGCTCGCCGCGCTCGACGTGCCGCGCCTCGCGGTCGTCACCCCGCTGATGTTCGAGTACGGCCTGCTCGACCGGGCCCGCAACGACCGCAAGCACATCGTGCTGCCCGAGGGCAACGACGACCGGATCCTGCGGGCGGCCTCGACCCTCCTCCAGCGCCGCGTCGCGGACCTGACGATCCTGGGCGACGAGGCGGCGATCCGCACCCGGGCCACCGAGCTCGGCCTGGTGCTCGACGACGCGGACGTCATCGACCCGGGCAACGGCGCGCTGCTCGAGCGCTTCGCCGCCGAGTACACCGAGCTGCGCAAGCACAAGGGGATGACGGTCGAGCGGGCCCGCGAGGTCGTCTCCGACGTGTCCTACTTCGGCACGATGATGGTCCATCTCGGCCTGGCCGACGGCATGGTGTCCGGCGCCGCCCACACCACCGCGCACACCATCAAGCCGTCCTTCGAGATCATCAAGACCGTCCCCGGAGTCGGCTCGGTCTCGTCGTGCTTCCTCATGTGCCTCGAGGACCGCGTGCTCGTCTACGCCGACTGCGCCGTGATCCCCGACCCGACGGCGGAGCAGCTGGCGGACATCGCGATCTCGTCGGCCGAGACGGCGGCGCAGTTCGGCATCGAGCCGCGTGTCGCGATGCTGTCGTACTCCACCGGCGAGTCCGGCTCCGGCGCCGACGTGGACAAGGTGCGCGAGGCGACCCGGATCGTCCGCGAACGTCGCCCCGACCTGTCCGTCGAGGGCCCCATCCAGTACGACGCCGCGGTCGACGCCTCGGTGGCGAAGACGAAGCTGCCGGACTCGGCCGTGGCGGGACGCGCGACCGTCTTCGTCTTCCCGGACCTCAACACCGGCAACAACACGTACAAGGCCGTGCAGCGCTCGGCCGGCGCCGTGGCCGTGGGCCCGGTGCTCCAGGGCCTGCGCAAGCCGGTCAACGACCTGTCCCGCGGCGCCCTGGTCCAGGACATCGTCAACACCGTCGCCATCACGGCGATCCAGGCGCAGTCAGGCACCGTGCCGGGCGCCCCGTCCACCGAGACCGCCGTGGAGGCCGTCGCCCGATGAATCCCCAGTCCACCGTCCTGGTCGTCAACTCCGGGTCGTCGTCCATCAAGTACCAGCTCGTCGACCCGGCCGCCGGCCAGGCGGTCGCCTCGGGACTCGTCGAGCGCATCGGGGAGAAGACCGGCGCCGTCAAGCACACGTACGCCGGCCAGACGACGACGCGCCAGCTGCCGATCCCCGACCACGAGGAGGGCATGCGGATCGTCCTCGCGCTGTTCGACGAGGTCGGGCCGTCGCTGCACGACTCGAACGTCGTCGCGGTGGGGCACCGCGTGGTCCAGGGCGGCTCGGTCTTCGCAGGCCCCGCGCTCATCGACGACGAGGTCGTCGCGCAGATCGACGCGCTGTCGCCGCTCGGGCCGCTGCACAACCCGGCGCACGTCACGGGCATGCGCGTCACGCGGCTCCTGCTGCCGGACGTCCCTCAGGTCGCGGTCTTCGACACGGCGTTCTTCCGCGACCTGCCCGCCGAGGCCTCGACGTACGCCATCGACGCGAAGGTCGCCGCCCAGCACCAGGTGCGCCGCTACGGCGCCCACGGCACCTCGCACCAGTACGTCGCGGGCGAGGTGGCCAAGTACCTCGGCCGGCCGATCGAGGACCTCAACCAGATCGTGCTGCACCTCGGCAACGGCGCTTCGGCGTCGGCGGTCGCCGGCGGGCGCGCGGTCGACACCTCGATGGGCCTGACCCCGCTCGAAGGGCTGGTCATGGGGACGCGGTCCGGCGACATCGACCCGGCCGTCGTCTTCCACCTGCACCGCGTGGGCGGGATGTCGATCGACGAGATCGACGACCTGCTCAACCGCCGCTCCGGGATCAAGGGCATCTCCGGCGAGAACGACTTCCGCGCGCTGCACTCGCTGGTGCAGTCCGGCGACCCGTCCGCGAAGCTCGCGCTCGACGTGTACGTGCACCGGCTGAAGAAGTACATCGGCGCCTACCACGCCATCCTCGGCCGCCTCGACGTGCTGACGTTCACCGCCGGTGTCGGCGAGAACGACGAGATCGTCCGCGCCCAGGCCTGTGCCGGTCTCGAGCCGCTCGGCATCGTCCTCGACCCGGCGCGCAACGAGGGCCGCGGCGGCCCGAAGGTCATCTCGGCCGACGGCAGCCCGGTCACCGTGCTCGTCGTCCCGACGAACGAGGAGCTGGCGATCGCCCGCCAGTCCCTCGAGGTGATCGCCGCCGCGAAGGCCTGACCAGCAGCCCTCCCGCCGTCCCGACCAGCACCTCGCATCTCCGGAACCTCCGGGGTGCCCCGCGATCCGCCGCGGCTCACCCCCGGTCGCCCGGGACGGGATGCGGTGGTGCGGCTACGGGATGCGGAGCGCCTTCAGTGCCCGCAGGGCACCGGTGTACAGGGGCGTCCACACGTCGGCCCCGAGGTCGAAGACGCGCTCCAGCCCGAGGCTGGGCCCGCGCGTCCCGACCAGGCCGTGGACGGCGTGCTGGAGCGCGATCGTCTGGGGCCGGGTGGCCGCCAGCAACGCCTCGCGGCCGTGCCGTGCGCCCAGGCCCGACGAACCCCAGCCCGCCTGCGGCGCGCCGATCGGCGCCCACGCCGCGACGTACGCCTCGTTGACCGCGACGCTGCCGGCGCGCAGCCGGCGCGCGATCGACCAGCCCCGGCGCTCGTCGGAGGTCCACACCCCCGCCGACAGCCCGTACTCCGTGTCGTTGATCGCGGCCACGGCCTCGTCGTCGGACGCCACCGGGTAGACGGCCACCACCGGCCCGAACGTCTCCTCACGGAACGCCCGCGCCTCGGGCGGCACGTCCTCGAGGATCGTCGGCTCGTAGAACCACGGCCCGAGGTCCGGACGCTGCTCGCCGCCGGCGAGCAGCTGCGCGCCCTGGCCCACCGCGTCCTCGACGTGCTCGACGACCCGCGCCAGCTGCGCGGCCGACGACAGCGAGCCCATGTCCGCGCGGTAGTCGAGCCCGGCACCGAGCCGCAACGCCTCCGTGCGCTCGACGAAGGCCTCGACCAGGTCGTCGTACACCGCCTCGTGGACGTAGAGGCGCTCGGCGGACACGCACACCTGGCCCGTGGAGGCGAAGCACGTGCGCACCAGCCCGGCGGCCGTGACCTCGACGTCGACGTCGTCCGCGACGTACACGCCGTTCTTGCCACCCAGCTCGAGCGTCGTGGGGATCAGCCGGGCACCGGTCCGTGCCGCGACGTCGCGCCCCGCCCGCGAGGAGCCCGTGAAGATCACCGCGTCGACGTGCTCGACGACCGCCTGGGCGATGTCCCGGTGGCCGGTGACCACCTGGAGCACGTCGGGGGGCAGGCCCGCGTCCTCGCACAGCTCGGCGGCCCACAGCGCGGTGAGGGTGGTCGACAGGTCGGGGCGCAGCAGCACGGCGTTGCCCGCGACGAGGGCCGGCAGCACGTCACCGAGGACCAGGGTGAAGGGCATGTTCCAGGGAGAGACCACGCCGACGACGCCCACCGGGTGCCGCACCACGCGCGTCGCCGTCAGGCCGGGGACCAGCCCCACGACGCGCCGGTCGGCGAGGTAGGAGCGCGACCGCAGCGCGTAGTGGCGCGCGACGTTGGCGACGTCGACCACCTCCTCGAACGCGTGGGCGCGCGCCTTGCCCGTCTCGATCTGGATGAGGTCGAGCACGTCGGACTGGCGGGCGAGCAACGCGTCGTGCAGCCGGGACAGCACGGCGGTGCGCTCGTGGAGCGGGCGGGCGGCCCACAGCCGCTGGGCGGCCCGGGCGCGGCGTGCGGCGGCCGCCACGTCGCCGGGAGTCGACAGCGGCACGGCCGCGATGGGTGCACCCGTGAACGGCGCCACCGGCGTGTGCGTGGCATGGCCCGGGCCGACGACCACCCGGCGGAGCAACGAGCGCACGTCGTCGGGCTCGAGGACGTACGTCGCCAGCGGGTCGGTCTCCGGGTCGTGCAGCTCCGGTTGCGCCATGCGCGCCACTGTACGTCCGCGGCCGGCGCACACCCTGGCAGGCGCTCACCGCGATCCCGCCGCATCAGTGACGCACGGTGCTCGTGTGACTGGTGAGGCGACTCATCCGCACCACGCGCCTCACCAGTCACACGCGCGGCGGGATCGGGCGGGCGGGCGCCGCGCGCGGCCGGTCGGGCGGGCGGGCGCCGCGCGCGGCCGGTCGGTCAGGCGGTCGCGTCCAGGTCTGTCGCGAGCAGTCCGACGAGGCGGTCCAGCACCTCGTCGGCACCGTCGCCCTCCGCCGCCAGCGTGACCTCCTGGCCGTGCGGCACGCCGAGGGCCATCACCATGAGGATGCTCGCGGCGTTGACCGGCGGACGGCCGCCGGTGGCGATCGTCACGGGAAGGCCGGAGGCGGTGACGGCCTGCGTGAACAGGGCGGCGGGCCGGGCGTGCAGGCCGACGCGGGACGCGACGGCGACGGTGCGGGTGGGCATGGGTGTCCTTCCTAGCGGCCGTGCGGCACTCAGCCGCACAGCTCCTTGAGCAATGTGTCGTGGTCCGGGCATGCCACCAGCCGCACCGCGGCGAGGTCGATCTGGGACGGAGCGGGCACCTGCGTGCCGGGCAGCAGCACCGCGGCGCGCCCCCACGCGACGGCGGCACGCAGCCGCTCGCCGGGCTCGCCGACGGCGGCGAGGTAGCCCGCCAGCGTGGTGTCGCCCGCGCCCACCGTGGAAGCGGGCTGCAGCGGCGCACCGCCGGCCCACCACGAGCGCTCCGCCGAGACCAGCAGGGCGCCATGGGCGCCGAGCGTCAGCAGCACGGCGCTCGTGCCGGCCGCGATCACCTCACGTGCGGCGTCGACCGCGTCGCCGACCGAGGCGATCTCACGTCCGGCGAGCTCGGCGAGCTCTTCGTCGTTCGGCTTGATCAGGTCGAGGCCGCCCGCACGCACCGCGCGCGCCAGCGGCACGCCGGACGTGTCGAGGGCCACCGGCACCCGGTACCGTCCCGCGAGCGCCGCGAGGCGGACGTAGAAGTCGTCGCCCGCGCCGGTCGGCAACGACCCGGCACCGACCACCGCGGCCGGTCCGGCCGCCAGCTGCGCCTCGACGACGCCGAGGAGGGCGTCGACCTCGTGGGCCGTCAGCGGCACGCCGGGCGCGTTGACCTTCGTGGTCGCGCCCGACGAGTCGACGAGCGTGACGTTGGACCGGGTGTCGCCGTGCACCGGGACGGGTGCCGCCGGCACCCCGTGCTCGGCGAGCAGGCCGACGAGGCGGGCCCCGTCGGCACCGCCGACCGGCAGCACCGCGAGCGACGCGACCCCCTGGCGCACCAGCGCCCGCGACACGTTGATGCCCTTGCCACCGGCGTCGACGTGCACCGCGTGAGCCCGGTTGACCTCGCCCACGGCGAGGTGGTCCACGTCGAGCGCCCGGTCCAGGCTGGGGTTCGGCGTCACGGTGACGATCACGGTCGGGCCTCTCTCGGCGGCACGGGGCTCAGCCAACCACTCCGGCCCCCACAGGACGGCGCGGCGCTGCGGATCGCCGCGCCGTCCCGGGTCTTTCCTTCGTCGGACACCATCGCCATCAGACCGCGTTGACCTGCTGAATGAGGTCGTACAGGTCGTCCGGCCCGGCGGCGTCGAGCACCTTGTCCACCTGGTCGGGGTCGGAGAACACCAGCGCGATCTTCGACAGGATCGACAGGTGCTCCTCGCCGACGCCGGCGATGCCGACGACGACGCGGACCGGTTGCCCGTCACCCCACTCGATGGGCTCGTCGTACCGGACCAGGCAGAGCGCCGACCGGACGATGTCAGCCTTCGAGTCGTCCGTGCCGTGCGGGATCGCCAACCAGCTGCCCATGTAGGTGGACACCAGGCACTCCCGCTCCGCCATCGCGTCGACGTACGCCGGGGTGACCGCGCCGACGCCGACGAGCAGCGCCCCGGCCTCCGCGATGGCCTCGTCCTTCGTCCGGGCGGTGCCCGGGGCGACGACGAGGTCGCGCGTCAGAACGTCCGTCACGACGGGCTCCCGGCCGTCGCGGACGCCTTGGCCTCGGCCACGACCTCGTCGTAGACCGGGCTGGACAGGAAGTTGTCCACCGAGACGTGCCGCGAGCTGGGCGCCTGGTGCCGCGCCCGGTCAGTCAGCTCACGCTGGCTGATGACGATGTCCGCGCCGTCCTGAAGCTGGGCCACCGCCTTGAACTCGACCTTGACGTCCGGCACGCCGGCCTTCTTCAGCTTGTCGCGCAGGATGCTGGCGCCCATCGCGCTGGAGCCCATGCCGCCGTCGCAGGCGAACACGATGCTGCGAATCGGCCGGGTGGCCAGTGCCGTGGCCGTGCGGCCGCTGGACAGGTCGGTCACCTGGGCGAGGTGCTGCAGCGAGTCGCTGACCTTGCCCTTGTTGGCCTCGGTCTGGGCGATCGCCGCCGACAGGTCGCCGCTCTCGCCGGCCTCGAGGTCGCGCTTGCGGGACGCCCGCAGGATGACCGCGGCGATGAGGAACGACACCGTGGCGGACAGGACGACGGACAGGATCACGCCGAGGTAGCTGCCACGCGGTGTCGCCGCGAGCACGGCGATGATGCTGCCGGGAGCCGCCGGTCCTCGCAGGCCGGAGCCGAAGACGACGTTGGTCGCCACGCCGGTCGCCCCGCCGAGGATCGCGGCGATGATGAGGGTCGGCTTCATGAGGACGAACGGGAAGTACACCTCGTGGATGCCGCCGAAGAACTGGATGATGATCGCGCCCGGGGCGGTGGACCGCGCCGCGCCGACGCCCAGCAGCGTGTAGGCGAGCAGGATGCCGAAGCCCGGGCCGGGGTTCGCCTCGACGAGGAACAGCAGGGACTTGCCGTGGTCGATCACCTGCTGCGCGCCGAGCGGCACCAGGACGCCGTTGCCGATCGCGTTGTTGAGGAACAGCACCTTGGCCGGCTCGACGATGAGGCTCATCACCGGGAGCAGCTGGTGGTTGGCCAGCCAGTCGACGATGGTGCCCAGCCACTGGCTGACGTGCGTGACGATCGGCGCGATGCCGAAGAAGGCGCCGATGGACAGCCCCGCGCCGACGATGCCGGCGGAGAACATGTCGACGAGCATCTCGAATCCCGGCCGGATCTTGTCGGCCCAGAGGCGGTCGATCTGCTTCATGATCCAGGCGGCCAGCGGGCCGACGATCATGGCGCCGAGGAACATCGGCACCGTCGAGCCGACGATGACGCCGATGGTCGCGATGGAGGCGACGACGGCGCCGCGGGCGCCGTAGACGATCCGGCCGCCGGCGTTGGCGATGAGCAGCGGCAGCAGGTACGTGACCATCGGGCCGACGAGCCCGACGAACTGGTGGAACGTCGCACCGTCGCTCGTCTGCGCCAGCGCCGTCGCGGCACCCGCCCAGCCCGACGCGTCGGCGTTGCCGAACCCGCCGATGATGCCGTTGGGCGTCCACCCGGCGGCGATGAAGAACGACGTGATGAGGCCCCAGGCGAGGAACGCCGGGAGGTTCGGCATGATCATGCCGGTCAGGAAGGCTCCGAACCGCTGGATCCTGACCTGTGCGCCCTTGCCCCGGCGCACGGTGGGGGCAACTGCGGCTGCTGCTGCAGACATCCCGCTCACTCTCCTGTCATGTGGCGGTCGGCCGGGACGTCGCCCGTCCGGCGCTAGATCGTCGTTGATCGCTGCACTGCACCCCGGCGCGCTGCCCTGCCGGGGATCGGTGGCCGGGCGGCCGACACGAGACCGCCCGGCCGGTCACCGCCTCACGGCTCGATGGTGACCTTGATGCCCGTGCCGTTCCGGACCACGTCGAGGCCCTCCCGGATCTGCTCCAGCGGAAGCCGATGGGTGATGAGGTCCGCGACGGGCACGCTGCCGTCGGCGATGTGCGCGAGCGCCTGCTTGTTGTGCGCCGGGCTCGAGCCGTTCGCGCCCCAGATCGACAGCTCGCGGTAGTGCACGAGGTTGGAGTCCAGGGTGATCGTCGGCTTGTCCTTGGGCAGGCCGCCGAAGAGTGAGATCCGCCCGCGCGGGGCCAGCATGCGCAGCGCCTGCTCCTGCGCGGCGCCGGAGGCGGCGGCGGTGATCGCCAGGCTGACGCCCTTGCCCCCGGTGAGGTCGAGCACGGCCTGGATCGGGTCGGTCTCCGCGGAGCAGATCGCCGCGTCAGGCTTGACGATCTGGGCGGCCAGGTCGAGCCGCTCCCTGCTCAGCTCGACGAGGTACACCTCGCTGGCGCCGCGGGCGCGGGCCAGACGCACGTGCAGGCAGCCGATCGGCCCGGAGCCCACGACCACGACGATGTCGCCGTCGTGGGTGTTCACGAGCTCCTGGGCATTGATCGCGCACGCGAACGGCTCGCTGACGCTCGCCTCGGCGAACGAGACGCCCTCCGGGATGCGGTTCAGCCCGTCGACCGCGAGCACCTCGCGCGGCACCACCATGTACGGGGCGAAGCCGCCGTCGAAGTCGTAGCCCATCGACAGCTGGTTGGGGCAGATCGTCTGCAGCCCGGAGGTGCAGAACTCGCACGTCCCGCAGGGGATCGCGGCGATCACCTGGACGCGGTCGCCCGCCTGCCACCCGGTGACGCCTGCGCCGATCTCGACGATCTCGCCGGCGATCTCGTGGCCCATGACACGCGGCGGGCGCATCCGCTGGTGGCCCGACGTGGCGATCTTGACGTCGGTGCCGCACATGGAGCACGCACGGACGCGGATCTTCACCTCGCCCGGGCCGGCGACCGGCTCGGGGTAGTCGTCCTCGATGCGCACGTCGCCCGGGGCGTAGAAGCGGAAGACCTTCATCGTTCTCCTTCTGTGGTGGGACGGGCTGCCTGGCAGCCGCGGGACGTCGTCATGCGCGGACCACCCGCGGGCCGGCGGCCTCGATCTCGTCGACCAGCTCGGCTGCGATCCCCGTGTCGGTGACGAGGGTGTCGACGCTGGACAGGGGGGCGACCAGCGCCAGGTCGGTGCGGCCGACCTTGGAGTGGTCGGCGAGGACCACCGTGCGGCGGGCCGCGGCCACCAGTGCGCGCTTGACCATCGCCTCGGCGAGGTCAGGGGTGGTCAGCCCGTTCTCCACGGTCAGCCCGTTGGTGCCGAGGAAGGCGACGTCGACGCGCACGTCCGCCAGCTCGCGCTCGGCCCAGGCGCCGACGGCCGCCAGCGTCCGGCCGCGCAGCTGCCCGCCGACCAGGTGCAGCGTGATGTTCGGCCGCCCGGCGAGGAGCGTGGCGACCGGCAGCGCGTGCGTGACGACGATGAGCTCGCGGTCGGTGGGCAGCAGGTCCGCGAAGCGCACCGTGGTGCTCCCGGCGTCGACGATGATCGCCCCGCCGTCGGGCAGCTCGTCGAGCGCGGCCTTCGCGATCCGCTCCTTCTCGGTGGACATCATGCGCTCGCGGTCGGCAAGGGCGGGCTCGAAGCCGAGCCGCTCCACCGGGATGGCGCCGCCGTGGACGCGCCGCACCAGGCCCATCCGTTCGAGCGCCGTCAGGTCACGGCGGACTGTCTCCGGCGTGACGTCGAGCTCGGCAGCCAGCCCGGCGACGTCCACGCGGCCCTCCGCGCGGGCACGACCCAGGATCTGCTGGTGCCGCTCGGGTGCGTACATGACCACCGTGTCCCACGTCCCACGTCCCACGTCCCCGCGGCCTGGAGGCCGCGCCGCGGCATCGATGCCGCGAACGGCACCAGGGTGCACCTCGCCCCGCCGTCAAGTCAACCCAAACAAACACAACCGGATCGACCCAAACACCTAACCGGGCTCACTCGGACCTTCGAGCCGATCGTGCATCTCCGCTTCAGGCGATCGGTCGGCCCGACCAGCGGCGGGCCCGGCGGCAAGGGAAGGCGCACGGCGGCGTCTTGGTGGGCGCGAGGGGCTCAAGGGTCGCACGCCGGTGTCGCGCGGTTCGCAAGGGCCTCGCCGTTGTACGCCCGCACAGCTCGCCGTTGTACGCACGTGCCCCGGATGCCGCGGGCCGTGGTACGCGCGCCCACCGGGCGCCGCAGAGGGACTGACCGCTACCGCGGGGCGTAGGGCGAGACGACGACCTCGACGCGCTGGAACTCCTTGAGGTCGGAGTATCCGGTGGTGGCCATCGCGCGGCGCAGCGCACCGATGAGGTTCAGCGTGCCGTCGGCCGTGCGTCCGGGGCCGAACAGGATCTGCTCGAGCGTCCCGGCACTGCCCACCGCCACGCGCTCGCCGCGCGGCAGCAGCTGGTGGTGCGCCTCGGATCCCCAGTGCCAGCCATGCCCGGGAGCGTCGGTGGCGCGCGCCAGTGCGGCGCCGAGCATGACGGCGTCGGCCCCGCACGCCACCGCCTTCACCAGGTCGCCGGACCGGCCGACGCCCCCGTCGGCGATGACGTGCACGTACCGGCCGCCGGACTCGTCGAGGTAGTCGCGCCGCGCCGCCGCGACGTCCGCCACGGCCGTCGCCATCGGCGCGTGGATGCCGAGCGACACCCTCGTCGTGTGCGCCGCTCCACCGCCGAACCCGACGAGCACGCCCGCCGCCCCGGTCCGCATCAGGTGCAGCGCCGCGGTGTACGTCGACGCGCCGCCGACGATCACCGGGACGTCGAGCTCGTAGATGAACCGCTTGAGGTTCAGCGGCTCCGCGCGGCCGGAGACATGCTCGGCGGACACGGTCGTGCCGCGGATGACGAACAGGTCGACGCCCGCGTCCACCACCGTGCGCCAGTGCTCCTGCGTGCGCTGGGGCGACAACGCCCCCGCGACCGTCACGCCGGCGGCACGGATCTCCTTGAGCCGGGCGGTGATCAGGTCCGGCCGGATGGGCGCCGCGTAGATCTCCTGCATGCGCGCGGTGGCGCGAACAGGGTCGAGCGCGGCGATCTCGGCGAGCAGGGGCTCGGGGTCGTCGTAGCGCGTCCACAGGCCCTCGAGGTCGAGCACCCCCAGGCCGCCGAACCGGCCCAGCGCCACCGCGGTGGTGGGGCTCATCACCGAGTCCATCGGGGCGGCGACCACCGGCAGGTCGAAGTGGTAGGCGTCGATCTGCCAGGCGACCGACACGTCCTCCGGATCGCGCGTGCGGCGCGAGGGCACCACCGCGATGTCGTCGAAGGAGTACGCGCGCCGCCCGCGCTTGCCACGCCCGATCTCGACCTCGGTCACCGCCCCAGGCTACCGGCGCCGCGCACCCGCCAGGCGGGCCGTCCGCCGCAGGCCGGCGCGGGCGTGTCGGCGGCCTGCGTGTCGGTGCCCGGTGCGATGCTGCCGGGCAAGGCAGGACGAGACGAGGGGCACGACGACGCGTATGACCTGGCACGACGGTCCGCTGGTGGGCTTCGACACCGAGACCACGGGCGTCGACGTCGGCGCCGACCGGATCGTCACCGCGGCCGTGGTCCGCCGGGACGCGACAGGCACCCGGGTGCGCACGTGGCTGATCGACCCGGGGGTCCCCATCCCGCAGGCTGCCACCGCCGTGCACGGCATCACCACCGAGCAGGTCCGTGCCCAGGGGCGCCCGCCCCGCGAGGCGCTGGACGAGGTCGCCGCCGCCCTGGTGGCCACCTGGCGTGCGGGGGTCCCGGTCGTCGCCTTCAACGCCTGCTACGACCTGTCGCTGCTCGACGCGGAGCTGCGCCGGCACGGGCTGGCGACGGTGACGCAGCGGCTCGGTCGCGCCGCCGGCCCGGTGCTCGACCCGCTCGTGCTCGACCGGGCCGAGGAGCGGTACCGGCCCGGCAAGCGCCGCCTGGGGGACCTGTGCGCCGTGTACGGCGTCGAGACCCCGGAGGCGCTGCACGCCGCCCACGTCGACGTCGAGGCGACGCTCGACCTGCTCGGTGCGATGGTGGCGCGGCACCCGCACCTGGCGGAGCTCGACCTGGCAACGCTCCAGGCCTACCAGGTGCACGCGCACCTGACCTGGGCGGAGTCGTTCAACGCGTGGCGCGACGAGTGCGGTCTGCCGGGTCCCGGGGCCGAGCTCGACTGGCCCGTCCGCTCCGTGCCGGCGGCCGCTCAGTGGGCGGTGTAGTTCGGCGCCTCGACCGTCATCTGGATGTCGTGGGGGTGTGACTCCTTGAGCCCGGCCGGCGTGATGCGGATGAACTTCCCACGCGCCTGCAGCTCGTCGATGGTGTGCGCCCCGACGTAGAACATCGACTGGTGCAGCCCGCCCACCAGCTGGTGGGCCACGGCGGCGAGCGGCCCGCGGTACGGCACCTGGCCCTCGATCCCCTCGGGGACGATCTTCTCGTCGGACGCGACGTCCGCCTGGAAGTAGCGGTCCTTGGAGTAGGAGACCCGCCCGCGCGAGGCCATGGCGCCGAGCGAGCCCATGCCGCGGTAGTGCTTGTACTGCTTGCCGTTGACGAAGACGAGATCGCCCGGCGACTCGTCGCACCCGGCCAGCAGCGAGCCGAGCATCACGGTGTCCGCGCCGGCGACGAGCGCCTTGGCGATGTCGCCCGAGTACTGCAGACCGCCGTCGCCGATCACCGGCAC
>DASWOL010000169.1:0-6663 GCA_036398695.1 Cellulomonas sp. | reverse complement strand
AGCTTGCCGGCCTCCGACAAGTGCTCAGGAGCATCGTCGCCGAGAATGTCCAGGGCTCGTTCGACCCGAGCCCGGGCCGCCACCGCGGCCCGCGCCGACCGCCGCAGGTTTGCGTCGTCGAAATTGGCCAGCCGATTTGCGGTCGCCCGTACCTCGCGTCGCATCCGACGCTCTTCCCAAGCCAGCATCGCGCTATGGGCACCCAACCGGGTCAGCAGTGCGGCGATGGCGTCGCCGTCGCGCACCACCACCCGGTCGGCACCGCGGACCTCGCGCGCCTTGGAGGCGATACCCATCCGGCGGGCGGCGCCCACCAGCGCATAGGCCGCCTCCGGACCGGGGCAGGTGACCTCGAGCGAGGCACTGCGGCCGGGCTCGGTCAGCGAGCCGTGCGCGAGGAACGCGCCCCGCCAGGCCGCCTCGGCCTCGCCGATGCCGGCCGAGACCACCTGGGGCGGCAGGCCGCGCACGGGGCGGCCGCGGTTGTCCAGCAGGCCGGTCTGACGCGCGAGCGACTCACCGTCCTTGACCACACGGACCACGTAGCGGCTGCCGCGGCGCAGGCCGCCGCCGGAGACCACGATGACGTCGCTCTCGTGGCCGTACACCTCGGAGATCGCCTGGCGCAGGCGGCGGGCCGCCACGCCGGTGTCGAGCTCGGCCTCGACGACGATGCGCCCCGAGATGATGTGCAGCCCGCCCGCGAATCGCAGCGTCGCGGACACCTCGGCCTTGCGGCAGGACGTGCGGTCGACCTTGAGACGGGCGAGCTCGTCCTTGACCTGTGCCGTCAGAGCCATGGGGGCATCTTGCCATCACCGCAGGGCGGCCATGCAGCCCTCACAGGTGACGGTCAGTGCGGCAGGTCCCCGAAGAACCCGTCGACGACGTCCCGGTACGCGGCCGCCAGGCGCAGCGGGTCGTGCCTCGCGGTGCCGTCGCCCCGGCCCACCTGCCGCACCAGCATCCGGGCGCCCAGCGCCGCGCAGCGGTCGGCCAGCAGGTCCAAGTCCTCCACCGCCCCCGGGTCCACGACGACGGCGTCGACGCGCAGGTCAGGGGCGCACTCGGCGAGCGTGGCCAGGTGGTCGGTCACGGGCATCCCGACGACCTCGCCGATGCGCTCCGGCTGGAGGTTGAGCGTGACGATCGTGCGGGCCGCGCCCGCCGCCAGCGCCTGGTGCAGCTCGGGGACCAGCAGGTGCGGCAGCACCGAGGTGTACCAGGAACCGGGCCCGAGCACGACGACGTCGGCCTGACGCACCGCCTCGACCGCCTCAGGGCAGGCCGGCGGTGCCGGCGGGTCGAGGCGCACCTCGGCGATCCGGCCCGCCGCGACCGCGACGTGGCTCTGCCCGTCCACGAGCCGCACGCGGCCGTCATCGCCCACGACGTCCGCCTCGATGCGCAGCGGCACGGCGGCCATCGGCAGCACGCGCCCGCGCGCACCGAGCAGGCGGCCCACCCAGTCGAGCCCGGCCACGGGGTCCCCGAGCAGCTCCCACAGCGCGACGATCAGCAGGTTGCCCACCGCGTGCTGGTCGAGCGGGCCCTGCGACGTGAACCGGTGCTGGAGCACGTCGCGCCACTGCCGGCCCCAGTCGGAGTCGTCGCAGAGCGCCGCCAGGGCCATCCGCAGGTCGCCGGGCGGCAGCACGCCGAGCTCGCCGCGCAGCCGGCCCGACGAGCCGCCGTCGTCGGCCACGGTGACCACCGCGGTGATCCGGTCCGTCATCAGCCGCAGCGCCGACAGGCTCGCCGCCAGGCCGTGCCCGCCGCCGAGGGCGACGACGGCGGGGCCGCGCTCACCGTCCCGGACCGCACCGGGGACGGCGAGCTGCTCTGCCGTCATTCCTTGCCCAGGTCCCGGGCCGTGACGGTCACCCGCTGGCCCTTCTGCCGAAGCCGTGTCGCCAGCGCGTCCGCGATCACCACCGACCGGTGCTTGCCACCGGTGCACCCCACCGCGATGGTCACGTAGTGCTTGTCCTCGTGGACGTAGCCGTCGATCACGGGCTCGAGCGCGGAGACGTAGCGGTCGACGAACGTCAGGGCCCCCGGAAGGCCCAGAACGTACTCGCGCACCGGCGCGTCCCGGCCGGACAGGTGCCGCAGCTCGGCGATCCAGAACGGGTTGGCGAGGAAGCGGACGTCCACCACGTGGTCCGCGTCGACCGGCACGCCGTACTTGAAGCCGAACGAGACGATCGAGATCCGCAGCGTGTCCTCGCCGCTGCCGTGCGCCAGCGCACGGACCGTGCGTGCCAGCTCCTGCGGGGCGAGGTCGCTGGTGTCGAGCACCACGTCGGCACGCGCGCGCAGGGGCGCCAGGAGCCGGCGCTCCTCGGCGATCGCGTCGAGCACCCGGCCGTCGCCCTGCAAGGGGTGTGGCCTGCGCACCTGCTCGAACCGGCGCACCAGCACCTCGTCAGACGCGTCGAGGAACAGCACGCGCAGGTCCACGCCACTGGCCTGAACCTCGTCGAGCGCCTCGTCGAGGTGGCCGAAGAACTCGCCGCCACGCACGTCGATCACCGCCCCGAGCCGCTGGGCGCGCCCGCCGGCCGTGCCCGAGGTCAGCATGCCGACGAGGTGGACCAGCATCTGGGCCGGCAGGTTGTCCACCACGTACCACTCGAGGTCCTCGAGCACGGCCGCGGCACGTGTGCGGCCGGCCCCGGACATGCCCGTGATGACGATGACCTGAGGCTGGTCCAGGCGGGGGGCCGATGCGCTCGCCTCGACGGCGGGGATGCCCAGCGGGACGGTCGTCGGCTGCGGCTCGGTGGTCATGTACCCAGGATGCCAGCCTGCTCGCCGACCCGGGTCGGCGCGCCGCCGTCCGCGGGTTCGGTGAGACCGCCGTCCGCGGGTTCGGTGACACCGCCGGGCGCGGGTGCCTCGGCGGGCGTGCCGTTGAGCGCGGCGAGCACCGCCGCCGCGGTGCGCTCGCCCATCCCGGGAACGGTGGCGATCTCCGCCACGCTCGCGGCGCGCAGCCGCTTGACAGAGCCGAAGTGCCGCAGCAGCGCGGCCCGGCGAGCGGGGCCGACACCCGGCACCGCGTCGAGCACCGACGCCGTCATGCCCTTGCTACGCCGGTTGCGGTGCGCGCTGATGGCGAACCGGTGAGCCTCGTCGCGCAGCCGCTGGAGCAGGTAGAGCCCCTCGGAGCTGCGCTGCAGGATCACGGGGTACTCCTCCCCCGGCAGCCACACCTCCTCCAGACGCTTGGCCAGACCGCACAGCGCGACGTCGTCGATCCCGAGCTCGGCCATCGCAGCCGCCGCGGCCGCGACCTGCGGCGGGCCCCCGTCCACCACGACGAGGTTCGGCGGGTAGGCGAAGCGCACCGGGCGCCCGGTGCGCTCGTCGACAGGCCCGGAACGCAACGGCACGCCGTCCTCGTCCTCCCCGTCGGCGGACCAGTCCGTCCCGGCGCCCAGCTCCACGTCACGTGCGTCGGCCCGCTCCGCGAGATAGCGGCGGAACCGGCGCGTGATCACCTCGTGCATCGCCGCCGTGTCGTCACGCGCGCCGTCGCCCTCGGGACCGCGGACCGTGAACAGCCGGTACTCGCTCTTGCGCGCCAGTCCGTCCTCGAACACCACCATCGACGCCGACTGGAAGGTGCCCTGCGTGTGCGAGACGTCGTAGCACTCGATGCGCAGCGGTGCGCTCGGCAGGTCGAGTGCCTCCTGGATCTCCCGCAGCGCCTGGCTGCGGGTGGTCAGGTCACCGGCGCGCCGGGTGCGATGCAGCGCGAGGGCGTGCTCGGCGTTCCGCCGCACCGTCTCGGCCAGCTCGCGCTTGTCCCCGCGCTGCGGCACGCGCACCGAGACCCTGCTGCCGCGCAGGCCGGTCAGCCACACCTGCATCTGCTCGACGTCGGTCGGCAGCACCGGGACCAGCACCTCGCGCGGCACCGCGGCACCGTCACCGCCCTCCTCCTCGGCGGAGCCGTACACCTGCTGGAGCAGCCGCTCGACCATCGCCGCGTCGTCCGCGTCCTCGACCTTCTCCACCACCCAGCCCCGCTGGCCACGGATGCGCCCGTCACGGACGTGGAACACCTGCACCGCCGCCTCGAGATCGTCACCGGCCAGGGCGAAGATGTCGGCGTCCGTGCCGTCCTTGAGCACCACCGCGTTGCGCTCGGTGGCCCGCTCGAGCGTCGCCACGTCATCGCGCAGCCGGGCCGCGCGCTCGAAGTCCAGCTCGGCCGCCGCGGCCTTCATCGCCTGCGTCAGGCGGCGTGTGAACCGGGCGGTGTCGCCGGCCATGAAGTCGCAGAAGTCCTGCGCCAGCCTCTGGTGGTCCTCGGGGCTGATCCGTCCCACGCAGGGGGCCGAGCACTTGTCGATGTAGCCCAGCAGGCAGGGCCGCCCCTGCTGGTGCGCCCGCTTGAACACGCCGGCCGAGCACGTCCGCACCGGGAACACCCGCAGCAGCAGGTCCACCGTGTCGCGGATCGCCCAGGCGTGGGCATACGGCCCGAAGTACCGGGTGCCCTTGCGCTTCGCGCCCCGCATCACCTGCACCCGGGGGAACTCGTCGGCCATGGTCACGGCGAGGTAGGGGTACGACTTGTCGTCCCGGTACTTGATGTTGAACCGGGGGTCGAACTCCTTGATCCACGAGTACTCGAGCGCCAGCGCCTCGACCTCGGTGCCGACCACCGTCCACTGCACCGAGGCCGCCGTGGTCACCATGGTCTGCGTGCGCGGGTGCAGTCCGGCGAGATCCTGGAAGTAGCTGTTGAGCCGGCTGCGCAGGCTCTTGGCCTTGCCGACGTAGATCACCCGGCCGTCCCGGTCGCGGAACCGGTACACGCCCGGGGCGTCCGGGATCTCCCCGGGCGCCGGGCGGTAGGTGGCGGGATCGGCCATGACCCCCACGCTAGTTCCCTCCACCCACGCCTCTGCCTCTGCCCGCTGCGCGCCCGAGCACGCCCGAACGGAAGGGGGTGGGTAGTTTGGTGGCGTGCCGCAGCTGCACCAGTACTCCGTCGACCTCGCGTGGACCGGCGTGCGCCGCTCCGGCACGACGAGCTTCACCACCTATGGCCGCGACCACGAGCTGCGCGCCGGCGACCGGCCGGTGATCCTCGCGACGTCCGACCCGCACTTTCGCGGCGACCCCCAGCGGTGGTCGCCGGAGGACCTGCTCGTCTCGTCGCTGGCGCAGTGCCACATGATCTGGCTGCTCCACCTGGCTGCCCGCGACGGCGTCGCCGTGCTCGACTACGCCGACAGCGCCTCCGGCACCATCCGCGTCGAGTCCGCCGGGCAGGGGCACTTCACCGAGGTGGTGCTGCACCCGCGGGTCGCAGTCGCCGCGGGTGCGACGCTCCCCGACGGCTCAGCGGTCACGGACGACGTGATGGGCGCGCTGCACGCCGAGGCCCAGGAGCACTGCTTCATCGCACGGTCGGTCAACTTCCCCGTGCGGGTGCAGCCCACTGCCGTGGCCTTCCTCGAGCCCGCGGCCCCGGCCGCGCACGACGAGGCCTGAGAACCCCGACCGTGACGTTCGCCGAGCGCCTCGCCGCGTGAGGTCCCCCGGTGCGAGCCGGACGCTGCGGGCCGCACGCCGTGAGCCGCGGGCGGACGCCGTGAGCCGCACGCTGCGGGCCGCACCGTGAGCCGCACGCCGCGGGCCGCACACCGTGACAGCGTGCGGTCACGGCGGCCCTCCGGCCGCCGCCTCACGCGCTGACGCGCTGCCCGTCCGGCTCCAGCGCCTCGGCGAGGAAACGCCCGGTGTGGCTCGCCTCGACTGTGGCGACGTACTCCGGTGTGCCCTCGGCCACGACGAGGCCGCCGCCGTTGCCGCCCTCGGGCCCCAGGTCGACCACCCAGTCGGCGTTCTTGATCACGTCGAGGTTGTGCTCGATGACGATCACCGTGTTGCCCTTGTCGACCAGCGACTGCAGCACGCCCAGCAGCTTGCGGACGTCCTCGAAGTGCAGGCCGGTGGTGGGCTCGTCGAGCACGTAGACCGTCTTGCCCGTGGAACGCCGCTGCAGCTCGGAGGCGAGCTTCACGCGCTGGGCCTCACCGCCGGACAGGGTCGGTGCCGGCTGGCCCAGCCGGACGTACCCGAGGCCCACGTCGACCAGCGTCTTGAGGTGCCGCGAGATGGCCGGCACGGCGGCGAAGAAGTCCGCGGCCTCCTCGATCGGCATGGCGAGCACGTCGGCCACCGTCTTGCCCTTGAAGTGCACCTCGAGCGTCTCGCGGTTGTACCGGGCGCCGTGGCACACCTCGCACGGCACGTAGACGTCCGGCAGGAAGTTCATCTCGATCTTCAGCGTGCCGTCGCCGGAGCACGCCTCGCAGCGGCCGCCCTTGACGTTGAAGCTGAACCGTCCGGGCGTGTAGCCCCGCACCTTCGCCTCGGTGGTCTCCGCGAACAGCTTCCGCACGTGGTCCCAGACACCGGTGTACGTGGCCGGGTTCGACCGCGGCGTACGGCCGATCGGTCCCTGGTCGACGTGCACCACCTTGTCGAGATGCTCCAGCCCCGTGACCTTGCGGTGACGCCCCGGCACCTGCCGGGCGCCGTTGAGCTCGTTGGCCAGCACGGTGTACAGGATCGAGTTGACCAGCGTGGACTTTCCCGAGCCGGACACCCCCGTCACCGCGGTGAACACACCCAACG
>DASWOL010000168.1:0-3393 GCA_036398695.1 Cellulomonas sp. | reverse complement strand
CGCGGGCGCGCAGGTCGGCCTCGTCGAGCACGTACAGCGGCGTGCCGAAGCGCACCGCGAGCTCGTGGACGTCCACGCCGGCCACCGCGACGGACCCGTCCAGCAACCGCTCGACGCCCGACGACCAGGGCGAGCCCATCGCCCCCACGTCGAGGCTCACCTCACACCCCGACCCGCACGGACCCCACCCCGGTGACGCCCACCGGCGCGGCCGCACGCGACGAGCCCGCCGACGCGCTCGCCGAGTCGGCACTTGGGTGCCGAGTCGGTACACGCATGCGCCGATGCGGCACCGAAGTGCCGAGCCGGCGGCCGGGTGGGGGTCACCTCCGCTCCGGCGCGCTCACCCCGAGCAGCGCCAGGCCGTTGGCGAGCACCTGGCGGGTGGCGTCGTTGAGCCACAGCCGCGTGCGGTGCAGGTCCGAGACGTCCTCGTCGCCGAACGGGGCGACCCGGCGGACGTCGTACCACTTGTGATAGGCGCCGGCGAGCTCCTCGAGGTACCGGGCGACGCGGTGCGGCTCGCGCATCTGCGCCGCCTGCGTCACGATCCGCGGGAACTCGGCGAGCTGGCCCAGCAGCACCGCCTCGGTCTCGTGGTCGAGCACCGCCGCGTCGAAACCGTCCTCGCGGCGCACCCCGGCCTCGGCGGCGTTGCGTGCCACGTTGACCGTGCGGGCGTGGGCGTACTGCACGTAGAACACGGGGTTCTCGTTGGTCGCCTTCGCCAGCAGGTCGAGGTCGAGGTCGATCGCGGTGTCGGTCGACGAGCGGGCCAGGGAGTACCGGGCCGCGTCCACGCCGACGGCGTCCACCAGGTCGTCGATGGTCACCACCGTGCCGGCGCGCTTGCTCATCCGCACCGGCTCGCCGTCCTTGACCAGGTTGACCATCTGGCCGATGAGGATCTCGAGGTTGACGTGCGGGGTGTCGCCGAACGCGGCGCAGACCGCCATCATCCGGCCGATGTACCCGTGGTGGTCGGCGCCGAGCATGATGACCACCCGGTCCGCCCCGCGCTCCCGCTTGTCCAGGTAGTACGCGATGTCGCCGGCGATGTAGGCGGCCTCGCCGTCGCTCTTGACGACCACGCGGTCCTTTTCGTCGCCGAAGGTGGTGGTGCGCAGCCAGGTGGCGCCGTCCTTCTCGTACACATGGCCCAGCTCCCGCAGGCGGGCCACGGCGCGGTCCACGGCGCCGGAGGCGTGCAGCGAGTCCTCGTGGAAGTAGACGTCGAACTCGACGCCGAAGTCGCGCAGCGAGTCCTTGATCTCGTCGAACATCAGGTCCACGCCCCGCACCTGGAACGCTTCCAGCGCCTGCTCGTCGCCCAGCGTGCGGGGGTCGGGCTCGCCGGCCGCGAGCGCGTCAGCCACCACCTGCTCGGCGATGTCCGCGATGTACTGCCCGCCGTAGCCGTCCTCGGGCGCCTCCTGGCCGCGGGCGCGGGCGACGAGCGAGCGGGCGAACCGGTCGATCTGCGCTCCGTGGTCGTTGAAGTAGTACTCGCGCACGACGAGCGCGCCGGACGCCTCGAGCACGCGCGCCAGGCTGTCCCCCACGGCCGCCCAGCGCACCCCGCCGATGTGCAGCGGGCCGGTGGGGTTGGCGGAGACGAACTCGAGGTTGACCGTCAGGCCCGCCAGGTCGTCGTTGGTGCCGTACGACGGGCCGGCCTCCACGATGGTGCGGGCCAGCTCGCCGGCGGCCGCCGTGTCGAGGCGGATGTTGAGGAACCCCGGGCCGGCCACCTCGGCCGCGGCGACGCCCGGGGACTGCGCCAGCCGGCGCGCCAGGTCGTCGGCCAGCGCGCGCGGCGCCACGCCCGCCTTCTTGGCGAGCTGCATCGCCACGTTCGTCGACCAGTCGCCGTGCTCGCGCTGCCGCGGACGCTCCAGGTGCACCTGGGCGGGCAGGTCCGTGAGGTCGAGCGGCAGCGTTCCGTCGGCGACGGCGTGGGCAAGTGCCGTGCGCACGGCCTCGGCGAGCTGGGCGGGGGTCACCCGCACAGACTAGCGACGCGAGTCATCCCCTCTCCGGGCTGGCGGGCGCCATGATGGGCGGTGTTGACTTGCGCGCACCACCAGCGCCAGGAGGCACATCCCATGTCACGCCGCACCGGACTCATCGACTCCGCTGTGGAGGCGTTGAGCTCCCGGATCGCCTCCGCTGAATGGCCGGTGGGTTCTCGGATCCCGCCGGAGCCCGCCCTGGTGGAACTGCTGGGTGTGGGCCGCAACACCGTGCGCGAGGCGGTGCAGTCGCTGGTGCACGGTGGGCTGCTCGAGCGCCGCCAGGGTTCCGGCACGTACGTGGTGTCCAACTCCGAGCTGGCGGTGACCATCGGCCGAGAGATCGCGGCGGCACGCCAGCGCGACGTCGTCGAGGTTCGTCGTGCGCTGGAGGTCGAGGCGGCCAGGCTCGCCGCCCGCCGCCGCACTGCGACGGACGCCGCCTCCCTGCTGGCGTTCCGCGACGCCCGGGCGAAGGCCTACTTCGAGGGCATCGTGGAGAAGATGGTCGAGTCGGACCTGGCGCTCCACCGGGCGATCGTCAAGACGGCCGCCAACCCGGTGCTGCTGTCGCTGTACGAGAACCTCATCGACGCCATCGGCGAGAACATCCGGTTCAACTTCGTCACCGACACGCACGGCGCCGACGCGCACGACGTGCTCATCGAGGCGATCGTCTCCGGCAACGACCGCAAGGCCGTCGAGGAGACGACGGACTACCTGTCCGCGCTGGTCCCCGAGTCCTGAGATCGGGCGGCCTTGGTGCATTCGGGCCGGGCGGGGCCGGGCTGGTAGTCTCGGGGCTCGCGTCCTCGGGCCGGTCCCTTCGCAGCCCGACGACGATGCGCCCGTAGCTCAGTGGATAGAGCGTCTGCCTCCGGAGCAGAAGGCCGCTGGTTCGAGTCCAGTCGGGCGCACGTCAAGATGCAGGTCACAGCCTCGACGAGGAGGCCGTGCACTCTACGTGCATCTAGCCTTCCCCGAATTCACCTGTCGATCCGCGGGAGCGGTGACGTCGTGGCGCGCCGGAACAGTGACGGGCCCGAGTGCGGACGTCAGCCCGCTCGCTGTGCCCGCGCTCGCTGGACATGCGTCCATGGCCCCCGAGCGAGATGATGGCCAGGACCGATCGAATCGGCGAGGGGTCGACCATGGATGTCGCCGCACAGGCAGAGGTGCTGGTGGGCGCGCCGCCGAAGCGCGTCCGGGACGTACTGACCAGCCCGGAGCGGCGCCCGGAGATCAGGTTCGGCGCCCGCACCGTCACCGACTGGCAGGCGGGCCACCCGACCGCCCAGGCGGCCGCGCCCGGCTCGCTGCCCGACGGGCTGAGGAACATCGCCGAGCCCACTTCCGGCCCGAGGTGAACAGCCGCGGCGTC
>DASWOL010000167.1:0-13401 GCA_036398695.1 Cellulomonas sp. | reverse complement strand
GGCGCTCTGCCGCGACAGCCGGGCCCCGCGCGCGTTGAGGAAGAGCGCCGGTGTCCCCCTGCCCGCCGCGGCCAGCGCCGGTCTGGCCCGGACCACGTAGGCCTCCACCGCGGTGGCCGCGTACGAGCCGACCGGCACCACGCGCTCCTTGCTCCCCTTGCCGAACAGCCGCACCGCACCCTGGCCCGGGGTCAAGTCGACGTCGTCGACGTCGAGGCCCACGGCCTCGGAGATCCGCGCGCCGGTGGAGTAGAGCAGCTCGAGCACCGCGCGGTCGCGCAACGGCACGGGGCCGTCGCCGGGCACGCCGTCCTCGAGCAGGCGCCGCACGTCGTCGACGGAGAGCGCCTTGGGCAGGCGCTTGGGGCGGGCGGGCGGGTGCACCTCCCGCGCCGGGTCCAGGGCGGCCAGACCCTCTGGGACGCAGAACCGGTGCCAGCCACGGATGGCCACCACCCCCCGGGCGGCCGACGAGGCCGACAGCGCGTGCCGTCCGTCCGTGCCGGTGCGCACGGCCAGCACGTAGTCCTCGACGTCGCGCTCGGCGACGCCCGCCGGTGAGGCGATCCCGCGCGCCGTCAGGAAGTCGACGTACCGCGACAGGTCACGCCGGTACGCCGCCAGGGTGTTGGCGGACAGCCCGCGCTCCACGTCGAGGTGGGCGAGGTACGCCTCCAGCGCCTGGGCCAGCTCGCCTGTGACGGCGCCGTCGTCCGGCATGAGCGGAGGCTACAGCGGCAGGAACACGTCCACGACGACCGCCACCGACAGCAGGGTCAGGTAGGTGATGGAGTGGTGGAACACCCGCATGGCCCGCAGCTTGTGGTGCTCCGGGTCACGGGCCTGGCGCAGCAGGGACAGGCAGGAGCCGAGGAACCACAGCCCGAGCACCGCGGCGACCACGCCGTACACCCAGGTCATCCCGGCCACGGGCACCAGCAGCAGCGAGCACGCGATCATCGCCAGCGTGTAGCCCACCATCTGCGAGGCCACCTGGGAGTCCCGCCGCACCACGGGCAGCATGGGCACCCCGGCGGCCGCGTAGTCCGCGCGGAACTTCATCGACAGCGGCCAGTAGTGCGGCGGCGTCCAGAAGAACACGACGCCGAACAGCAGCAGCGCGGCCCATGACACGCCGCCGGTCACCGCCGACCACCCGATGAGCACCGGCATGCAGCCGGCGGCTCCGCCCCAGACGATGTTCTGCGGCGTGCGCCGCTTGAGCACCATGGTGTAGCCGACGATGTAGATCGCGACCGCCCCCGCGGCGAACGCCGCGGAGATCGGGTTGACGGCGAACCACAGCAAGGTCAGGGCGACCACGCCGAGCGTGGCGCCGAAGACGAGCGTCGCCGCCGGGCTCACCGCGCCGGTCACCGTGGGGCGGCGCCGGGTGCGGTGCATCACCGCGTCGATGTCGCGGTCCAGATAGCAGTTGAGGACGTTCGCCGCGCCGGCCGCCAGCGCGCCGCCGACGAGGGTCGCGGCCATCAGGCCCACCGGCGGGATGCCGCGGGCGGCGAGCACCATGGTGGGCAGCGTCGTCACCAGCAGCAGCTCGATGACGCGGGGCTTGGTCAAGGAGACGTAGGCCCCGAGCGTGGAGCGCCAGCCTCGAGCCGCCCTCGCGGGCGCCGGTGCGACGACTGCGGAGGCGCCGGCGGCGTCCGGCACCGAGGCCGCGGGGGCCGCCGGGCTGGAGAGTCGCACGCCTGTCCGTTCGTCGTCGGGTGTGCCGGCGGCACAGCCACCAGCAGGTCGAGCACCGCCATCGTACATGGGACTTCGGTCCCGGTTGGGGGTTTGGCCGCGCGCCGCATCGCCCACGCCGGGCGCCCACGGGCGGGGGCCCACGAGGCGGATATAGGCTCGTCGTGCAGGTGAACGAGGCGCCCCACGGCGCGCCCCGTCGGCCGCGGATCCCCCGGCCTACGGCGCTGAGACGAACCGGGCAGGGCCCGGAAAGGAACGAGGTGCGGTGAACGCGAAGGCTCCTCTGGCGACCACGGTCGGCTGGACCGAACTGGACATGCGGGCGGTCGACACGGTCCGGGTGCTCGCGGCGGACGCGGTCGAGAAGGTGGGCAACGGTCACCCCGGCACCGCGATCAGCCTGGCCCCGCTCGCGTACCTGCTCTACCACGACGTGCTGCGCCACGACCCGTCAGACCCCGGCTGGCTGGGGCGCGACCGGTTCGTGCTGTCGGCCGGGCACTCGAGCCTGACGCAGTACATCCAGCTCTACCTCGGCGGCTTCGGCCTCGAGCTGGAGGACCTCGAGGCCTTGCGCACCTGGGGCTCCCTGACACCGGGCCACCCCGAGTACCGCCACACCAAGGGCGTCGAGATGACCACCGGCCCGCTCGGCCAGGGCATCTCCTCCGCGGTCGGGATGGCCATGGCCGCCCGGCGCGAGCGTGGCCTGCTGGACCCCGACGCACCCGAGGGCACCAGCCCGTTCGACCACCACGTCTTCGTCATCGTCTCCGACGGCGACCTCGAGGAGGGCATCTCCGGCGAGGCCTCGTCGATCGCCGGCACCCAGGAGCTCGGCAACCTCATCGTGTTCTGGGACGACAACCACATCTCCATCGAGGGCGACACCTCGATCGCGTTCGGCGAGGACACCGTGGCGCGCTACGCCGCCTACGGCTGGCAGACCCTCCTCGTCGACTGGACCACCGGCGGGGAGTACCGCGAGGACGTCGACGCGCTCGCCGCGGCGATCGCCGCCGCCAAGGCCGAGACCCACAGGCCCACGTTCATCGCGCTGCGCACCCTCATCGCCTGGCCCACGCCGGGCAAGACGGGTCAGGAGTCGGCGCACGGGTCCAAGCTCGGCACCGAGGCCGTCAACGGCCTACACGAGGTCCTCGGCTTCCCGGCGACGCCGTTCCCGGTGGAGGCCGCCGTCGTCGAGCACACCCGCGGCGCGCTGGCCGCCCGGGCCGCCACCGAGCGGGCCGCCTGGCAGAAGGCGTACGACGAGTGGCGCACGGCCCACGCCGACCGCGCCGCTCTGCTGGACCGGCTGGTGGCGCACCGCCTGCCCGAGGGCTGGGCCGACGCGCTGCCGACCTTCCCCGCCGGCAAGGCCGTCGCGACCCGGGCCGCGTCCGGCACGGTGCTGTCCGCGCTGGCGCCCGTGCTGCCCGAGCTGTGGGGCGGCTCGGCCGACCTCGCCGGCTCCACCAACACGACGATGAAGGGCGAGCCGTCGTTCCTGCCCACGCACCGCGGCAGCGAGATGTTCCCGGGCGACCAGTACGGCCGCACCCTGCACTTCGGCATCCGCGAGCACGCGATGGGCGCGATCATCGCCGGCATCGTGCTGCACGGGCTGACGCGCGCGTACGGCGGCACGTTCCTTCAGTTCTCCGACTACATGCGCGGCGCCGTCCGGCTCGCCTCGCTCATGGACATCCCCACCACCTACGTGTGGACGCACGACTCGATCGGCCTCGGCGAGGACGGCCCGACGCACCAGCCGGTGGAGCACCTGGCGGCGCTGCGGGCGATCCCCCATCTGTCGGTGGTCCGCCCGGCCGACGCCAACGAGACCGTGGCCGCCTGGCAGGCGATCCTCGAGCGCCACGGTGGGCCGGTGGGCCTGATCCTCACCCGCCAGAACGTGCCGACGTTCCCTCGCGGCGAGGAGGGCTTCGCCACCGCCGACGGCCTCGCGAAGGGCGCCTACGTGCTGCTCGAGGCGACGGGCGGCGCTCCTCAGGTGATCCTGCTCGCCACCGGCTCCGAGGTGCAGCTCGCGGTCGAGGCGCGCACCACCCTGGAGGCCGAGGGCATCGCCACCCGCGTCGTGTCCGCGCCGTGCCTCGAGTGGTTCGACGAGCAGGACGAGGCGTACCGCCAATCGGTGCTGCCGTCGTCGGTCCGCGCCCGGGTGAGTGTCGAGGCCGGCATCGCTTTGTCGTGGCACAAGTACCTGGGCGAGCACGGCGAGGCGGTCAGCCTGGAACACTTCGGCGCCTCGGCGGATTACGAGACCTTGTACCGCGAGTACGGGATCACGGCCGACGCCGTTGCGGCGGCCGCGCGCTCGTCGCTGGCGGCCACCCGAGGTGGCGCCGCCTGAGGCGGTGCGCCCCAACGGCCGGGCGGGTTCCCGCCCGGCCGGGTTCCACGGAAGGGGCATGACATGACGACGCAGGACAGCCCCCTGCACCAGCTGGCACAGGCCGGCGTCGCGGTGTGGCTCGACGACCTGTCACGGGGCCTCATCCGCTCCGGCGGCCTCGCGAGGCTCGCCGAGCGCGGGGTGGTTGGCGTGACGACCAACCCGTCGATCTTCGCCGCGGCGCTCTCGCACGGCGACGACTACGCCGCCCAGCTCACCGACCTGGCCGCGCAGGGCGCGGCAGTCGACGAGGCCGTGTGGCGCATCACCACCGACGACGTGCGCGACGCCTGCGACGTGCTCCGGCCGGTGTACGACCGTACGCACGCCGTCGACGGCCGCGTGTCCATCGAGGTGGACCCGCGGCTGGCGCACGACACCGCGGGGACGCTGGCGGCGGCGCGGGCGCTGTGGTCCGAGATCGAGCGGCCGAACCTGTTCATCAAGATCCCCGCCACGCTCGAGGGGCTGCCCGCCATCACGCAGGCGCTCGCCGAGGGCATCAGCGTCAACGTCACGCTGATCTTCGCCATCGAGCGCTACCGCGCGGTGATGGAGGCGTTCTGCACCGGCCTGGAGCAGGCGCACGCCGCCGGGCTGCCCCTGGGCCCCATCGGCTCGGTCGCGTCGTTCTTCGTCTCCCGCGTGGACACGGCGATCGACCCGCGGCTCGACGCGCTCGGCACCGCCGAGGCCTCGGCGCTGCGCGGCAAGGCCGCGCTGGCCAACGCGCGGCTCGCCTTCGGCGCCTACCAGGAGGTGTTCGGCACACCACGCTGGGCAGCGCTGGCGGCGGCCGGGGCACAGCCGCAGCGCCCGCTGTGGGCGTCCACCGGTGTCAAGGACAAGGCGTACCCGGACACGATGTACGTCGACGAGCTCGTGGTGCACGGCGTGGTCAACACCATGCCGGAGGCGACGCTCGAGGCGGTCGCCGCGCACGGCGAGATCCGCGGGGACACCGTCAGCGGCACGCAGGACGAGGCGTCGGCCGTCGTCGCCGGGCTGGCACAGCTGGGCATCTCGCTCGACGAGGTGACCGCCCAGCTGGAGACGGAGGGCGTCGCCAAGTTCGTGGCCGCGTGGGAACAGCTGCGCGGCAGCGTGCAGGCCGGGCTCGACGCCGCGGCCGGCCTCGCGGGGACCGGCCGGACCGCCGGGGCCGCCCGGTGAGCCCCGCTCGCGTCGCGCCCGGGCACAACCCGCTGCGCGACCCTCGCGACCGGCGGATGCGACGGATCGCCGGGCCGTGCGGCCTGGTCATCTTCGGCGTCACCGGCGACCTGGCGCGCAAGAAGCTCATGCCGGCCGTCTACGACCTGACGAACCGCGGCCTGCTGCCGCCCGGCTTCGCGCTGACAGGCTTCGCCCGCCGCGACTGGGAGACGCAGGACTTCGCGCAGATCGTGCACGACTCGGTCAAGGAGTTCGCGCGTACGCCGTTCCGCGAGGCGACGTGGCGACAGCTCTCCGAGGGCATCCGGTTCGTCGCCGGCAGCTTCGACGACGACTCGGCCTTCACGCGGCTGAGCGAGACCGTCGAGGATCTCGACGTCAACCGCGGCACCGGTGGCAACCACGCGTTCTACCTGTCGGTGCCGCCGGCCTCGTTCTCGGTGGTCTGCCAGCAGCTGGCGCGCTCCGGGCTCTCCCAGCCCAAGGAGGGCACCTGGCGGCGGGTGGTGATCGAGAAGCCGTTCGGCCACGACCTGGCCAGTGCGCGCGAGCTCAACGAGATCGTCTCCGAGGTGTTCCGGCCGGACGACATCTTCCGGATCGACCACTACCTGGGCAAGGAGACGGTCCAGAACCTGCTGGCCCTGCGGTTCGCCAACCAGATGTTCGAGCCCATCTGGAACTCGAACTACGTGGACCACGTGCAGATCACGATGGCCGAGGACATCGGCATCGCCGGGCGCGCCGGCTACTACGACGGCATCGGCGCGGCCCGCGACGTCATCCAGAACCACCTGATGCAGCTGCTCGCCCTCACCGCCATGGAGGAGCCGGCCTCGTTCGACGCGGCGGCCCTGCGCGCCGAGAAGACGAAGGTGCTCTCCGCCGTGCGGCTCCCCCGCGACCTCGGCAAGCACACCTCGCGCGGGCAGTACCTGGGCGGCTGGCAGGGCGGCGAGAAGGTGGTGGGCTACCACGAGGAGGAGGGCTTCAACCCGGAGTCCGTCACCGAGACCTTCGCCGCGATCCGCGTGGACATCGACACGCGCCGCTGGGCGGGCGTGCCGTTCTACCTGCGCACCGGCAAGCGGTTGGGCCGGCGCGTCACCGAGATCGCGGTGGTCTTCAAGAAGGCGCCGCACCTGCCGTTCGAGTCGAGCGACACCTCCGAGCTGGGCAAGAACGCGATCGTCGTGCGCGTCCAGCCCGACGAGGGCGTCACGGTGCGGTTCGGCGCCAAGGTGCCCGGCACCGCGATGGAGGTGCGTGACGTCACCATGGACTTCGGCTACGGCCACGCCTTCACGGAGACCTCTCCCGAGGCGTACGAGCGACTCATCCTCGACGTGCTGCTCGGCGACCCGCCGCTGTTCCCCCAGCACCAGGAGGTCGAGCTGTCCTGGGAGGTGCTCGACCCGGTGATCGACTACTGGCACCGGCACGGCAAGCCCGACCCGTACCCCGCGGGTTCCTGGGGACCGGCTTCCGCCGACGAGATGATGGCCCGCGACGGACGGACCTGGAGGCAGCCGTGATCATCGACCTGCCGGACACCACCACGCGGGACATCAACCGCCGCCTGGTCGAGGAGCGGGACGAGGGCGGCGCCGTGGCCCTGGGCCGGGTCCTCACCCTCGTGATCGACGCCGGGGCGCACGACCCCGAGGAGGCGATCGACGCCGCGAACGAGGCCAGCCGCGAGCACCCGTGCCGGATCATCGTCCTGTCCACCATCGACGGCCGCTCGGACGCCCACCTCGCCGCGCAGATCCGGCTGGGCGGCGACGCCGGCGCCAGCGAGGTGGTGCTGCTCTGGCCCGCCGGCGAGCTGCGCGACCACCTCGACACGCTCGTCACGCCCTTGCTGCTGCCGGACGCCCCGATCGTGGTGTGGTGGCCGTTCGAGGTGCCGGAGAACCCTGCCGGTGACCTGGTGGGCCGGATGGGCGTGCGGCGCATCACCGACACGACGCAGTGCTCCCACCCCACCTCCACGCTCCGCTCGCTCGCTGGCGTCTACACGGAGGGCGACACCGACCTCGCCTGGGCACGCGCCACGCTGTGGCGTGGGCTCATCGCCGCCACGCTCGACCAGCCCCCGTTCGAGCCGGTGCGCAAGGCCGTGGTCCGCGGAGAGGCGTCGCACCCCTCGCTGGACCTCATGGCCGCATGGCTCGCCTGGGCGCTGCACTGCCCCGTGGAAATCGACCGCATCCCGGGCGCTCCTGCCATCACCGAGGTCCGTCTCGAGCGCGCCAGCGGTCCGATCGTCCTCGACCGGCCCGACGGCAAGACGGCCGAGCTGCACCAGCCCGACAGGCCGTCCCACCGCATCGCCCTGCCGATCCGCCAGCTCAAGGAGTGCCTGATCGAAGAGCTGCGCCGGCTCGACCCCGACGTGGTCTACGGCGAGGTGCTCACCAAGGGTCTGCCGAAGGTGCCGGCGTGACGGCGCCCGACGAGGCGCCGCCCCGGGCGGCCGGTCGGCACGCGGGTGCGCCGGCCAGCCACCTCGAGGTCGTGGTGCACCCGGACGCGGCCGCGCTGGCGGAGGCGACGGCCGCACGGCTCCTCATCCACCTGCTCGACCGGCAGTCGCTGCGCGCGCCGCTGCACGTGGTGCTCACGGGCGGCACCGCTGGCACCGCGACACTGCGCGCCATCGCCGCATCGCCGGTGCGAGACGCGGTCGACTGGTCAGGCGTGCACGTGTGGTGGGGCGACGAGCGCTTCGTGCCCGCCGACTCCCCGGACCGGAACGAACGCCAGGCCCGCGAGGCGCTGCTGGACGCACTGCCGATCCCGGCGGACAACGTCCACGCCATGCCGGCGCAGGGCGCCGCGCTCGACGAGCACGCCGCGGCGACCTGGTACGCCGCCGAGCTCGCCCGGTTCGGCGACCCGGTTCCCCGGTTCGACGTCCTGCTCCTCGGAGTCGGTCCCGACGGCCACGTCGCCTCGCTCTTCCCCGGTCACGCCACGTTGCACGAGCGGGCCCGCAGCGTGGTCGGTGAGCCGGAGTCGCCCAAGCCTCCGCCGCACCGGGTGTCCCTCACGTTCCCGGCGATCCGCGCCGCGCGCGAGGTGTGGCTCGTCGTGGCCGGGCAGGACAAGGCCGACGCGGTCGCCCGCGCTCTGTCCGGATCCCCTGTCGACGAGATCCCGGCGGCCGGTGCCCTCGGCGCCGAGCGCACGTTGTGGCTCGTGGACGTCTCCGCCGCGAGCACCATCCCCGTTTCCTGACAGGTTCTCTGACAGGTTTCCTGACAGGTTCTCTGACGGGTTCCCTGACCAGGACGCCGCAGATGACAACGTCCGAGATGAGCCGCGCGTGCGCGGTCAACCTCGGACGTAGTGCAGAAGGAGACGGACGAGGAACTACCGGCCGCCGCGGCGGGCGCGCAGCGCGGCCAGCGCCTCGTCGAGAATGGCGGCGCCGTCCTCGTCGGACCGCCGCTCCTTCACGTAGGCCAGGTGGGTCTTGTACGGCTCGTTCCGGAATGGGGCCGGCGGGTTGTCCTTGTCCTGCCCCGCCGGGAAGCCGCACCGGGGGCAGTCCCACGTGGTGGGAGCCTCCTCGACGGCCTCCTCCGCGAAGCTGGGCCGCGTCTCGTGGCCGTTCGAGCACCAGTAGGAGATCCACACGCGCGGGGCGGCTTCGCCCCGCTCTGCCTCGCCCATGGGTCCGGCACCGACGCGGGACCCTCGGATTGCGCTTCCGCTCGCCATCGTGACCTCAGCTCACACGTTCCAGGAGGCCGAGCCCGGTGATCACGAGCACCCAGATGAGGGACACGGTCACCGTGATCCGGTTGAGGTTGCGCTCGGCCACGCCCGACGAGCCGACGTTCGACGTGATACCACCGCCGAACATGTCCGACAGGCCGCCGCCGCGCCCCTTGTGGAGCAGGACGAGCGGGACGAGCAGGAGGCTGGTCAACACCAGCGCCACCTGCAGAGCGATCCGGAGTGCGGTCACGGTAGGTGTGGTTCCTCACTGGGCGGTACGGGACGTGCAGTCAAGGGTAAGCGACGTTCTGACGTGCCGGCACACGTCTGGGGAATCGGTTCCCGGGCCAGGGCTGCTCCCCCGGCCCGGGAACCGGGCTTCCTACAGCGCGACGGCGTGCGACTGGTACCGCACGATCTTCGCGAACTCCTCCGGGTCGAGGCTGGCACCGCCCACGAGCGCACCGTCGACGTCCGGCTTCGCCATGATCGACGCCACGTTGGACGACTTCACCGAGCCGCCGTAGAGCACCCGCACGGCGTCCGCCGTGTCGACGTCGTACAGCGCGTCGATCCGGTTGCGGATCGCCTCGCTCATCTCCTGCGCGTCCTCCGGCGTCGCCGTCTCGCCGGTGCCGATGGCCCAGACGGGCTCGTAGGCGACGACGATCTGCTTCACCTGGTCGGCCGTCAGGCCCGCCAAGGCCCCGTCCAGCTGGGCGAGCGTGTGCGGCACGTGGGTGCCGGCCTTGCGGATCTCCAGCGGCTCGCCGATGCACAGGATCGGGGTGAGCCCCGCCGCCAGCGCCGACTTCACCTTGGCGCCCACCAGCGCGTCGTCCTCGCCGTGGTACTGCCGCCGCTCGCTGTGACCGACGACCGCGTAGGTGCAGCCGAGCTTCGTGAGGAAGGCCGGTGAGATCTCGCCCGTGTAGGCGCCGGACGTGTGCGCGGACACGTCCTGCGCACCGTAGACGAGCCCCAGCTTGTCCGCGTCGACCAGGGTCTGCACGCTCCGCAGGTCGGTGAACGGCGGGATCACGGCCACCTCGACGGAGGTGTAGTCGTGCTTGGCGTCCTGGAGCAGCCAGGCGAGCTTCTGCACGGTGTGGACCGCCTCGTGGTGGTCCAGGTTCATCTTCCAGTTGCCCGCCATCAGCGGGGTGCGTCCTGCCACGGTGTTCAGTCCTCCAGTACCGCGATGCCCGGCAGCTGCTTGCCCTCGAGGAACTCGAGGGAGGCCCCGCCACCGGTGGAGATGTGGCCTAAGTCGGCCTCGTCGAACCCCAGGATCCGGATCGCCGCCGCCGAGTCGCCGCCGCCGACGATCGTGAAGGCACCGGCCTTGTGCGCGTCGACCAGGGCCTGCGCCACGGCGCGGGTGCCGGCCGAGAACGCCTCGAACTCGAACACGCCCGCCGGGCCGTTCCACACGACGGTCTTGGCGTCGACGATCTTGGACGCGAAGAGCTTGGCGCTCTCGGGGCCGATGTCCAGGCCCATCTCGTCGTCCGGGATCGCGTCGATCGCAACCACGGTGGCCGGCGCGTCGGCCTTGAACTCCGGGGCGACGACGGCGTCGACCGGCAGCACGATCTCGACGCCGGCCTCCTTCGCCTGCGCCAGGTAGCCCTTGACGGTGTCGATCTGGTCCGCCTCGAGCAGGCTCTTGCCCACCGAGTGGCCCTGGGCCGCGGCGAACGTGAACGCCATGCCGCCGCCGATGACCAGGCGGTCGGCCTTGGTCAGCAGGTTGGAGATGACGCCGAGCTTGTCGGACACCTTGGCGCCGCCGAGCACCACCACGTACGGACGCTCGGGGTTGTCCGTCGCCTTGCGCAGCGACTCGACCTCCTTGAGCACCAGGGCGCCCACCGCGTGCGGCAGTCGCAGCGCGACGTCGTAGACCGACGCCTGCTTGCGGTGGACCACGCCGAAGCCGTCCGAGACGAACACGTCGGCCAACGCCGCGAGCTCGTCGGCGAGCTGGCCACGGACGGCCTCGTCCTTGCTGGTCTCGCGTGCGTCGAAGCGCACGTTCTCCAGCAGGGCGATCTCGCCGTCCTTGAGGGCGGCCACCGTCTGCTGCGCGGAGGGCCCGACGAGGTCGCCCGCCAGCACCACCGGCTGGCCGAGCAGCTCGCCCAGCCGGGCGGCCACCGGGGCCAGGGAGTACTTGGCCTCGAAGCCCTCGCCTGCGGGCCGGCCGAGGTGTGCCGTGACGACGACACGGGCGCCCTTGCCGAGCAGCGCCTGGAGCGTCGGGAGTGCCGCGCGGATGCGACCGTCATCGGTGATGACGCCGTCCTTGAGCGGAACGTTGAAGTCGGAGCGGACCAGTACGCGCTTGCCGCGCAGGTCGCCCAGGTCGTCGATGGTCTTCATGTCTCCTACCAGCGGGAACGTCGCAGCCGGGGCTCGGCCGCGGGAGGGGGTGACGAGGGTTCACACAGCAGCGTCCGCGTGCGCCGGGCGGCGGTGAGGCCGGGGCGCACGCGGACGCATGGCTGGGTGCTGCCTAGCGACGACGCGGGACGGTCAGAGCCGCTCGCCCACGTAGACGGTCAGCGCGACGAGCGAGTTGGAGTAGCCCCACTCGTTGTCGTACCAGGACACGACCTTCACCTGGTCGCCGATCACCTTGGTCAGCTTGGAGTCGAAGATGCTCTGGTGCGGGTTGGTGACGATGTCGCTCGAGACGATCTCGTCGTCGACGTACTCGAGGATGCCCTTGAGCGGGCCCTCCGCCGCCGCCTTGACCGCCGCGTTCACCTCGTCGACCGAGGTCTCCTTCGGCGCCGTGAACGTCAGGTCCGTCGCCGAGCCCGTGATCACCGGGACGCGCAGGGCGTAGCCGTCCAGCTTGCCCTTGAGCTCCGGCAGCACCAGGGCAACGGCCTTGGCGGCGCCGGTCGACGTCGGGACGATGTTCTGCGCGGCGGCGCGGGCGCGACGCAGGTCGCGGTGCGGGCCGTCCTGCAGGTTCTGGTCGCCCGTGTACGCGTGGATGGTCGTCATGAGGCCGCGCACGATGCCGATCGAGTCGTTGAGCGCCTTGGCCAGCGGGGCCAGGCAGTTCGTGGTGCACGACGCGTTCGAGATGATGTGGTGGTTGGCCGGGTCGTACGAGGTGTGGTTCACCCCGACGACGAAGGTGCCGTCCTCGTTCTTCGCCGGGGCGGAGATGATGACCTTCTTCGCACCGCCATCGATGTGCGCCTTGGCCTTGAGGGCGTCGGTGAAGAAGCCCGTCGACTCGATGACGATGTCGGCGCCCAGCTCGCCCCACGGCAGGTTGGCGGGGTCGCGCTCGGCCAGGACACGGATCTTCTTGCCGTCGACGATGATGTTCTCGTCGTCGTACTCCACGCTCAGCGGGAACCGTCCGAGCACCGTGTCGTACTTGAGCAGGTGGGCGAGAGTCTTGTTGTCGGTCAGGTCGTTGACCCCGACAACCTCGATGTCCGCCCCGGCCGCGATGAGCGCCCGGTAGAAGTTGCGCCCGATGCGGCCGAAGCCGTTGATGCCGACCTTGATGGTCACTTGCCCTCCTCGGCACGCGCCGACCCGGTCGGCGCACACGAATAACTGGGTGGGAACACTCGCACGCCGATGTGCGTCCGGATCGATCACGTGTGCGACGCCTCCGGCCGTCCCTGCGAACATGCCGAACGCGTGACGCCCTTGTGACGATCGGATGACACGACCCTATACCTCACCCCGATGGGGGCCCTGCGACGAAGGTCCGCGCCCGAACGCCTACAGATCGAGCATGTCGGGCGACAGGCTGGCCTCGGTGTCGGGGATCCCGAGGTCGGCGGCCCGCTTGTCCGCGGTCGCCAGCAGCCGGCGGATGCGCCCGGCGACGGCGTCCTTCGTCAGCGGCGGGTCGGCGAGCTTGCCCAGCTCCTCGAGCGAGGCCTCCTTGTGCGCCAGCCGCAGCTCGCCGGCCTGGCGCAAGTGCTCCGGGAGCTCCTCGGCGAGGATCTCGAAGGCCCGCTCGACGCGCGCGCCCGCCGCGACGGCCGCGCGCGCGGACCGCCGCAGGTTGGCGTCGTCGAAGTTCGCGAGCCGGTTGGCGGTGCCGCGCACCTCACGCCGCACGCGCCGCTCCTCCCACACCAGCATCGTCTCGTGCGCGCCGAGGCGGGCGAGCATCGCGCTGATCGCGTCGCCGTCGCGGATCACCACACGGTCGATGCCGCGCACCTCACGGGCCTTCGCGGAGATCCCCAGCCGCCGTGCGGCGCCGACGAGCGCGAGGGCCGCCTCCGGGCCGGGGCAGGTCACCTCGAGGGACGACGAGCGGCCGGGCTCGGTCAGCGAGCCGTGCGCGAGGAACGCGCCCCGCCAGGCCGCCT
>DASWOL010000166.1:0-1734 GCA_036398695.1 Cellulomonas sp. | reverse complement strand
CGCCTCGGCCTCCGTGAAGTCGTTCGCGCCCGACTCGTTCCGCGACTCGGTGGCGCAGAACCGTCAGACGCTGGCGACCAACGTCCAGGAGATCGGCTCGGTCGCCGAGACCTACACGCCGAGCGGCCCACCGCTGACCGTGATCGGGGACGCCGAAGGCGGCGCGCTCGTCGTCGGCAGCATGGCGACCGTCTCCACGGTGACGATCACGCTCGCCGGCGCCAAGCTCACCCTGTCCCCGTTCGAGGCGGCAGCGGCCGGAGTGTCGGAGGCGGGGACGTCGCTGGCACGCACCTACACCGACGTGCTGGTGTTCCACGTGCCGCCGGCCGGCTCCGGTCAGCCGGTGCAGCTGATCGCGGCCGAGGCCGTGCTGACCGGAGTCGGCGCACAATGACCCTCGGCCTGGCCCTCACCCGTTGGAGCTCGTGATGTCGCAGCCATCGCAGTCCCGCCCGCGCCTCGACGTGCGCGGCGCCGTGGACCTGTCCGTCCTCAACCGTCCGGCGACACCGCCGCCGGGGACCCCGGGCGGCCTGCCGACGCCGGGGCCGTACGTGATCGACGTCGACGAGGCGTCCTTCGCGGACGTCGTGCGCAGCTCGACGCAGTACCCGGTGGTCGTCGTTCTGTGGGCCACGTGGAGCGAGGTGAGCGCCGGGGTCGTGGCACAGCTGGCGGCGATGTCCGACGAGGACGCCGGCCGCTGGCTGCTCGCGCGGGTCGATGCCGAGGCCAACCCGCAGATCGCCCAGGCGTTCGGGACGCAGTCGGTGCCCGCCGTCGTCGCGGTGCTCGCCGGGCAGCCCGTGCCGCTGTTCCAGGGTGCGCCGTCCCGGGAGCAGATGCGGCAGGTGCTCGACCAGGTGCTTGCGGCGGCGCAGGCGAACGGGCTCACCGCCACCGTGAGCGCCGGCGCCGTGCCCGAGGAGCCGGCCGAGCCCGAGGAGCCGGCGCTGCCGCCGCTGCACCAGGCTGCCTACGACGCCCTGGTCGAGGGCGACACGGCCGCGGCGCGGGAGGCGTACGAGCAGGCGCTCAAGGAGAACCCGCGAGACGCGATGGCGCGCGCCGGGCTCGCCCAGGTGGGCCTCTTGGAGCGGACCGCGGGGCTCGACGTCCCGACCGTGCGCGCGGCAGCCGCCGCCCGTCCCGACGACGTGGACGCGCAGCTGGTGGTGGCCGACGTCGACCTGCTCGAGGGGCATGTGGAGGACGCCTTCGGACGGCTGATCGACCTGGTGCGGGCCACTCGCGGCGACGAGCGAGAGCGGGTTCGCCTGCGGCTCGTCGACCTCTTCGAGGTGGTCGGGGGCGAGGACGCCGCGGTCGTGGCGGCACGTCGCGCGCTGGCCAACGCGCTGTACTGACGTCTGCCGGACTGTCTGCTAGACGCCTGGCTGGCGTCTGCCTGGCGTGCGCCTGCCGTCTGCCTGCCGTCTGCCTGGCGTCTGCGTGGCCGCTGCACTGACGTCACGTCCGAGCGGCACCGCGGACGGGCCCGGCACCGGGCCTGCTGGTTTGACCCACAGGGGTCTGGCGGCTAAGTTAGACCAGTTGCCTCCGGAGCGGCCGTAGCGGCCGAATGGATGAGCGTCTGTTTCTTGAGAACTCAACAGTGTGTCTTGATGTTGTCGATGCCGTTGCCTGCGTGAGTGGGCATGGTGTTGATGGTCGTGTGGTGCCTGCCTCCGTGGGTGTCATGCGGCTTTGAGATGCCAGTTTCTGTGTTGT
>DASWOL010000165.1:0-17535 GCA_036398695.1 Cellulomonas sp. | reverse complement strand
CACTGGTACCTCAAGCTGCTGCGCGACTCGGGGACCGCGGCCGAGCGGCTCGCCCGGGTCCTGTCGACCTCCCGCTATGTCGCCGATGCACTGACACGTTCCCCGGAGTCGGTCGTCTGGCTCGACGAGGACTCCGAGCTGGAGCCGCGGACGGCGCAGCGCCTGGCGGCCGAGGTGGACGCGGTGCTGACGCGCGCCGACGTGGCCCTCGACGCGGTGACCACCCTGAGAGCCCTGCGGCGCCGGGAGCTGGCCAGGACGGCGACGGCCGACGTGCTGGGGGTGACCACCGGGACGCGGGCGTCGCAGAGCCTGACGGCGGCGGCGTGCGCGGTGCTCGAAGGGGCGCTGCGGGTGGCCCGGTGGGAGGCACGGGCGCAGCGCGGGCTCCCCGAGGACCCCGCCGAGATGCTCGTCGTCGCGATGGGGCGCCTCGGCGGGGGTGAGGTCGGTTACTCGTCGGACGCCGACGTGCTGTTCGTCTACCACCCGGTGCCGGGCGTGGACCCGAACCTGGCGCTGGAGTACGCCATGAGCACGGCGACGCTGCTGCGCTCCCTGCTCGGCGACGTGGGCCCGGAGCCGCCCCTCGCCGTCGATGCGGACCTGCGGCCGGAGGGACGCAACGGACCGCTGGTGCGCTCGCTCGACTCGTACGCGGAGTACTACGGCCGCTGGCGGTCCGTGTGGGAGGCGCAGGCGTTGCTGCGCGCGCGACCCGTGGCGGGGGACGCGACGCTCGGTGACCGCTTCGTCGCGCTGATCGACCCGGTGCGGTACCCCGCGGGCGGCCTGGGGTCCGCCGACGCGCGCGAGGTGCGCCGCATCAAGGCCCGTGTCGAGGCGGAACGCCTGCCGCGGGGGCTGGACCCGGCACGGCACCTCAAGCTGGGCCGCGGCGGCATCTCGGACGTGGAGTGGACCGCGCAGCTGCTGCAGCTGCAGCACGCCGCGGACGTGCCAGGGCTGCGGACGACGACGACGCTGGGCGCCCTGGCCGCAGCCACCGACGCCGGCCTGCTGGCGCCGCTGGACGCCGCGGTGCTGACGCAGGCCTGGGAGCTGGCCTCCCGGATCCGCGACGCCAACGTGCTGTGGACCGGGCGGGCCGACGGGCCTCACGCCGACGTGCTGCCGCACGACCGTGCGGCGCTCGCGGGGGTGGCCCGGGTGATGGGGAATCCGGCGGGGTCGTCGGGCGAGCTGGAGGAGCGGTACCTGCGCACCGCGCGGCGGGCGCGGGCCGTGGTGGAGCGGGTCTTCTACGGCTAGCTGCTTGTGCAGCGACCTGCTCCGGATGCCGCGCGCGGGCGCCGGTGTGAGGGTGGTCCGGTGGGACTTTTCGACGACGCCTGTGCGACGCCCGCGAGGTGGCTGGCGCGCCGGGTGCTCGTGGGGGGCCACGTACTCCGGCGGAAGGAAGAGCAATGGCGGTGGCCTCGTTCGGCGATCTGCCGCTGGCGGACCGTGACCGCGAGTGGGACGGCGACGCCGCGGAGAAGCGTGTCCGGCAGTGGGCCGAGGCCGAGGACGGCCCCACCGACCGCTACCGCGACGCGCACGTGTGGTACGACGCGGACGCGAGGCAGAACTTCGGCTCGTACAAGCTGCTCATCGCGGACGTCGTCGACGGTCGGCTGGTCGCCGTTCCCCGGGGAGTGATGGCCGCGGCCGCGGTGGTGCAGGGATCTCGCGGGGGAGTCTCGGTGCCCGCGAAGGACGTCGGCCGCATCAAGAGCCACCTGGCGAAGTACTACCAGAAGATGGGTGACACACCCCCGTGGCGACGGGACTAGGTGGCGCGCGGTGGCGGCGTGACCGATACCACTCTTGCGTCGATGTCCCGCTGTGGCCGTCCGTCGGTCATGAGTGCCGCGTGGCGGGCCGGTCGAGGTCGGACAGGTCGAGCACGAACCGGTAGCGCACGTCGCCTCGCTCGAGGCGCGTGAGGGCTTCCTCGACCCGGGCGGACGGCAGCAGCTCGATGTCGGCGGTGATGGCGTGCTCGGCGGCGAAGGCGAGCATCTCCGCGGTGTGGAGCCGGCCACCGGTGCCCGACGAGGTCAGCTTCTTGCGCCCGGACGTCAGGTTCATCAGCTGCAGCGAGACCTCGCGAGGGAAGCCCACCACGGACAGCGTTCCGTCCAGCCGCGGCAGGCGCAGCAGCGGCGCCAGCTCGTGCGGGGCCGAGATGGTGTCCAGGACGAGGTCGAACCGCCCGAAGGACTGGGCGAGCTGGGCGTCGTCCGTGGTGTCCACGAGGTCGGTGGCGCCGAGCGCGCGGGCGTCGACGGCCTTGTCCGCGCTGCGGCTGAGGACGGCGACCTGCGCGCCGAGGGCCGCGGCGAACTTCACCCCGAGATGTCCCAGCCCGCCCAGTCCGGCGACGGCCACTCGGGAGCCAGGACCGATGCCGGCCGCGACCATCGGCTCCCAGACGGTGATGCCGGCGCACATCAGGGGCGCTGCGGCCGCGGGGTCGAGCTCGGCGGGCAGGTGGTAGGCGAACGCGGAGCGCAGCACGTACTCGCGGCTGTAGCCGCCCTTGGTGACGGTGCCGTCGACGCGGTCGGTGCCGCCGTAGGTGCTCACCGGGCCCTCGTAGCAGTAGTTCTCCTGCCCGGCCAGGCACATGGCGCACACTCCGCAGGAGTCGACGAGGGTGCCGACAGCGACGCGATCGCCGGGCGCGAAGTCGCCGACCTCGGCGCCGACGGCTGTGACCGTGCCCGTGAACTCATGCCCCGGGACCAGGCCGTCGGTGGGCTTGCCCATGATGCCGTGGATCACGTGCAGGTCGCTGTGGCAGACGCCGCAGTAGTCGACGCGCACGGCGATGTCGTCGTCGCGCAGGTCCCGGCGCTCGATCGGCACTCGCTCCAGCGCGACCGAGTGGTCCGTGCTCTGCCAGCCCGTGGTGGTGCGCATGGTTCCTCCTGTTAGACAAACTGTTCGGTCTGTCGAAGAGTAGGCCTCTCCCGAATCGAAAACAAACCAACTGGTCTGTTTTAGGATGATGCACATGCCTGAGCTGCCGACCACGTCCCGCGGCGCCGCGACGAGCCGGCGCATCCTCGACGCCGCCTGCGCGGAGTTCGCCGAGCGGGGGATCGCCGGCGCCCGCATCGACCGCATCGTCGCCACCGCGCGCACCAACAAGGCTCAGCTGTACGGCTACTTCGGCAGCAAGGAAGACCTGTTCGACGCTGTGCTGGCCGATCGAGTCGAGGCCAGTGCTGAAGCCGTCCCGTTCGACGTGGACGATCTGCCGGGCTGGGCCGTGCGGCTGTACGACCGGAACCTTTCACGCCCGGAACTGGTCCGGCTGATCGCCTGGACGCGGCTGGAACGCAGGCCGGCCGGGCTGTGGTTCGACGGCACGGATCACGCGCCGAAGCTCACCGCCATCACCGAGGCCCAGGCCGAGGGGCGGCTGCGCGCCGGCGACCCCTTCGACCTGCTGACCCTCGTCCTGGCGATGGCCAGCACCTGGTCGCCTGCCGGCGGCGTCTACGCCGCCACGGCCGACGAGCCCGAGACCGACCACGACCGCCGGCGTGCGCTGCTGCGCGACGCCGTCGCGCGTGTCGTCGCGCCCTCACGGGCACGATCCTTGAACGTGGCTGCCGGAAACGTGCCACGGCGGACACCCGAAGGTGCCCGCCGCGGCATTTCTGCAGGTCAGGGGCTCATGGGAGCAGCCATGGCCCCCGACGATCACACGTCGTAGTAGAGCTCGAACTCGTACGGGTGCGGCCGCAGCCGCAGCGCGTCCACCTCCGCGGAGCGCTTGTAGTCGATCCACGTCTCGATGAGGTCCGGCGTGAACACGTTGCCGGCGGTCAGCCAGTCGTGGTCGGCCTCGAGGTTGTCGAGCACCTCGTTGAGCGAGCCCGGCACCTGCTTGACCTTGGCGTGCTCCTCGGGAGGCAGCTCGTAGAGGTCCTTGTCGATCGGCTCCGGCGGCTCGATGCGGTTCTGGATGCCGTCGAGGCCGGCCATGAGCATCGCCGAGAAGGCCAGGTAGGGGTTGCTCGACGGGTCCGGGACGCGGAACTCGAGGCGCTTGGCCTTGGGGTTGGTGCCGGTGACCGGGATGCGGATGCAGGCGGACCGGTTGCGGGCCGAGTAGACGAGGTTGACGGGCGCCTCGAAGCCCGGCACCAGGCGGTGGTAGGAGTTGACCGTCGGGTTGGTGAACGCCAGCAGCGACGGCGCGTGCCTGAGCAGGCCGCCGATGTACCACCGGGCCAGGTCGGACAGGCCGCCGTAGCCCTTCTCGTCGTAGAACAGCGGCGCGCCGTCCTTCCACAGCGACTGGTGGCAGTGCATGCCCGAGCCGTTGTCGCCGAAGAGCGGCTTCGGCATGAAGGTCGCGGTGCGGCCGTTCGCGTGCGCCACGCCCTTGATGACGTACTTGAAGAGCTGCAGCTTGTCGCCCGCCTTGAGCAGGGTGTCGAACTTGTAGTTGATCTCGGCCTGGCCGGCGGTGCCCACCTCGTGGTGCGCGCGCTCGATGCCGAAGTCCAGCTTCTCGAGCTCGACCACCATCTCGTCGCGCAGGTCGGCGAACTGGTCCACCGGCGGGACCGGGAAGTAGCCGCCCTTGTAGCCGATCTTGTGCCCGAGGTTGCCGCCCTCCTCCTCACGGCCGGAGTTCCAGGCCGCCTCGATGGAGTCGATGTAGTGGTAGGCGGACCCGGCGTTCGTCGCGTAGCGGATCGAGTCGAAGACGTAGAACTCGGCCTCGGGACCGAAGTACGCCTGGTCGGCGATCCCCGTCGACCGCAGGTACGCCTCGGCCTTCGCGGCGACCTGGCGGGGGTCGCGGCTGTACGGCTCGGCGGTGTACGGGTCGTCGATGCCGAAATTGAGCTTGAGGGTCTTCTTGATGCGGAACGGGTCGACGTAGGCGCTCGTCACGTCCGGGATCAGGCCCATGTCCGACTCGTGGATGGCCTGGAAGCCGCGGATCGACGACCCGTCGAAAGCGACGCCCTTGGCGAAGAAGTCCGCGTCGACTGCGGCGGCGGGGACGGTGAAGTGCTGCATGACGCCGGGCAGGTCACAGAACCGGACGTCGACGAACTTGATGTCCTCGCTCTTGATGAACGCCAGGACTTCCTCTGGCTTGGTGAACATCCGCTGCTCCTCGGTTGGTTGGGCCCGCGACCGGGCAACGAGAGGCTAGGGCCAGGTGATGACGGGGCCATACCGCGATCGTTTCGCATGTGTTACGGAGGCGCAGCGGGTGTGACACGAAGGCGTCGCGCGCGGCGACCGCGCGACGAGAACGCGGCGCCGCGGGCTCCCGGACACGCGCGGCGCGAGCCCGCCGGCGGTCCCGCCTACGCTGAGCGCGTGGTGGACCGCAGGGACGTGGGGTCGTGGCTGGAGGGACCGGCGGCGGAGCCGGCCGCCGGTGCCGGGCTGCCGGAGAGCGGGGCGGGTTCGGTCGCACGCTTCGGCCCACGGCTGGTGGCCCTGGCGGTCGACTGGGTGGCCTGCCTGCTGGTCTCCTCGGTGTTCTTCCGCGACCCGGGCGCCGCCCTGCCGGTGGTGGGCGGCTACCCGTGGGCGACGCTGGCCATCTTCGTCGTGGAGAACGTCGTCCTCGTCGGCACGCTGGGACACACGCTGGGTCACCGGTTGCTGGGCCTGCGGGTGCGCCGGTTCGTGGTCCGCCCGGACGGGCAGGCGCTGCCCGACGACGGACGCGCGCCCGGGCTGGGGCGGGCGGCTGTGCGGACGGTGCTGCTGTGCCTGGTGGTGCCGGCGGCGGTCCAGGACGGGCTGGGGCGCGGCCTGCACGACCGTTCGGCCGGGACGGCGATCGTCCGGCGCTGAGCGCGCGCGGGACGCCGTGACTCGGGGCCGGACGGGGCGGACGCGAGCCCGTGAGAACCCGTGAGAACGTGTGAAGATCCCGGACGCCTCAGCGGCCGCGGGCGCCCTTGCGGTCGGGGCGGGCCTTCATCGGGTCGATGCCCTTGGGTATCGGCAGCTTCATGGTGCCCAGGGCGGTGAGCCGCTTGTCGATGACGGCCAGCTCGGCCTTGGTCAGCTTCGGCTTGAGCTTCTGCACCGCACGCGGCAGCTTGCGCAGCGCTACCTGGCCCTCGTCGCTGCCGACCTGGATCACGATGACCGGGGCGCCGGACACCACGCGGGAGACCCTCTTGCGTTCGGCGTCGACCAGGCGGCCGACGCGTTGCGTGGGCCCCTCGGCCACGAGCACCACGCCGGGCCGGCCGATGCCGCGGAACACCGCGTCGGACGTCCGGGGGTCGAACTGGACCGGCTCCTGCGCGAACGTCCAGCCGCGCCGGATGGTCGACAGGGCCGAGAGTGAGGCGCCCGGCTGCCCCTCGATCTTGGCGTACGCGGCGGACTCGGCGCGGCGCGTCAGCAGGAACATCGCGGCGATCGCGCCGAACGGGATGGCCAGCAGGGTGAAGTACAGGACGTTGTGCGCCACCAGGCCGACGACGAGGCCGATGACGAGGATGCCGACGAACGTGCCGGCCATCCACCACGTCACCGCGGGGTCGGTCTCGCGGGTCATCTGGTAGACCTGCCAGACCTGCTTGTACCAGCGGGTCTTCTTCGGGGTGCCGGCGTCCTTGCCCGAGCTGGAGCGGGCTGGGGTCGAGCCGGTGGTGGACGTGCGGGCCATGGGACGGGAGTCTAGCGAGGCGCGGGCGTGCTCCCACTCCGGGCGAGGATGGCCGCGGCCTCCTGGCGGGCGGTGCCCGGAGCGGCCAGGTGCGCCAGGGCCGCGGGGATCGGCCGGCCGGCCCGCGTCATCGCCTGCGCCCAGAGGCGCCCGGCGCGGTACGACGAGCGGACCAGGGGCCCGGCCATCACTGCGGCGAAGCCGAGCTCGGTGGCGAAATGCGACAGCTCGACGAACTCCTCGGGGTGCACCCACCGGTCCACCGGGTGGTGCCGCACGGAGGGACGCAGGTACTGGGTGACCGTCACCAGGTCGCAGCCGGCTTCCCGCAGGGCGCCCAGGGCGTCCCTGACCTCGTCGTTCGTCTCGCCCATGCCGAGGATCAGGTTCGACTTGGTCACCAGGCCCTCGTCGTGCGCCGCGGTGAGCACGGCCAGCGAGCGCTCGTAGCGGAACCCGGGCCGGATCCGCTTGAAGACCCGAGGCACCGTCTCGAGGTTGTGCCCCAGCACCTCAGGGCGCGAGCCGAACACCTCGGCCAGCTGGTCGGGCCGCGCGTCGAAGTCGGGGATGAGCAGCTCCACGCCCGTGCCGGGGTTCACCGTGTGGATCGCCCGTACCGTCTCGGCGTAGAGCCACGCCCCGCCGTCCGGCAGGTCGTCGCGCGCGACGCCGGTGACGGTGGCGTACCGCAGGCCCATCGCCTGCACCGAGGCGGCGACGCGGTGCGGCTCGTCGGCGTCGAAGGCCGCGGGCTTGCCGGTGTCGATCTGGCAGAAGTCGCAGCGGCGGGTGCACTGGTCGCCGCCGATGAGGAAGGTCGCCTCGCGATCCTCCCAGCACTCGAAGATGTTGGGGCAGCCCGCCTCCTCGCACACGGTGTGCAGGCCCTCACGGCGCACGAGCTGCCGCAGCTCGCCGAACTGGGGTCCCATGGACGCGCGGGTGCGGATCCACTCCGGCTTCTTCTCGATGGGCGTCTCGGCGTTCCGGGCCTCGACGCGGAGCATGCGACGGCCCTCGGGAGCGATGGTCACCGAGCCACCCTAACCGGGTCCTTCGGCCCGGGGACCTCTGTCCCGCGCACCGCCTGCGACGTCACGGGACGCTTGCGCCACAGGGGCAGCGCCCCTCGGCAGCGTGGCAGGGGCGCCGAAGAGGAGGTCGCGATGCGAGTACTGGTGTCGGTGGCATCCAGGCACGGCGGGACGCTCGAGATGGGCAGCACCGTGGCCGAGGTGCTCCGCGAGGCGGGCCACGAGGTCGACGAGGTGGTGCCCGACGACGTCGAGCACGTCGAGCAGTACCAGGCGGCCGTGCTCGGCTCGGCGGTATACGTCGGCCGGATGGCCCTGGGCATGCGTGACCTCGTCGACCGTCAGGCCGGCCAGCTCCGCGGCCGCCCGGTGTGGCTGTTCTGGTCCGGGCCGGTGGGGGACCCGCCGGCGGCCGGGGTCACGCCCGACGACGTGCGGGCCGTCGCCGACGCGGTCGGGGCGCGTGACGTGCGGATGTTCTCCGGTCGGCTGGAGCGGGACGAGCTCAACATCTCCGAGCGCGCGCTCGTCGCGCTGGTCCACGCCGAGCAGGGCGACTTCCGCGACCTCGAGGACGTGCGTCAGTGGGCGGCCGGGATCGCTGCCGAGCTGCGCCGCGCCGGCGTGACGGACTGAGCGGGTCCCTACCGAGGGACCGGGGCGGCGGCCACCAGCGTCACGAGCGCGACCGCCAGGTGGTCGCGCACCGCCGGCAGCACCTCGGCCACGGCGACGTGGCGGCCGGCCTCGACCGAGAGCGACGTCACGTCCGCGTCGGGAATGCCGCACGGCACGATCCGCTCGTACCACGACAGGTCGCAGCAGCAGTTGAGAGCGAAGCCGTGCATCGTGACGCCGCGCGCCACCCGCACCCCGATGGCGGCCACCTTGCGGTCGCGGCCGTGCTCGCCGCCCGTGAACCACACCCCGCTGCGACCCTCGACACGTGAAGCCGTCAGCCCCAGGTCGGCGCACGTCCTGATCAGCGCCTCCTCGAGCGCACGCACGTACCGCACCACGTCGACCGGCTCGCGGAGCCGGACGATCGGGTAGCCCACCAGCTGGCCCGGCCCGTGCCACGTGATGCGCCCGCCGCGGTCGACGTCCACCACCGGCGAGCCGTCGACCGGGCGATCAGAACGCGACGTGCGCCTGCCGGCGGTGTAGACGGGTTCGTGCTCGACGAAGAGCACCGTGTCGTCCTGCTCGCCGGCCGCCACCGCGGCGTGCACCTGGCGTTGCAGCTCCCAGGTCGGCTCGTACGGCTGCAGTCGTGAGCCGATGTCCAGCACGTCGAACCGCATGGAGCCAGGCTAACCCGCGCCTTGCGCCCCTCGCCCCGCGCGGCCTGCGGCGGGGTCCTAGGGTGGGCACGTGGAGCATCTGCGGGTCGGTCTGGTGGGGTACGGGACGTCCGGGCGGGGCATCCACACCCGGTTGCTCAAGCAGGTCGGACAGCACGTCACGTGCGTCGTCACGCGCACCCGAGGTGACCAGGTGAAGGCCGACTGGCCCCGCGCCGTCGTCGTGCCGGACGTCGCCGGGCTCCTGGCCCACGCCCCGGGGCTGGACCTCGTCGTCGTGGCCAGCCCGACCGGCCAGCACGCCTCGGACGTCGCACGGCTGCTCGACGCCGGGCTGCCCGTCCTCGTCGACAAGCCGTTGGCGACCACGGAGCAGGCGGCCGCGGAGCTGGTGCGGCTGGCGACGCGTCAGGGCGGGCGGCTCACGGTGTTCCAGAACCGCCGGTGGGACAGCGAGCAGCTGACGCTGCAGGCGGTGCTGAAGCGGGGCGACCTGGGCACGGTGCACCGCTTCGAGCGACGCTGGGAGAGGTTCCGGCCGGTGCCGCAGCAGCGCTGGAAGGAGCTCGACCCGGACGCCGGCGGGCTGCTGCTCGACCTCGGGTCGCACCTGGTGGACTCCGCGATCCAGCTCTTCGGGCCGGTGGCCAGCGTGTCCGCGGAGCTTCGGGCGATCACCACCCCGGCGGTGGACGACGTGTTCCTCGCCCTGACCCATGTCCCGGACGCCGCGGGCCATCAGGTGATCAGCCACCTGACGGCCGGTGCGCTCGTCGGCGCGCCCGGGCCGCGCACGCGCGTGCTGGGGGACAAGGCCGCCTATCTCGTCACGCGCTACGAGGGCGAGGCGACGCCCTTCGAGGCGCTCGACGACGCCCACGGCGTGCCGGAGCACGAGGGCTGGCTGGTGCGTGGCGCCCAGATGGAGCCCGTGCCGGCGGCGCCCGGTGGGCACGCCGACCTCTACCGGGCCGTGGTGCGCTGGGCGGCCGAGGGTGGACCGGCGCCGGTGGATCCGCTCGACGCCGTGCACGTGGCGCGCGTCCTCGACGTCGCGAAGGTCGCCGCTGCCGAGGGACGCGCCGTCAAGCTCGCGTAGGCCTGTGGACGACGGACGCGACGGGCGGCCGTTCCCCGCTTCGATGGGCGCCATGGCCGCCCTCGCTGTTCCTCCCGACGGTGTCGACGCGCTGATGCGCCGCGGTGTGCTGTCGGGGGCATCGTCGGGGCCGAGCCTCGCCGAGGTGCTCCGTGCGCGCGTGCCGTTGACCGACGGCGAGGCGGCGACGGTGGCGATCCCCCTGGCCGAGACGCTCGACGAGGTCCACGGCGCGGGTCTCGCCTACGGCCCGCCGACGGCCCGCGACGTGGTCTTCGTCGACGGTGGCCGCCCGGTGCTCGCCGTGCCGCGTGCGTGGTCCGCGACCCCGGACGACGACGTCCCGGGCCTGCTGCGACTGGTGCTGGGTGCGATGGCGCCGGCACTCCCGCCGCTGGACGACGAGCCGGGCCTCGACGACGAGCCCGACCTGCGCCCGGTGCTCGGCGAGCTGCTGTCGAGCGGCTGCCGCAGCGGCGCCGGGGTGGCACAGGCGTGCTTCGACGCGGTGTGTCCCGAGCCGGTCCGGCTGCCCGACGCCGGAGCGCTCGCTCGCGCCGAGGTCCTCGCGCCGGACGGCGGGACGCCGCCGACCCGCGCGCCCACGGTGATGCCGCGTCCAGGGGCGCCTCGGCTGCCGCGCCGGCTCGTCGGCCCACGAACCGGGACCGCGAACGCGAAGCCGGGCCCGCGCCTGGCAGGTCGGCGCGCCCAGCGGCGGCGGGCGCGGCGCCGAGGTCGGGTACGGACCGCGCTCGTCACGGTGGCTCTGCTGGTGGCCGCGGCGGCACTGTTCGCCCCGCCGGTGGCGGTGCGGGCGGACGGCGGGCCGGCCCAGTCACCGGCGGGTGTGGTGGTCGACGGGCTGCCCGATCCCGTGCTCGACAAGGCGCCCGACCCGGTGCGCGACGAGGTGCGCGACGACGTGCGCGACGAGGTGCTCGACCCGGTGCTCGACCCGGACGCGCCTGCGGCTGCGGCAGCCGCACTGACCCGCCGGCGCGCGGCCGTCCTGGGCGCAGGCGACCCCGCCGGTCTCGAGAGCGTGGACGCCAGGGGCGGTCCGGCCAGGGCGGCCGACGAAGACCTGCTCACCTCCCTGGGCACCGACCGCCTCGACGGGTTGAGCGTGGACGTCCAGGCGGCCGACGACGTCGCGGGCTCCGGCCCGGGCGACGTGCGGGTCGCGGTGACGTCGGCGTCGAGCCCGTACCGGAGGGTGGGGGAGTCCGGCAGCGTGGAGGTCCCGGGGACGACGCCACGGACAGTGGTGCTGCACCTGCGCTGGACCGACGACGGGTGGCGTGTGTGGCAGGTCAGTGACCCGGCCGGAGCATCCTGACGCTGACGGCGCGGCGGTGCCGCACGCTCCGTCACCTGTTGCCACGTGCTGCCACGTGCTGCCACGTGCTGCCACGTGCCGTCACGTGCCGTGTCACGTGTCATGTGCGGCGAAGCGGTCAGCGCCCGGCCGAGGTGGCCTTCACCCAGGCCACTGCGGTGGCGATGTCCGGGTGGTCGGGGGCGAAGCCTGAGGCGGTGAGCACCGCGGGCACGGCACGGGCCGAGCCGAGCACCTCCTGGGCGAAGTCGCCGAGGACGAGCCGCAGCGCGAAGCCCGGCACCGGCAGCACGGCCGGACGGTGCCAGGCGGCGGCGAGGGCGGCGATGACGTCAGCGTTGCGCGTGGCGCCGGCGACCAGGTTGACCGGACCGTGCACGTCTGCGGTGAGCAGGTGGACGATCGCGCGGACCTCGTCGTGCATGGTGATCCAGCTCCAGAACTGCCGGCCGGACCCGATGCGCCCGCCCAGGCCGAGGCGGATGAGCGGCAGCACGCGGCCGAGCGCTCCGCCGTTCGGCGACAGGACGATGCCGCTGCGCAGATGCGCCACGCGCACGCCGGCGGCCTCCGCCGGCGCGGTCGCCGCCTCCCAGCGTTCGACGAGGCTGGCGAAGAACGTGTGCCCGAGAGGCTCGGCCTCGGTCAGCTCGTCGTCTCCGCGGTCGCCGTACGCGCCGACCGCGGACGCCTGGAGCAGCACCCGTGGCATGTCCGGGTGGGACGCGAGGGTGGTGGCCAGCAGGCTCGTCGTGCGCAGGCGGGACCCGACGACGGCGCGTTTGCGTGCGCTCGTCAGCGGGCGCGAACCGGCGCTGACGCCAGCCAGGTTGACCACGGCGTCGGCGCCCGCCAGCGCGGCCGGGTCGAGCACGCCCGTGTCAGGGTTCCACCGGGCCGCGTCGGGCGCGGTCGCCTCACCGCGGACCAGCCGGACCACGTCGTGCCCCCCGGAGCGCAGCTGCGCCACGAGCGCGCCGCCGATCAGCCCATGGGATCCGGCCACGACGACGCGCATGTCGCCATTGTCCGCGCTTCCCTCGGGCGCGCGCGGCGGGGCCGCGCCGGGGTCCGGGCGAAACCGGAGGTCAGAGACCAAGCTCGGCCTCGAACGCCCCCTCCTCGATCCGCTGCTTGATCGCCATCAGGTAGCGCGACGCGTCCGCGCCGTCCACCAGCCGGTGGTCGTAGGACAGCGACAGGTAGCACATCTGGCGCACGGCGATGACGTCCGCGCCGTCCTCACCGGTCACGACGACGGGCCGCTTGACGATGGTGCCCGTGGCGAGGATCGCGGACGTGCCGCCGGGGACGATCGGGGTGTCGATCAGCGCGCCGCCGGAGCCGGTGTTGGTCACCGTGAACGTGGCGCCGGACAGCTCGTCGGGCGAGACCTTGTTGCCGCGGGTGCGGCCGGCGAGATCGGCGATCTTCCGCGCCAGCCCGGCGAGGTTGAGGTCGCCGGCATCCCTGATCACCGGCACCACGAGCCCACGCTCGGTGTCCACCGCGATGCCGACGTTCTCGCTGCCGTGGTAGGTGATCTGGTTGCCCTCGAGGACGCCGTTGACCTTCGGGTAGGCCTTGAGCGCCTCGACGGCGGCCTGCACGAAGAACGGCAGGAACGTCAGGTTGACCCCTTCGCGCGCCTTGAACCCGTCCTTGGCCTTCGTCCGCAGCCGGGCGACCTTGGTGACGTCCACCTCGACCACCGTGGTGAGCTGAGCCTGGGTGTGCAGGGCCTCGACCATGCGCTCGGCGATGATCTGGCGCAGCCGGCTGGCCTTCTCGGTGGTGCCGCGCAGCGGGGACACCGGGGGCACGCTCGCCGCCGGGGAGGCCGACGGGGCCGTGGGTGCCGCCACGGGAGCCGGCGCCGATGCCCGGGCGGCCGCCGCCTGCTCGGCGGCGAGGCGGGCGGCCTCGGCCTTGGCGGCCGCGTCGAGCACGTCCTCCTTGCGGATCCGGCCGCCGACGCCGGTGCCGGTGAGGGTCGCCACGTCGACGCCCTTGTCGGCTGCCAGCTTGCGGACGAGCGGCGTCAGGTACTGGCCGCCGGCGGGGACGGCCACCGCGGCGGCCTGCTCGGGCGCGACCGGTGTTGGCTCGGCCGCGACCGCTGCCGGTGCCGGTGCCGGGGCCGGGGCCGGGGCCGGGGGGGCGGGGGTTGCCGGCACCGGAGCGGGCGCCGGGGCGGCGGGAGCCGCAGCCTCGGCGGGAGCGGAAGCCGGGGCCGGGGCTGCGGCCGGAGTCCCAGTCGCAGCCGGAGCGGTGGCCGCCGGCGTGCTGCTGCCGACGATGGCCAGTACGGCGCCGACCTGCGCGGTCTCGTCCTCGCCGACGAGGATCTGCTGCACCACACCGGCGACCGGCGACGGCACCTCGGTGTCCACCTTGTCGGTGGAGATCTCCAGCAGCGGCTCGTCGACCGCGACCGTGTCGCCGACGCTCTTCAGCCAGCGGGTGACCGTGCCCTCGGTGACCGACTCGCCGAGAGCCGGCAGGCGCACCTCGGCGCCGGCGGCGGGCTCGGCCGGGGCGGCTGCGGCGGATGTGGGTGCGGGCTCCGGCGCCGGTGCCTGCTCCGGCTCCTCAGCCGGGGCTGTCGCTTCGGCAGGGGCGACAGCGGGAGCCTCGGCGGGCTCGTCGCTGCGGGCCGCCTGAGCCGCCGGTGCGGCCGCGGGCTCGTCGGACGTGGCACCGGTGCCATCGCCGATCACGGCCAGCACGGCGCCCACCTGCGCGGTCTCGTCCTCACCGACGAGGATCTGCTCGAGGACCCCGGCGAACGGTGACGGGATCTCGGTGTCGACCTTGTCGGTCGAGATCTCCAGCAGCGGCTCGTCGACCGCGACGGTGTCGCCGACGGCCTTCAACCAACGGGTGACGGTGCCTTCGGTGACGGACTCACCGAGAGCGGGAAGCTGCACGTTCTGCGACATGACGGCTCGGATCTCCTTCGGTTCTCAGCTGTGCGCGTGCAGCGGCTTGCCGGCCAGGGCGAGGAACGCCTCGCCGAGTGCCTCGTTCTGGGTGGGATGGGCGTGGATGAGGCTCGCGACGTCCTCGGGGTAAGCCTCCCAGTTGACGATGAGCTGTCCCTCGCCGACAAGCTCACCGACCCGCGCGCCGATCATGTGCACGCCCACCACCGGGCCGTCCTTCTTCCGCACGAGCTTGATGAAGCCCTGCGTGCCGAGGATCTGGCTCTTGCCGTTCCCGCCGAGGTTGTACTCGACCGTCTCGACGTCGCCGTACAGCTCGCGAGCCTTCGCCTCGGTGACGCCGACGGAGGCGACCTCGGGGCTGGAGTACGTGACGCGGGGGATGCCGGACTCGACGATCGGTGCCGGGTTGAGCCCGGCGATGTCCTCAGCGACGAAGATGCCCTGGGCGAAGCCGCGGTGGGCCAGCTGCAGGCCGGGGACGATGTCTCCCACGGCGCGGATGTTGCCCACCGAGGTGCGCAGCCGCTCGTCGGTGATGACGAAGCCGCGGTCGACCGTCACGCCCTGCTCCTCGTAGCCCAGGCCGCTGGTGGCCGGGCCACGGCCGACGGCGACCAGCAGGAGGTCGGCGTCGAACGTCTTGCCGTCCTCGAGCGACACGTGCACGCCGTCGTCGGTCTGCGAGACCCCGGCGAAGCGGACGCCGACCGAGAAGGCGATTCCGCGCTTGCGGAACTGGCGCTCGAACGCCTTGGACAGCGCCTCGTCCTCGTTGGGCAGCAGGTGGGGCAGCGCCTCGACGATCGTCACGTCGGCCCCGAACGACTTCCACACCGAGGCGAACTCCGACCCGATGACGCCGCCGCCGAGGATGATCACGCTCTTCGGGATCCAGTCGAGCTGGAGCGCCTGGTCGGAGGTGATCACCCGGCCGCCGATCTCCAGCCCGGGCAACGAGCGGGCGTACGAGCCGGAGGCGAGGACCACGTGCTCGCCGGTGAGCGTGCGGTCATCCACCTGTACCGTGCTCGGACCGGTGAGGGTGCCCCAGCCGTTGACCACCTCGACGCCGCGCGAGGAGACCAGGCCCTGCAGCCCCTTGTACAGCCGGCCGATCACCGAGTCCTTGTACTGGTTGACCTCGGCCATCTCGATGCGCTCGAGCGCGGTGTGCACGCCGTACTGCTCGCCCTCGCGCGCGTCGTCGGCCAGCTCGGCCGCGTGCAGCAGCGCCTTGGTGGGGATGCACCCGCGGTGAAGGCAGGTGCCGCCCACCTTGTCGGCCTCCACGAGTGCCACGGACTTGCCGAGCTGTGCGGCGCGCAGCGCCGTCGCGTAGCCGCCGCTCCCTCCGCCTAGGACGACGATGTCGAAGGTGCCGGTGTCGGCCACAGCCTGCTCCTCGGTAGGGATGTCATGGGATCAAGGACCAAAGTCCATCTTGTCATTCCCGCACGTCCGGGACGAACCCTCCCGGCAGCCGGACGGTGTGACGTCGCCGACATTCATCCCATGTCTCGCCCCTCTCCGCCGAGCGCCGCCACGGGCAGGGCGGCGCGGTTAGGCTCGACGTCATGGCGTTGTTCCGTCGGCGCAAGCCGGCCGCGGGGGGAGAACCGTCGGCGCGTGAGGCGCGCGAGGCAACCTTGGCGCACCTCAAGGAATTCGTGCGGACAAAGGTGGGCGTCGAGGCCTACGTCGAGCCGGCGACCACGGTGACCCCGACCACGGTGATGCTCGTGGCGACCGACGGCGAGTGGACACGCCGCCGGGTTCCCGACCCGCAGACCGCCGGCCAGATCGCCCGCGACCTGGGCATCCCGGTGTACGACGTGCAGCGCGTCGGCTACCCGCAGCGCGTCCGGGACTGGAACGCCCGCCAGCGCATCCTGCGCAACCAGAACACCACCGATCCCGCCTGACAGCTTTCCAGCGGAGCCGAACGGCCGGTGAGTGGAGGCAAACGGTCGTCATTGGAGCGGAACGGCCCGTCAGTGGAGCCAAGCCGACGTCAGCGGACCCGAACGGCCCGTCAGTGGAGCGAAACGGTCCTCACTGGAGCCGAACGGCCCGTCAATGGAGCGAAGGGCCCGTCAGTGGAGCGAAACGGTCCTCACTGGAGCGAAGTTGACACCTCGCCCGGCGTGTCCGTGCGTGTCGGCTCCACTTGTGTCAGCGGGTGGTGCGCGAGGTCAGCGGGTGGTGCGCGACTCGACGAACGCCAAGAGCGTGCGGACGCCGAAGCCGGTGCCGCCCTTGGGCGTGTAGTCGTGCTCGGCACGGTCGTTGAACGCGGGGCCCGCGATGTCGTAGTGCGCCCACGGCGTGGTGCCGGCGAACTCGCGCAGGAAGATCCCCGCCACGAGCATGCCGGCGTCGCGGCCCGCCGCGACGTTCGCCAGGTCGGCCACCTTCGACGACAGGGTGGCCTTGAGCTCGTCGGGCAACGGCATGGGCCACGCCTGCTCGCCGCTGCGGTTCGCCGCCGCCACCATCTCGGCGCGCACGTCGTCGGACCCCATGACGGCGCCCACCCGATCACCCAGCGCCACCACCTGGGCGCCGGTCAGCGTCGCGATGTCGATCACGACGTCGGGCTTCTCCTCGGTGGCGGCGACCAGGCCGTCGGCCATGACGAGCCGACCCTCGGCGTCGGTGTTGAGCACCTCGACCGTCTTGCCGCCACGGATGGTCACCACGTCCGAAGGCCGCTGCGCCGTGCCTGAGGGCATGTTCTCCGCCAGGCACAGCCACCCGGTCACGGCGACAGGCAGGCCGAGGTGGGCCGCGGCCAGGACGGTGTGCAGCACCGCGGCCGCACCGGCCATGTCCGACTTCATCGTCTCCATCGCGCCGGACGGCTTGATCGAGATGCCGCCGGAGTCGAACGTGATGCCCTTGCCGACGAGCGCGACCTTCGCCCTGGGGCGCGAGGGCGCGTAGGCGACCTTGACCAGCCGCGGCGGGCGGGTGGAGCCCTGCCCGACGCCGACGAGCCCGCCGTACCCGCCGGCCGCCAGCGCCTTCTCGTCGAGCACGGTGACCTTGACGCCCTTGACGCCCTTGGCCGCGGCCCGCGCCGAGGTCGTCGCCGCTGCCGGCGCCACCGGTGAGGCCTTCTGGCCGATG
>DASWOL010000164.1:0-10974 GCA_036398695.1 Cellulomonas sp. | reverse complement strand
GAACCCACAACCCGCGGATTAAAAGTCCGCTGCTCTGCCAGTTGAGCTAGAGGCCCGGGTGGCGAGCGCGACTCGGGGAGGCCCTGAGCTCCGGACGCCATCGGGATCCGACCTTAGTGGCCGATCCGGGCGAAGCGCCGGTCCGGTGACACCGCGGCGCCCGCGCCACATCGCCGGCGACCGACCCGCGCCACCTCTTGCCAATCGGAGGTTCCTCCGGTTAGGCTTCCGGTACAAGCGGAGGAACCTCCGTTACGAGGCGGCCGGATCCCACGGCGCCTCTCCCACGGCCCACGGCTGGCACCCGGTGCCGTCCCAGCATCCTCGAAGGCTCGTCGGCCACGGTCGACTCGAGCAACCGACCCCCAGGAGGCAGTCATGCCCACCACGTTCCATGGCCTGGCGTACGACGCGTTCGACGCCCAGGTGACCGCTCAGTTCTGGGCCTCGGCGCTCCGCCTCGAGCTGGCGCCCGGCGCCACCACGGAGTACGCCGAGCTGGTCGACGGCACCGCGATCGGCGTGCCGCGGCTCGTCTTCCGCCGGGTGACCGACGGGCGCGTGCTGCGCACCCCGCTGCACTTGCAGCTGACCACCACCGACCTCGACGGCGAGTCCCGCCGCCTCGTCGGGCTGGGCGCTCGGCGCCTGGGCGGCATGCTCGGCGGCGGGCATCGGTCGGTGACGCTCACCGACCCGGAGGGCAACGCGTTCGACCTGGTCGCGGCCTGAGCGCAGCGGTCCCGACGAGCGCGCCCCGCTCCTGGTGCCGAGCGGGTCGGCCGGCGCTAGCCTCGTCGTGAGGTGAGCAACGATGCGCGCATCAGCGGGTGACCGGCTCGTCGTGCACGGCCGGACCATCGACACCAAGGACCGGTCCGGGGAGATCGTCGAGACCCGCGGCCTCGAAGGCGGTCCGCCGTTCCTCGTGCGGTTCGCCGACGGGCACGAGGGCCTCGTGTTCCCGGGGCCGGACGTCCAGGTGCTGCCGGGACAGAACGCCGAGGCATGAGCAAGGGCCGGGAGATCCCGGCCCTTGCGTCTGGTGGCGCGTCAGCGCGCGTGCGCTGCGCGGAACTCGTCGGCGATCTGCTGCGCCTGCGCGCGGACGATCTGGCGGTACGACTCGTAGAGGATCACGGTGCGCTCCGCGGAGGGGTCCGCGTTGTGCGCACGCCACCAGGCGTCTCGCGCCGCGTGCACATCCGCGTCCGTCACATGGACGTAGAAGTCCCGGTCTTTGCGCTCGCCCTGCGGCTCAGTCTCCTGCATGGCCCTATGGTCGGCCGCGGGCTGCGGGGCCGTCAGGCGTTCTGTCCGATCTCACCCGCACAACCACTCGTCCGAGGGACTTCGAAATGTCCGGTTCGTCCCCCGGACGAGTGGGCGCTACTGCGAACGGGTGTCAGGGCAGGATGTGCCCGGCGGCGCGGTAGAGCTCGTACCACTCGTAGCGCGTCAGCGTGATGTCCGAGCCGGCCGCGGCGGCCGTCACGCGCGCCGGGGTGGTGGTGCCGAGCACCACCTGCCACTTGGCGGGGTGGCGCAGGATCCACGCCGTGGCGATCGCCTCGGCGGGCACGGCGTACTGCGCCGCGAGCCGGTCGATCACCGCGTTGAGCTCCGGGTAGTCCGCCGAGCCGAGGAAGGGGCCGGTGAAGAACGCCGCCTGGAAGGGCGACCACGCCTGCAGCGCGATGTCGTGCAGCCGGCAGTAGTCGACGACACCGTTGTCCCGGTCGATCGACTGGTCCAGGCCGTTCATGTTCACGGCCGTGCCCTGGGTGAACAGGTTGGCGTGCGTGATCGACAGCTGCAGCTGGTTGGCCACGATGGGCTGCTTGACGTAGGTGCGCAGCAGCTCGATCTGGCTCGGCTTCTGGTTGGACACCCCGAAGTGGCGCACCTTGCCGGCCGCCTGCAGGTCGTCGAACGCGCGGGCCACCTCCTCGGGCTCGACCAGGGCGTCGGGCCGGTGCAGCAGCAGGATGTCGATGTAGTCGGTCTGCAGTGCCCGCAGCGAGCCGTCCACCGACTCGACGAGGTGCTCGTAGGAGAAGTCGAAGCTCAGCGGCTCACGGACGATCCCGGCCTTGGTCTGGATCGTCACCTTCTCGCGCTGGGACGGCGTCAGCCTGAGGGCAGCGCCGTAGCGCGCCTCGCACTCGTGCAGCGTCGGTCCGTAGACGTCGGCGAGGTCGAGGAAGTCGATGCCGGCGTCCGCGGCGGTGCCGACGAGCGTGCGGATCTCGTCGTCGGTCTTCTCGGCGATGCGCATCAGGCCGAGGACCACCTCGGGGACCACGATGTCGGTTCCGGGCAGGGTGAAGGTCTTCACGGGGTTGTCTCCAGCGTCAGTGGGTGGCGGACAGGACGGCGAGCTCGTCGGCGGACAGCACGAGGTCCGTCGCGGCGGCGGAGTCGGTGATCGACTCGGGCCGGGAGGCCCCGGGGATCGGGATCACGACCGGCGCGAGCGCGAGCTCCCAGGCCAGGACGACCCGCTGGGGGCTGACGCCGTGCGCCGCGGCGACCGTCGCGAACTCGGGGAACCGGTCGCCCACGCCGTGGGCGCGGCCGATGCCGCCCAGCGGGGTGTACGGCAGGAACGCGATGCCGAGCTCGGCGCAGTGCTGCAGCGTGTCCAGCGTGGAGCGGTGGGCGGGGGAGAACTGGTTCTGGACCGACACCAGGCGCCCGCCGAGGATCTGGTTCGCCTCGTCGATCTGCGCGACGCTCGCGTTGGAGATGCCGGCCATCCGGATGACGCCCTCGTCGAGCAGGTCGCGGATGGCGCCCACCGAGTCGGCGAACGGCACCTGCGGGTCCGGCCGGTGGAACTGGTACAGCCCGATGGACTCCACGCCGAGATCCTTCAGCGACTGCTTCGCCGCCTCCTTGAGGTACGCCGGGTCGCCGTTCTGGGTCCAGCGGCCGTCGCCGGGGCGCAGGTGACCGCCCTTCGTCGCGACGAGCACGCCGGAGGTGTCGGCGCCGTAGGACGCGAGGGCCTTGGCGATGAGCCGCTCGTTGTGGCCCACCTCGCCGGCGAGCAGGTGGTAGGAGTTCGCGGTGTCGATGAACGTCACGCCGGCGTCGAGCGCCGCGTGGATCGTCGCGATCGACCGTGCCTCGTCGGGCCGTCCTTCGATGGACATCGGCATGCCGCCGAGCCCGATCGCGCTGACCTGCCGGCTCCCCAGGGTTCGCTGCTGCACGGTGCGCCTCACGTCTCGTGTGACGCGCCCTCGTCGGGCGCTACCGGCGAGGCTAGGCCGGGCCTAACATAGAAGTCCAACAACTAGCAGTCATTTGATCCAGAAGCGGAGTCGATCAATGGACCTGCGGCAGATGGAGTTCCTGGTCGCGCTCGCGGACGAGGAGCAGTTCACGCGCGCCGCCGGCGTGACGGGGGTGTCGCAGTCGGGGTTGTCGGCCGCGATCCGGGCGCTGGAGTCCGAGCTCGGCGTCACGCTGTTCACACGGACCACCCGCCGCGTCGAGCCGACCGACGCCGGCCTGGCCCTGCTGCCGCACGCCCGCGCCATGCTCGAGCAGGCCGGCGCCGCCCGCGACGCCGTGGTCCGGGCCACGCGCGCCCTGTCGGGCACGCTGGCCGTCGGGGCCGAGCAGTGCCTGGGCGTGATCGACGTGCCGTCGCTGCTCGAACGGTTCCACCGCCGGTACCCGCAGGTGGCGATCGACTTCACGCAGGCGGGCTCCTACGACCTGCTGTCCCGGGTGCGCTCCGGGGCGATGGACGTCGCGTTCGTCGCCACGGGCGAGCACCTGGGCACGCTGGCCCGCACGCCGATCGCCACCCGGCCGGTGGTGCTGCTGGCGCCGCCGGAGCATCCGCTGGCGGCCTCGTCGCGCGTCGAGTGGGCGGACCTGGACGACGAGGACTTCGTGGACTTCGACCCGTCGTGGGCGGTGCGCTCGCTGAACGACCGCGCGGCGGCAGCCCACGGCGTGCATCGACGGGTGCGGTGCACCGTCAACGACATCCACACGCTGCTCGACCTGCTGCACCGGGGCCTGGGGATCGCGCTGGTCCCGCTGCCGATCTCGGCGAAGCCGCAGGCCGCCGGGCTGGTGACGGTGCGGCTGCCCGCCGGCTCGACGCCGCAGTGGGAGGTGTCGGCGGTCACCGGCCCCGGGGCGTCGACGGCTCCGCAGCTGCTCGAGCTCCTGGACTCCGCGGCCGCCGTGCCCGTGCCGGAGCCGGCGCTGGCCTGAGCCCGCATCTGGGAGCATCGGTGCCGTGCGCGCCCTGGTGATCGACGAGTTCGGTGCCCCGCCGTCGGTGCGGGAGGTGCCCGACCCGGACTGCCCGCCGGACGGCGTGGTGGTGCGGGTCGCCGCCACCGGCGTGTGCCGCAGCGACTGGCACGCCTGGCAGGGGCACGACGACTCGGTGGCGTTGCCGCACGTCCCCGGCCACGAGCTGGCGGGCGAGGTCGTTGCGGTGGGACCCGCCGTCTCCGGCTGGCGGGCCGGTGACGTGGTCACGGTGCCGTTCGTGTGCGCGTGCGGGGTGTGCGAGGTCTGCCGCGCCGGTGAGCAGCAGGTGTGCCCGCACCAGGAGCAGCCCGGATTCACGCACTGGGGGTCGTTCGCCGAGCTCGTCGGGCTGCACCACGCCGACGCCAACCTGGTCCGGCTGCCGCCGGGGCTCTCCGCCGTCGTGGCGGCCTCGCTGGGCTGCCGGTTCGCCACCGCCTACCGCGCCCTGACGGTGCACGGGCGCGTGCGGGCGCACGACGAGGTCGTCGTGCTCGGCGCCGGCGGGGTCGGCCTGTCGGCGGTGCAGGTGGCGGTCGCGGCGGGCGCCCGCGTCGTCGTCGTCGACCCGTCGCCGGCCGCCCGGGCGGTGGCCGACGGGCTGGGCGCCGCCGTGACGCTCGACCCTGCCGGGCTGGCGCCCGAGGAGGTCGCCCGGCTCGTGGTGGACGCCACCGGCGGAGGTGCGCACGTCTCGATCGACGCCTTCGGCTCACCGGCCACGGCGACCGCCTCGGTGCTCGGCCTGCGGCGGCGCGGGCGGCACGTGCAGGCCGGGCTGCTGCTCGGCGAGCACGCTCGGCCCGGGCTGCCGATGGACCGGGTGATCGCCTGGGAGCTGGAGATCTACGGCTCGCACGGGATGGCGGCGCACCAGTACCCGGCGATGCTCGCGGACGTCGCGGCGGGGCGCCTGGACCCGGGGCGGCTCGTCGAGCGGGTGGTGGGGCTCGACGAGGCGGCGGGTGCGCTCGCCGCGCTGGGGGCCGGGACGGCGGGCGCGGGGATCACCGTCGTCGTGCCGTAGGCGTCGCGCCGGCGTGTCGGTGGCGGCCCGTACCGTGGCGCGCATGGGCAAGGTGGTCTTCGACACGGCGACCAGCGTCAACGGCTGGATCGCGGACGAGCAGGGCTCGCTGGACTGGCTGTTCGCCGTCCCCGGTGGCGACGAGCCGGCCGAGGGACTGTTCCCCTCCGAGGCGTCCGTGCTGGTCGAGGGGTCGACCACGTACGAGTGGGTGCTGGCGCACGAGGATCTCCTCGCGCATCCGGAGCGGTGGCGTGGCTTCTACGGCGACAGGCCGACGTTCGTCTTCACGTCGCGGGACCTGCCGGTGCCGGCGGGTGCGGACGTGCGACTGGTCTCCGGTCCGGTCGCCGCGGCGTTGCCTGAGATCCGTGCGGCCGCGGGCGACGGCGCCGTCTGGGTGGTCGGCGGCGGCGACCTGGCCGGGCAGTTCCTCGACGCGGGCGCCCTCGACGAGATCGCGCTCTCGGTCGCACCGGCGTTCCTCACCGGGGGTGCACCCCTGCTGCCGCGGAGGGTGGGACCGGAGCGGCTGACGCTCGTCTCGGCGGCGGCGGTCGGCCCGTTCGCGCGGTTGGTCTACTCCGTGGCGCGGTAGCCGGCCCGCGAGACGGGCGCCGCGTGGCTGGTCGGCGCCATCGTCCGGCGGCCGTCGCCGGACGGCGGCAGGGACGTCACCGGCCGGGTGCGGGAGCGAGCGCCAGGCCCACGGCGGCCTTGGCGCCGGCAGGGTCCACCGCCGCGACGGCCGCGGCTGCGGCACGCTCGCAACCGGCCCGGTCCACCGCGCCGAGCTGGTGCGCCACCGCGCCGAGCAGGCCGGGCGCCATCGACAGGCTCGTGACCCCGAGCCCGACGAGGACCACGGCCAGCAGCGGGTCACCGGCGGCCTCGCCGCACACGCCCACCGGCGTGCCGGTCCGCCTGCCGGCCGCACCGACCTGGGCGATGAGGCGGAGCACCGCCGGCTGCCACGGGTCGTTGAGGGCGGCGAGCTCGCCGGACAGGCGGTCCGCGGCCATCGTGTACTGCGCCAGGTCGTTGGTGCCGAGGCTGACGAAGTCCACGACCTTCAGCAGGTCGTCGGCCAGCAGCGCCGCGGACGGCGTCTCCACCATGACGCCGGCGGTGGCGATGCCGTGCTCCTTGGCCAGCGCGACGAATCCGGCCGCCTCGGCGACCGTGCTCACCATCGGTGCCATCACCCACGGGTGCGTGCCGGTCTGCTCGCCCGCCCGCGCGATGGCGTCGAGCTGGTCGGCGAGCACCTGCGGGCTGCGCCAGGACGTGCGCAGGCCCCGCACGCCCAGCGCCGGGTTGTCCTCGTGCTGCGGGCCGACGAACGCCAGCGGCTTGTCCGCGCCGGCGTCCAGGGTGCGGATCACGACGTCGTCGTGCGGAAACCGCTCCAGCACCGCCCGGTACGCCGCCACCTGCTCGTCGAGCGTCGGCGGGGTCGCGCGGTCGAGGAACAGGAACTCGGTGCGGAACAGGCCGACGCCCTGCGCGTGCGCCGTGGCGCCGCGATCGGCGTCCGCGGTGCCGCCGACGTTGGCCTTGAGCTTGACCGGCGTCCCGTCCGCCAGGGCCCCCGTGCCCGTGAACTCCGGCGCCTTCGGTGCCGCCTTCACCTGGGCCACGAGCTCGGGCGACGGGTCGACGATCAGCTCGCCGGTGCCACCGTCGACCAGCAGCAGGGTGCCCTCGGGGATGTCGAGGGCCGCCGGCGCGCCGACCACCGCCGGCAGGCCGAGCGAGCGCGCGAGGATCGCCGCGTGGCTCGTCGGGCCGCCCTCGGCGGTGACGAGCGCGCGGCACACCGCCGGGTCGAGCAGGGCCGTGTCCGCCGGCGCGAGGTCGCGTGCGACGAGCACGTACGGCTCGCTGCGCACCGGCACACCGGGTGCGGGCAGCCCCTGCAGGTGCGCGACGATGCGGTTGCGGACGTCGTGCAGGTCGGCGACGCGGCCGGCGATCACCCCTCCGGCGGCGGCGAACATCTCGGCCACCGCGGAGAACGCCTGCCACACGGCGGCCGCCGCGGGCACGCCCTGGCCGGTGACGCGGGTTCGCGCGTCGTCGAGCACGCCCTGGTCCTCGGCGATGAGGGCGTTCGCCTCGAGGATCGCCTTCGCCTCGGCGTCGACGCGGCCGGCGCGCTCGCGCAGCTCCGCCGCGACGGCCGAGGCGGACGCGCTGACACGGTCCGCCTCGGCCGCACGCGCATCCTCGGGCACGGTCGACCCCGAGGAAGGCTCCGTCACCGGATCCGGCATATGCACCACCGGGCCGACACCGCGGCCCGCGCTGACACCGAGCGGTGCGCCGGACGGCGCACCGGACGGCGCTGCGGCCGCCGGCGCGGCCCCGTGGTCCGCGGCTGAGTCGCCGCCCGTGGGAGAGACGCCGCCCGACGAACTCGGGTGCGCTGCGGCTGGCACGGCTGGCACGCCCGGCACGTTCGGCACGCCCGGCACGTTCGGCGCTGCCGCGTCGAGCTCGTCGAAGCCGCGCCCGACGAGATCAGCGATCCGGTGCAGCGCCTCGTCCGCGTCGGGACCGGAGGCGCCGAAGCGCAGCACGTCACCGTTGCGGCCGTCGATCGTCAGCAGCGCGGTGGTGCCGGACACGGCGGCGGCCGGCCGGCCGGTCCGCAGGTTCTGCACCGTCACGGCGGCGTCGAGCCCGCCGAGCGCGGAGATGAGCATGGCAGCGGGCCGGGCGTGCATGCCGACCGGGTTGATCAAGGTGAGGTCCCGCGTCAGGGCGGCCGCCGGCGGTGCGACCGCAGCGGGTCGGTCGGGCCGGTCGGCCTCGTCGGGCTCGTCGGCCAGGTGGCTCGCCTTGGCCGCGAGCGCACCCTTCGCCTCGCGCTCGACGGCGTCCAGGCTCGCGCCGCCTGCCGCGGACACCACCGCGGACAGCAGGCCCTCGACGAAGGGCGCGCTCGTCAGCCGCACCGGGACGTCGGGGTCGTCGACGAACTCCAGGGCCATCTCCGCGGACAGCACCGCGGAGCCCAGGTCCATGAGGACCAGGACGCCGTCGGGGGAGGCGACCTTGCCGATCGCCTCGCTCACCGCCACGGCGTCCGTCCCGGTGACCCCGCCGGGTCCCCCCGCGGCCACGGCCACGGGGGGAGGTCCGGCGGGCACCATCTCGAGCGCCAGGTCGACTGCGGCCTTCGCCAGCGCAGGGCTGTGCGAGACCACGACGATGCCAACCGCCATCGGTCAGGCCAGGGTCTCGGCGAGCGAGCGGAACAGCAGCGCCGTCGAGGTCGCGCCGGGGTCGAGGTGACCCGCGGAGCGTTCGCCGAGGTAGCTGGCGCGGCCCTTGCGGGCCACCCACGGGATCGTCGCGTCCCGTCCCACCTCGGCGGCCTCGAACGCCGCCTGAGCAGCCGCCGCCGCACCGGCACCGCCGGCGACGGCGGCGTCGTAGGCGTCGAGGGCGGGCGACATCGCGTCGTACATCGTCTTGTCGCCCGCCTCCGGCTTGCCCCGTGCCACGACGCCCTCGAGCCCGGCCCGCAGTGCGGCTCCGAGCCCGGCGGCGTCGAGGCTGACCGCGGTCCCCGCGGCGCGTCCCATCCGCAGGAAGAACGTGCCGTACAGCGGCCCGCTCGCGCCCCCGACCGAGGTGACCAGGGTCATCCCGACCGCCTTGAACAGGTCGTCGATCGTGCCGAACGGCGTGTCTCCTGCCTGCACCTCGGTGAGCTTGGCGAAGACGGCGTCCATGCCACGGGTCATGTTGATGCCGTGGTCGGCGTCGCCGATCGCCGAGTCGAGCTCAGTGAGGTACGCCCGGTTCTCCGTGACGTAGCCACGGAACGTGTCGAGCCAGGCGATGAGAGTTGTCAGGTCCACGGTGTCCGTTGCCATCGTCGTCAGGCACCCCACCGCAGGCCGGGGGTGACCACGGGGGCGTCCCAGTACTTGAGGATCTCGTCGTCCGCCTTGAGCACGGTCACCGAGGCGCCGGCCATGTCGAGCGACGTCATGTACGGGCCGACCAGGGTGCGGGCCACGGTGACGCCGGCCTTCGCCAGGAGCGCCGCCACCTCGCCGTACAGCAGGTAGAGCTCGATGAGCGGGGTGCCGCCCAGGCCGTTGAGGAACACGATCGCGGGGGCGCCCGTGAAGTCGAAGTCCGCGAGGATCGGCTCCACGAACAGCTCGGCGATCTCGTGCGCCGGCACCAGCTTGCCGCGGCTGCGGCCGGGTTCGCCGTGGATGCCCACGCCGATCTCGATCTCGTCGTCCGCGATCTCGAACGTCGGCTTGCCGGCCGCGGGGACGGTGCAGCTGGTCAGTGCGATGCCGAAGGACCGCCCGTTGCCGGAGACCTTCTCCGCGAGGGCCTTGACGGCGGCGAGGTCGGCGCCGGCCTCGGCGGCCGCGCCGACGATCTTCTCGAGGAGCACCGTGACGCCGACACCGCGGCGGCCGGCGGTCCACAGCGAGTCCTGCACGGCGACGTCGTCCGCCGTGACGACCGTCTCGACCTGGACTCCGGAGGCGTCCGCGAGCTCAGCGGCCATCTCGAAGTTCATGACGTCGCCGGTGTAGTTCTTGACGATGTGCAGCACGCCGGCGCCGCGGTCGACGACCTTGGTGGCCTCTTCCATCTGGTCGGGTGTGGGAGACGTGAACACCGCGCCCGCACAGGCCGCGTCGAGCATGCCGAGGCCGACGAACCCGCCGTGCATGGGCTCGTGACCGGAGCCGCCGCCGGAGATCAGAGCGACCTTGCCCTGCGCCTTCGGGGTCGCCCGGTAGACGATCCGGTTCGTCTTGTCGACGGTGAGCAGCGGCTCGGCCGCGGCCAGGCCGACGAGCGCGTCCGCGAGCACGTCGTCCGGGTTGTTGATGAACTTCTTCATGCGTCAGCACCTTCTTCATTCGTTGCGGGAAGGAGACCCGCTGCCGGGTATGCGATGAGGCCGAACGCGAACACGACGCGGCGAGAGGCCGAGCCGGCCCTGTGATGAGGGGTGAACGATCGGCGGGCCGTCTGCGTGCCGACGAGCGCGGGGCGGAGCAGGCTCCGGGTCCCGTGGTCGTCCATGTGTGCTCCTTTGCACGGTGAGACGGACTTGCCGTGCCGAGTGGCCTGCTGGACAGAACACCATTCGACAATGTCGAATACTCTCCATCCGATTTGGGCAGTGTCAAGCGCAGGTGTCAACGGCGTCCCGGCGGTGCTGCCGAGGGTGCTGCCCCTGCGGGAAGGTCATCCGTGATCCAGGCGATCGACCGTGCCGCGCGCGTGCTCAACGCACTCCAGGGGGCGCGTCACCTCGGCATCACCGAGCTCGCCGCCACGCTCGAGCTGTCGCCCTCCACCGTGCACGGCATCGTCAAGTCGCTCCAGCAGCACGGCCTGGTCGCCAAGGAGCCCAACGGCACCCGCTACATGCTGGGGCCGGCGCTGCTCAAGCTGTCCAACGTCTACCTGGACACCCTGGACGTGCGGGCGCGCGCGATGCGGTGGACCTCCGAGCTGGCCCGCCGCACCGGCTTGTCGACACGCCTGGGCGCGCAGCTGTTCCACGAGGTGCTGGTGATCCACCACAACCGGCGCCCCGACGGCAGCCAGCAGATGCTCGAGACGGGGCTCACCATCCCGGTGCACGCCTCGGCGATGGGCAAGGTGCT
>DASWOL010000163.1:0-3422 GCA_036398695.1 Cellulomonas sp. | reverse complement strand
GGGTGCGGCGCTTGTCGCCGGGTTGCTGGTGCTGCATCCGATCGGCGTCGCCGGGCTCGTCGTCCGCGCCCGGATGAGCTGGCACGCCGCGTTCGCGGCGGACCTGATCTTCGTACCGGGCGATGTCGTCAAGGCGGTGCTCGCGGCCGGGCTCGCCGCCGGGATGTGGCGCGCGGGTCCGGCGCGCGCAGGCGTCTGACCACGGTTACCGTGCACGCGTGACGTTCCAGGGCGGAGACTTCGAGGGCGGCCGCGTCCAGCGGGGCGGCTCCGGCGGAGGTGGCCGGCGCGGTGTCGCGGTGGGTGGTGGGGTGGTCGGGCTCGTCGTCGTGGCGCTCGTCGTGCTGCTCCAGGGCGGCAACCTGGGCGACGTGCTCAACGCCATCGGCGGCGACGGCTCGGGCCCGGCCACCGGGCAGGTCGAGCCGTCCGCGGTGGGCGCTCTCGGCGACTGCACCGTCCAGCAGGCCAACACGCAGCGCGACTGCCGCCTCGCGGCGACGGCGTACGCCCTCGACGCCTACTGGCAGCCGGTCGTCGAGCAGCAGGGTGTGACGTTCTCGCTGCCCGGCATCGTCACCTTCGAGGGACAGACCCAGACCGGCTGCGGCCAGGCCACCACCGAGGTCGGCCCGTTCTACTGCCCGCCCGACCAGACGATCTACATCGACCTCGGGTTCTACGACGCGATGTTCGCCCAGCTCGGGGCCGCCGATGGCCCGCTCGCCGAGGAGTACGTCACCGCGCACGAGTACGGCCACCACATCCAGAACCTGCTCGGTATCTTCGACCAGCACGAGCGCAGCGGCACGGGAGCCGACTCCGACTCCGTGCGCACCGAGCTCCAGGCGGACTGCTTCGCGGGTGTCTGGGCCGGCAACGCGGCCACCACGCAGCGCCCGGATGCCGGCACCAGCAACAGCAGCAACAGCAGCACCGGCACACCGTTCCTGCAGCCGATCACGGACGAACAGCTGGCCAACGCGCTCGCCGCGGCGTCGGCCGTGGGCGACGACCGCATCCAGCAGTCGGCGACGGGCTCGATCGACCCCGAGACCTGGACGCACGGCTCCAGCGCCGAGCGGCAGAAGTGGTTCACCACCGGCTACCGGAGCAAGACGCTCACGGCGTGCGACACGTTCTCCGCGACCGACCTCGGCTGAGACCCAGGCTGACTAGATGTTGAAGCCGATGGCCCGCATCTGCTCGCGGCCCTCGGGCGTGATGCGCTCGGGCCCCCACGGCGGCATCCAGACCCAGTTGATCCGGAAGGCGTCGACGATCCCGTCGAGCACCATCGCGGACTGGTCCTCGATGACGTCCGTCAGCGGGCAGGCCGCCGACGTCAGCGTCATGTCGATGATCGCCGTGTTCCCCTGGTCGACGACCACCCCGTAGACGAGGCCGAGGTCGACCACGTTGATCCCCAGCTCGGGGTCGACGACGTCGCGCAGCGCCTCCTCGACGTCGGCCGCGCTGGCGTGGGTGGTGGTCGATTCGGTGGTCATGAGCCCTCCCGGGCGCCGGACAGGATGAGGGCATCGGACAGCGCGGCCCAGCCGAGCAGGGCGCACTTGATACGGGCGGGGAACTTCGAGACCCCGGTGAAGGCGACCGCGTCGCCCAGAGCCTCCTCGACCTCCTCGTCGGCCAGGCCGGCGCCGCGCGAGCCCATGAGGTCGTGGAACGTCGCCGAGAGCCTGTCGACGGTGGCGAGGTCCTGGCCGACGACGAGGTCGCGCAGCACTGAGGCCGAGGCCTGCGAGATCGAGCAGCCCTGCCCCTCCCAGCGCACGTCCTCGACCACCGGCACGCCGCCGGCGCGTGTCACGTCGACCCGCAGCGTGATCTCGTCGCCGCACGTCGGGTTGACCTGGTGCGAGATTCCGCAACCTGGGTGAGGTGCCACGGCGACCGCAGTCGTCCCGCTCTCGCCCGCCGGCAGCCCCCGCCCGTGCGGGTACTTCGAGTGGTCGAGGATCACCTGCTGGTACATCTGCTCCAGCGCGCTCACCGGGTCTCCTTCACGTCGTCCACACCGAAGAACGCCCGCACCCCCGTCAGCGCTTCCCGGAACACCTCGATCTCCTCGTCCGTGGTGTAGACGCCGGCGGTGGCCCGCGACGTCGCCGCGACGCCGAACCGGCGATGCACCGGCTGCGCGCAGTGGTGGCCCACGCGCACGGCCACGCCCGCATCGTCGAGCACCGCGCCGACGTCGTGCGCGTGGACGCCCTCGACGACGAACGAGACGGCGGCCAGCCGGTCCCTGTTCTCCGTCGGGCCGATCACGCGCACGCCCGGCACCGAGGCCACGGCGTCGAGCAGCAGCCCGGCCAGGTGGTGCTCGTGGACCGCGACGTTCGCCATCCCGAGCTCGGCGAGGTAGTCCGCCGCGACGCCCATCCCGACCGCCTGCGCCACCATCTGCGTGCCGGCCTCGAACCGGGCCGGCGGCGGCAGGAACGTCGTCTCGGTCATGGTGACGACCTCGATCATCGAGCCGCCCATGAGGAACGGCGGCAGCGCCTCCAGCAGCTCCCGCCGCCCGTAGAGCGCGCCGACACCCGTCGGCCCGTACATCTTGTGGCCGGAGAACGCGGCGAAGTCGACGCCGAGCGCGTGCAGGTCCACCGGCAGGTGCGGCACGGACTGGCACGCGTCGAGCACCACGAGTGCGCCGACCGCCCGGGCTCGCGCGACGAACGGATCGACCGGCGTGATCGCGCCGGTGACGTTCGACGCGTGGGTGAACGCCAGCACCTTGGTCCGGTCGGTGACCACCGTGTCGAGCTCGTCGGTCCGGATGCGCCCGTCGTCGTCCAGCCCCAGCCAGCGCAGGGTGGCGCCCGTGCGGTACGCCAGCTCCTGCCACGGCACGAGGTTGGCGTGGTGCTCGGCCTCGGTGACGACGATCTCGTCGCCCGGCGCGAGCGCGAACCGCCGTGCGGCGGCGCCCCCGCGTCCCAGGCTGGCGTTGCCCATCGCGTAGGCGACGAGGTTGATCCCCTCGGTCGCGTTCTTGGTCCACACGACCTCGTCGGCGTCGGCGCCGACGAATCCCGCGACCTGCGCCCGGGCGTCCTCGAAGGCCTCGGTGGCCTCCTCGGCGAGCTGGTGCGCCCCGCGGTGCACGGCGGCGTTGCGCTGCAGGTAGAAGTCCTGCTCGGCGTCGATCACCACCTCGGGCTTCTGCGCCGTGGCGCCGGAGTCGAGATACACCAGCGCACGGCCCTCGCGCAGCGTGCGGTGCAGCAGCGGGAAGTCCGCGCGGACGGCGGCGAGCTCGGCGCTCGTCAGGCCGTCCTGCGTGTCTACCGACTGGACTGACATCAGGTCAAGGTCCTCTCGCGCTCCGTCAGGCCTGCGCCGTGGCGAGGAAGCGGTCGTAGCCCTCGTCCTCGAGCCGGTCGGCCAGCTCC
>DASWOL010000162.1:0-2243 GCA_036398695.1 Cellulomonas sp. | reverse complement strand
TCGTGCCCGCGGCGGAGGCCACCACCTCCGTGCGGGACCACGGCTTCGTCGTCGGCGACGGGGTGTTCGAGGCCGTGAAGATCGACCACGGCACGATCTTCGCCCTGACCCGGCACCTGCAGCGGATGGAGCGCTCCGCGCGCGGCATCGGCCTGGACGCGTTCGACGCGCAGACGGTGCGCCGGGCCGCGCACGAGGTGGTCGAGGCGAACGCGGACCTGCTGGTCACCGGGTTCGACCTGCTCCGCATCACGTTCACCGCCGGTCTGGGCCCGCTCGGCAGCGGCCGGACCCCCGGCGCCCCGACGCTGGTGCTGGGCGTCACCCCGGGCCACCTGCCCGACCCGACGACGCGCGTCATCACCGTGCCGTACCGCCGCAACGACGTCGGCGCGCTGACCGGCCTGAAGACCACGTCCTACGGCGAGAACGTGCTGGCCCTGGCCCAGGCGCACGCCGCGGGGGCGAGCGAGTCCCTGTTCGCGAACACCCGCGGCCAGCTCTGCGAGGGCACCGGCACGAACGTGTTCGTGGGCGTCGACGGCGAGCTGCTGACGCCGCCGCTGTCGTCCGGCTGCCTGGCCGGGGTCACCCGCGCGCTGGTGCTCGAGTGGTACGGCGCCCGCGAGGTGGACCTGCCGTACGACGTGCTGTTCTCCGCCGACGAGGTGTTCGTCACCTCGACCGGGCGGGACGTGCAGCCGGTCGTCGCGGTGGACGACCACGTCGTGGGCGACGGCACTCCCGGCCCGCTGACGCAGGCGGCCGCGAAGGTGTTCGACGCGAAGCAGGTCGAGCGCGCCGACCCGTGAGCCGGCCGGGCGGGAGGTCCGCTAGACCTCCGCGAGCACCGCGGCCAGCAGCGCCGACCGCTCCGCGAGGCTGTCGAGGACCACGTGCTCGGTCACCGCGTGCGCACCGCCGCCGCGCGGGCCGAAGCCGTCGAGCGACGCGAGCCCGGCGGCGCCCGTGAGGTTGGTGTCCGCCGCGCCGGGGGCCGCCGAGCCCGCGACGGCGAGCCCGACCGGCCCCGCCGCGGCGGCGACCCGCGCGAGCAGGTCCTGCGCCGCGTCCGACGGGCCCCACGCCGGCCGGCTGGACAGCACCGCGACCTCGAGGCGCGCGCCCGCGCGGACCGGGCGGAGGGCGGCGAGCTCCGCGAGCACCTGCTGCTCGGTGGCGCCGGTGACGAACCGCAGGCCCAGGTCGGCCGACGCCGCGTCGGGCACGACGTTGGTGCGACCGCCGCCGGTGACGGTCCCGACGTTGCACAGCACGTCGGGGTGCGCCGCGACGAGCGCGCGCACGGCCAGGAGCTGGTCCACCAGCTCGTCAACGGCCGACACCCCGAGCTCGGGGGCCACGGCCGCGTGCGACGCGCGGCCGGTCACGGCGAGCCGCACCCGGGTCGAGCCGCGGCGGGAGGTCTTCAGGCTCCCGTCGGGGTGCGGCGCCTCCAGCCCGAGGGCGAACGCGGCGCCGGCGGTGTGCGCCACGACCAGCTCGCGCGACGTCGGCGAGCCGATCTCCTCGTCCGGGGTGACCAGTAGGCGCACCGGGCGGTGGCCGAGGCCCAGCTCGGCGAGCAGCTCCAGCGCGGCGAGCGCGACGACCAGGCCGCCCTTCATGTCGTACACCCCGGGGCCGTGCAGCAGACCGTTGTCCTCGTACCACGGCACCGCGCCGGCGAGCGAGCCGTGGGCGTGCACCGTGTCGTGGTGCGCGAGCAGCAGCGCCGGCGCCCGGTCGGCCCGGGTGCCGCGGCCCGGGTGCTCCAGGAGCACCGCGTCACCGTGCGGCAGCGCGAGTCGACGCCCGGGCATGCCCAGCCCGGCCGCGTCGGCGAGCAGCACGTCGGCCAGGTCGTCCAGCGCCGCCGCGTCGCCGGTCGGCGTCTCGCGCACGACGTAGCCGTGCAGCCGGGCGACGTCGCGCTCGCGCCGGGACCGGGCCAGTGCGAGGAGGTGCTCGGTGCCGGGCGTCGCGCGACTCGGGGTGCTCATGGATACGCAACGTATGTCCGCTGCCACTCGCGGCGCAACCACTGCGGATGCGATGATCGGGACCGTAACGACATGGAAACACTCCCGGCCTAGGCTCCCTCCCGTCACGGCACCGCCGCCGGCATCCAGGAGTTGCGTCACCTCTCGAGGCAGGCAGGCCATCGTGACCGAGCAGACCGGACCGGACGACCTCGTCGCCAGGTCCCTCACCGACCCCGTCGACCTGCAGCGGGCCGCCGA
>DASWOL010000161.1:0-9019 GCA_036398695.1 Cellulomonas sp. | reverse complement strand
GGCGGCGTCTCGCTGCCGTCGAAGGACGTCGACCGCGTCAAGGGCCACCTGGCGAAGTACTACCGGAAGATGGACGAAACGCCGCCGTGGGAGCGGGACTGAGCGACGGTTCCCCTCAGCCCTCGATGCCGGTGGCCGTGTGCGGGGTCCCGACGGGCTTGGACTCGGGTGAGCCACGCTCGCGCAGGTAGATCGCCAGCACCACCATGCTGGCCACGGCCAGGAACTCCGACTGCCAGTTCTGCAGGGTGCGGTTCCAGAACTCCGGCTGGGAGACGTACTGCACCCAGGTGACGGGTTCCTGCAGGTCGCGCAGCTGGGACTCGTTGTAGGCGGTGGTGCCCGCGACCGACTGCGCCAGCCACGACCCGAGGAAGATCGCGCCCATGGCCAGCGTGAGGGAGCGGGAGTAGACGCTGAGCCGCCAGCCGCGCACCCGGGCCCAGGCGGGGGAGTCGGGTCGGGCGTGCTCGGCGACGAGCTGGTCCTCGTCGGACTCGCGGCCGACCTCCTCGGGGCGCTTGGACTCCGGCGAGCCGCGCTGGACGAACCAGACGGTCACCAGGATGTAGAGCAGGAACTGCAGGTACTCGGACTGCCAGTTCTCCGCCACGTCCACCGCGAACGCCGAGGACGTGACGTACCGCCCCGGCGAGATCGGCGCGAGGGCGGCGGCGGCCTGCTCGCGGTTGATCATCGCCAGGCCGGTGAACGCCTGCCCGACGAGCGCGGCGACGAACAGCCCCACGAAGACGAGCGTGAGGCCGTTGTCGCGCAGCGCGGCCCGGAGGTGGCTGGTCGGGGCGCTCATCGTGTGCTCACCGGTGCAGCAGCCCGACCACGACGAAGGACACCAGAGCCAGGGGGACGAGGACGACGAGCAGCGTGAACAGGGTCCGCACGGTCAGCCACCCGCCAGCACGCAGTCGGCGGGCATGCCGGGCCGGGTCACGCACCCCGCGCCGGTGATGCGCCAGTCGTCGCCGTCCATCGCGAGGAAGTACGTCCCGGCTGCGACCGCGACGATCGCCTGGCTGCCGAAGACCTCCGCCCCGGCGGGCGTCGCGGCACCCGCGCCCGCCAGTGCGTCGGCAACGTCCGGCTCCAGGACCGCGGCGACGCACGGCTCGTGCGACTGCTGCTCGAGCTCGTCGGCCACCAGCGGGGCCAGCCACGCGCACGCCACGGAGCCGTCGCCGTCGGACACGGCGATCAGGAACGAGTCGACCGCCCCGGCGGGTGCGGCCGTGCCCGGGCCCGTGCAGCCCCCGACCAGGGCGCCGAGCACGACGACCGTCGCACCGACCCCCAGGAGCCCACGCCGCCGTCCCATGCGTGCGACCGTAACGACGTTCGGGCTGGTCCGCGCGCGCAGGCTGCGACGCCCACCGCCGCATGCGACGATCACGGCGCGAGGAGCGGGTCCGCCGTCCCGCCTCGTGGGTCGGACCGGACGGAGGCTCCGTCGTGACCATCGCCGTCGGCACCTCGGGCTGGAGCTACGACCACTGGCACGACGTGCTCTACCCGCACGGGCTGGCGCCCGCAGACCGGCTGGGGCGCTACGCCGCGGAGTTCGGCACGGCCGAGCTCAACGCCAGCTTCTACCGCTGGCCGCCACCCGGCCGCTTCGCCCGCTGGCGTGAGCGGCTGCCCCCGGGGTTCCGCCTGTCCGTCAAGGCTCCGCGTGGCCTGACCCACGGGAAGCGGCTCTACGCGCCGGAGGACTGGACCCGGCGCATCGCCGCGGGCTGGCACGAGCTCGGCGAGCGCCGGGCGGTCCTGCTCGTGCAGCTCGCACCCACCCAGGTCCGCGACGACGAGCGCCTCGACTACTTCCTGAGCCAGCTCCCCTGGTGGATCCAGGTGAGCGTGGAGCTGCGGCACCCGAGCTGGCACGTCGAGGACGTGTTCGCGCTGCTCGAGCGGCGCGGGGCCGCGTACTGCGTGATGAGCGGCGCCGGGCTGCCCTGCGTGCTGCGCGCCACGGCCCCGGTCGTGTACGTACGGCTGCACGGGCCGGACCACGACCACCTCTACGGCGGCTCCTACTCCGACGCCGACCTCGGCTGGTGGGCCGAACGGCTGCGCGAGTGGGACGGCGCCGGGCACGACGTGCTCGTCTACCTCAACAACGACGGCGGCGGCAACGCGGTCCGCAACGCCCGCACGCTGCGGCGTCGGCTCGCGGGCTGAGCCCTACCGGTCCGCTGCGGCGAAGTCGCTGATCGCCTGGACCACCGGGAGCAGCTGTCGGCCGCGGTCGGTCAGCCCGTAGGAGACCGACGCCTTGCCCTCCGAGCCCTCGGTGCGCTCGACGACGCCGCGCTCGTCGAGGGCCCGCAGTCGTGCCGTGAGGGTGACGGGGCTGACGCCCTCGAGCACACGCTGCAGCTGGCAGAAGCGCAGCGGCGCCTCCGCCCGGTCCAGCTCCTCGACGATGCGGAGCACCCAGAAGTCGGCGACCAGCCGGAGCGCGGTCTCGCCGCAGCGGCCCATCCCGGTGGTCGACATGACTCGATCCTATCGCTACAGTCCGAGTAGTACTACAGGACATGTAGTGACACTCCGGACAGGATCGGACTCTCATGCGTCGTATCGCCCTCATCGTCGCCAGCACGCGCACGACCCGCTTCGCCGACCACCCGCTCGGGTGGATCCTGCCGAAGCTCGACGGCTTCGAGGTCGACGTGGTGGACCTGCGCGACCTCAACCTGCCGTACTACGACCTCCCGACCCCGCCCGCGATGGCCTTCCGGCAGTACACCTCCGACGTCGAGCGCCGGCTCGGCGAGCGCCTCGACGCCGCGGAGGGGTTCATCGTGATCGCCAACGAGTTCAACCACGGCTACTCCGCCGCGCTCAAGAACGTGCTCGACCACTACTTCATCGAGCTGTCCCACAAGCCGATCGCGTTCGTCGGCTACGGCAACGTCGGTGGCAGCCGGGCGATCGAGCAGCTGCGCCAGGTCGTGATCGAGCTCGACATGGTCCCGGTCAAGTACTCGGTCAACGTCATGGGCCCGCAGTTCTTCGCGATCCGCGACGGTGTGCCCGTCGAGGAGGCGTTCGAGCCGCTCGAGGCGCCCCTCGCCCGGGTGCTCGAGAGCCTCACCTGGTGGGTCGACGCCACGACGACCGCACGGGCGTCGGCGGCGGCATGAGCCCTGCCGCGCCCGGCGCGGCCCACCCGGTTCCGGTCGCCGCCTCTCGGGTCAGCGGCTAGCGTCGGCCGGGCGAGGACGGCCTCGGCGCCCGGCACGGGTGACGCGGGCCTCCGCGGACGTCGGCGACTGGAGACCCCGTGAAGATGCCCACCGCGCGCGGCGGCGCGAGCGCAGCCGTCATGGCCACCCTGCTCGCACCGCCCGGTTCCACCGACGTCGGACCGGCTGCGGCCGAGGTCGACGCCGCCCTGGAGCGTTGCGCGGACCTGATGCGTGACGAGGACCTCCAGGTCGCCCTGCTGGTGCTCTACGAGCTGCACTACCAAGGGCTGGACGGGGTCGACGAGCGGTGGGAGTGGGACCCCGACCTGCTGCGGCTGCGCGCGCGGATCGAGGACCTGTTCGAGGTCACGCTTCGTGACCTCGTGCGCGTCCCGGCCGACGTGGGGCCGCGCGCGGAGGACGTCGCCGACGCCCTCTTCGCGGCGGCGGCGCAGGACACCGGGCCGGGTCTGTCGGCGTACGTCGCCAGGCGCGCCACGGATCAGCAGCTGCACGAGCTGCTGATCCACCGGTCGGTGTACCAGCTGAAGGAGGCCGATCCGCACACCTGGGCGATCCCCCGGCTGTCCGGCGTCCCGAAGGCGGCCCTCGTCGAGGTCCAGGCCGACGAGTACGGCGGCGGCGACCCGGAGCGGATGCACTCGGCGCTGTTCGCCCGGACCATGCGCGGTCTGGGTCTGGACGACACCTACGGGGTCTACGTCGACCTGCTCCCGGCCCTCACGCTGGCATCGGTCAACATGATGTCGTTGTTCGGCCTGCACCGGCGCCTGCGCGGGGCCATCGCGGGTCATCTCGCCGCGTTCGAGATGACCTCGTCGATCCCGAACCGGCTCTACGGGAACGGCTTCCGCCGGCACGGGTACTCCACCGACGTGACGTGGTACTTCGACGAGCACGTCGAGGCGGACGCGGTGCACGAGCAGATCGCCGGCCGGGACCTCGCCGGCCGGCTGGCCGAGCAGGAGCCCGGCCTGCACGACGACGTGCTGTTCGGCGCGGCGGCGTGCCTGCACCTCGACGGTCTGGTCGGCGACTGGCTCGTCGAGCACTGGCAGCGCGACGAGACCAGCCTGCGCACCGCACCGCTGGCCGCCGAGGCCGTGCGGTGAGCGCCGACGCCGGGGCGACCCCCGGCCGGCTCCGGCCGACGGTGATCGTGCCATGCCCCGACGGCCCGTTGCTCGTCCGGGGAGAGCTGGAGATCCGCACCCCGTCGGGCGAGCTCGTCCCGCGCCGTCGGCGCACCGTGGCGCTGTGCCGGTGCGGTGCCACCGGCATCGCACCGTTCTGCGACGGCTCGCACAAGGCGGTGGGCTTCCGGACGCCGCGCTGACCCTGCGGCCCCGGTCGCCGGTGTCGCGTCGTCGTGGAGATGCGCCCGGGCCGCCGCGGCACCACGATGTCGGTGCGGAGCCGTCGGCGCCCGCGCACTTCTCGACCCAGGAGGCAGTGATGACGGCCACCGACGCGACGACGCCCCGTTCACCCGCGCGCGACGGGGCCGGGACGGTCGTCATCGGCCCAGCACGTGCCGCGGTGATCGACCAGCTCCAGTCCCTGCTGCTGCAGACCGCCGGGATCGAGGAGTTCGTCGACGGGGTGGCCAAGGCCGCAGCCGAGCACGTCGGGCCGGCGACGTCGGTCACCATCACGCTGCGCCGGGACGGGTACGCCACCGCGGTGTCCGCGAGCGACCAGGGTGCGGCCGAGTGCGACGAGGTCGAGTACCGCGCAGACGCCGGGCCCTGCCTCGAGTCGATCGATGTCGGGCACGTCGTCCGGTGCCCCGACATCGCGCAGGAGACGCGCTGGCCCCGGTGGTGCTCGGCGGCCCTGGCGCACGGCTACGCCTCCGCCGCCGCCGTCCCGCGGACGCTGCGGCCCGGGACCGCCATCGCGCTGAACCTGTACTCGACGCAGGCGCACGCGTGGGACGAGGCCGCCATGGGGACGGCGGGGATGTTCGCCGACGAGATCGCCCGGTCCCTGACCCTGGCCCTGCGCAGCGCCGACCAGGCCGAGCTCAACGCCGACCTGCGCGCCGCACTGCGCTCGCGGGCGCTGATCGACCAGGCGATCGGTGTGATCATGGCGCAGAACCGCTGCACGGCGGACGTCGCGTTCGGCATCCTCCGCACGGCGTCCCAGCACCGGAACCTCAAGCTCCGCGATGTCGCGGTCGCCCTGCTGGAGGGCGTGAGCGGCGCGGCGCCGAGCGAGGCCGACACGTTCAGCGACCGTCGGCGCTGACAGGTGCCGCCGGTGGCCGGCGGCGCCGGACGAGCCGGGCTCATGGGGCGTCGGACGCCCCCGTCGCGCGCGCCACGACGCGCTCGGCCAGGTCGGTCAGTCTCAGGTCGTGCCGTCGGGCCATCAGGGTGAGCAGGTCGTAGGCGTCCTCGACCGTGCACCGGCGCTCCGCGACCAGCACACCGACCGCCTGGTCGACGACGGCGTGCACCCGGTGGGCGGCCAGCAGGTCGCGGACAGTGTCGCTCTGCACCCGGATGATCAGGTGCAGCTCGATCAGGGCGGCGACCTGGAGGGCCAGCACCTGTGCCCGCTGCCGCAGGTCGGGGGTGACCGCGCCGGCCGACCCGAAGTACAGGCTGAGCGTGGCGGCGTCGGCGCGTGCGACGGGCGCGGGGAAGACCGCCGCCGCCAGGAACCGGTGCTCCAGGGCGGCCTGCCGCCAGGGCCCCCACCGCGGATCCTGCCGGACGTCCGGCACGACCACGACCGCCGCGGTCGAGCGCGCCGCGTCGCGTGGGGTGATGGTCCGGCCGTCGGACCACCGGTCGCAGAGCTCCGCGGGCGCCGACGACCGGGCGAGCCAGAGGTCCGTGCCGCTCCGGCGCAGGCACACCGCACCCTCGACGTGGCGGGTCGTGAGCTCGGAGGCGTGTCCCACGATCTGCGTCAGCATCCCCTGCACGCTGCGCGCGAGCTCGCCCGAGGGGCGCACCTCGTCCTCGACGGACACCATCGGACTCCCGGACAGGCGGAACGAAGGCCCAGGTGGCTGAAGGCTCGGCACATCGTGGCACGGGGACGGGGCGGGGCCCAAGTCGCGGCGCCCCGGGGCGGGTGGCTTTCGCCACGCCGGCAGTCAGAAGGTGCCCACCCGTCGCGCCACCGCCGGATCGGGCGCGGGGGCCGCCACCTGCGGGGAAGGTAATTCCGACCAGTGCAGGACATAAGTTGCGAGAAGTTCAGCACGCAGGTTTGACCGAAGGGCCGACGACTCCCGAGAGTGTGGCCTGGCAGCACGACCGAACCGTCAAGGAAGACAGATGCCCTCGTCGAGCACCCTCACCACACCCGACACCGCGCCGAGGCCCGACCCCGGCGTAGTCGCCCGGAGCCTGCGCCGCATGGGCGGCTCCGGCCTGCTGTCCGGCATCCTCGTCCTTGTCGTCGCCGTCCAGCTCGTCACGACGCCGGCGTTCGGTCGCTGGGCGAACATCGCGAACATCCTCCAGCAGAACTCGATCATCGGGATCGTCGCCTGCGGGATGCTCCTGATGATCATCCTGGGCGGGTTCGACCTCTCCGTCGGTGCCGTCGGCGCGATGACGTCCACCCTCGCCGCCGCGCTGATCGTGCACTCCGGCACCGCCGTGGGCATCGTCGTGGCGATCCTGGCCGGTCTCGTCGTCGGCGCCGCCAACGGCGCGTTCGTCGCGCTCCTCGGCATGAGCCCCTTCGTCGTCACCCTGGGCACGCAGAGCGTGGTGCTCGGCGGCCTGTTCGTCGTGACCCAGGCGAAGCCCGTCTACGGCGTGCCGGAGTCGTTCACCCGGCTGGGCCTGGGGCGCGCCGGCGGGATCCCGATCGTCACGATCGTCTTCGTCCTCGTGGTCGTCGCCATCTGGGCGCTGCTGCGCCACACCCGGTTCGGCCACTACATCTACGCCGTCGGCGGCAACCCGCAGGCCGCGCGCCTGGCCGGCGTCGGCGTCACCTGGGTGACCATCGGCACGTACGCGATCGGCGGCACCCTCGCCGGTCTCGGCGGCATCCTGCTGCTCGCCCAGACCGGCATCGGCCAGCCGAACAGCGCGTCCACGTGGGCCCTGTCGGCCATCGCCGCGGTCGTCGTCGGCGGCGTGCCGCTCTCCGGCGGCGTGGGCAAGGTGTCCGCCGTCGTGCTCGGCACCTTCCTGCTCGGCGTCGTCGCCAACGCCCTGAACCTCAACGGCGTCTCGTCGTACTGGCAGCCGGCGGTCACCGGTGCGGTGATCCTCGTCGCCGTCGGCATCGACTCCTACCAGCGCCGCCGCCGCGCGCTGCGCTGACCTCGACCCTCAACCCTCGACCACGGGCACGACGGCGTGCCCGGCCAACCCACGGAGGATATTCATGCGATCCATCAGGCACCTCGCCGCACCCCTCGCGGTCCTCGCAGTGTCGAGCCTCGCCCTCGCGGCGTGCTCGGACGGCGACACCGCGGCCGAGCCGAGCGGCGCGTCCAGCGGGGGCACCGGAGCACCTGCCGACGACCTGCGCATCGGCTACATGATCTGGAACACCTCGGTGCCGTTCTACTCGGGCCTCATCGAGAAGGCGCAGGCGACGGCCGACGAGCTGGGCGTCGACCTCGACATCCGCAACGGCAACGCCGACCTGGCGACGCAGATCGGTGTCGTCGAGCAGTTCATCGCGGAGGACTTCGACATCATCCTGATCAGCCCCTCCGACCCCCAGGGCATCGTGCCGGCGGTCAAGGAGGCCAACGCGGCCGGCATCCCGGTCATGGCCGTCAACACGATGGCGGACACGAGCACGGGCGCCGAGCTCGTCACCTATGTCGGCGTCGACGACGTCGAGTTCGGCCGCATCCAGGGCGAGCTGCTGGTCGAGGCGATCGGGGACGAGGGGACCTACGCGTACGTGCAGGGCACGCTCGGCACCTCCGCACAGCTGCAGCGCCAGCAGGGCCTCGAGGAGGTGCTCGCGGACCACCCCGGCATCACGCGGGTCGCCGAGATCAGCGCCAACTGGGACAACGCCGCGGCGCTCGCGGCGACGCAGGACCTCCTGAACAGGTTCGGTCCTGGTGACCTCGACGCGATCGTCGGCCAGGGACCCGAGATCGTGTCGGGTGCGAACCACGCCCAGGAGAGCGGTCGCGACGACGTCGTCTTCATCGCCGGTGACTACCCGGCCGACGTCCGTGCGGCCATCCGCTCCGGCGCGATCTACGGCACCCCGGACCAGATGCCCGACCCGCAGGGCGAGCAGGCGGTCCGGTACGCCGTCGCGTGGCTGACCGGGGACCAGGACTCGGTGCCGCAGCCGCAGGCGTTCATCGACATGCCGAAGGTGACGAAGGACAACGTCGAGGACGTTCCGGCCGCCTGGGGCGAGTGAGTCCGAGCGCGACCCCGACCATCCCCAGAACCGCACCGTGGAGCACCCCGTCATGCTGACCATGCAAGGAATCCGCAAGAGCTTTGCCGGCAACGAGGTGCTCCACGGTGTGGACCTCACCGTGGAGCCGGGGCAGGTGCACGCCCTGATCGGGCACAACGGGGCCGGCAAGAGCACCCTGATGCGGGTGCTCGGCGGGTCCTACCCGGACTACCTGGGCACCATCACGATCGACGGCGAGGACCACAGCCTGCGCACCCCGCGGGAGTCGCTCGACGCCGGCATCGCGATCATCTACCAGGACTTCGCGCTCGTGCCCGATCTCGACGTCGCGCACAACATCGCCCTCGGTCGCGAGCCGGGCGCACGCGGGCTCGTCGCGCACGGCGGGCTGGTGCGGCGGTCGGCGCAGG
>DASWOL010000160.1:0-2047 GCA_036398695.1 Cellulomonas sp. | reverse complement strand
GGTGTTCGGCGTCTATCCCGCCACGCGAGCCGCCCGGCTCGCCCCCATCGACGCACTGCGCTCGGAATGAGCGAACGACCAGGGAGATCGCAGATGTCCACACTCCGCACGCTGGCCCCCCTCGGGCTCGGACTCGCACTGCTGCTGGCTGGCTGCTCCGCGAGCGGGACGACGAACCCACCGGCTGCCGCGACCGGCGCGCCTTCGGGTGCCGCCTCGGCAGCGCCACAGCCCCAGGGCACCGGCGGTGCGCGGTCCGGTGTGGGCGGTGCCAGCGGCAAGATCGCCTACGTCTCCGGCCAGCTGATGCAGGTGCAGGACTCCTCGATGCAGACCGCGGTGACGTGGACGGCCACCACGACGTTCACGTCCGAGGTGCCCGGGACCGTCGCGGACGTCGTCACGGGAGTCTGCGTCGTCGCGACGAGCGGCGGGACGGGCACGGCGGCCGGATCGACGGCCGCGCCGACCGCCGAACCCACGGCCTCCAGCACCGCGACACGGGTGGCCATCACCGACCCGGTCGACGGCAAGTGCACCACGGCGGCGTTCGGCGGCGCGGGGGGCTTCCCCGGCGGCACGCCCGGCAGCCTGCCGAGCGGTGTGCCCACAGCGCGGGCCGGCGGTCAGAACGGCACGGCACCTCAGGGCATCCCGAGCGGCCGGCCGTCGGGTGGTGCGTTCGGCGGCCGGATGTTCGCAGTCCGCACGGCCGGGATGGTGACGGCGGTGGCCGGTTCGACGATCACCGTCCAGACCACTGCGCAGGACGGCACGACGAGCACCGCCACGGCCACCGTGGACGCGTCGACCACCTACACCAAGACCGTCAAGGCCGCGGCGAGCGCGGTGGTCGTCGGGCAGTGCGCGGCGGCCTTCGGCCCGGCGGACTCGTCGGGCAAGGTGACCGCGACGTCGATCACCGTGTCCGCACCGGTCAACGGCGAGTGCTCGTCGTTCGGCACCGGGCGCGGGGGCACTGGCCTTGCCGGGTCGCGCACCGGCGGCGGCGCCGGCGGCCAGGGCTTCCGCAACCGTGGCAACGGCGGCACGGGGGCCGGCACGGGCACCGGGAACCAGACGCAGGGTGGCTCGAATGCCTGACCGTTCCCGCGGGCGTCGGCCTCGCTGGCGCCGGCCGCTGGCCCTCGGTGTCGGCGTCGCGGTGGTGCTCGTCGCGGCCGGGGGAGGCGTCGCGTGGGCCATGTCCGCCCGCGGCGGCGACCGCTACACCACCGCCACGGTCGCGATGGGCTCCGTGCAGCAGACCGTCTCGGCGACCGGCTCGATCGCCTCAGCGTCGCGGCGCGACGTGTCGTTCCCCGTGGCGGGGACGGTGGCGTCGGTCGCGGTGGGGCTCGGCGACACCGTGACGGCGGGGCAGGTGCTGGCCAGCCTGGACCCGGCATCGCTGCAGGACGCGCTCGACCAGGCGAACACGACGCTCCAGTCGGCGCAGCAGACGCTGTCCGACGACCTGGAGTCGCAGACCGCGAGCGCGACGAGCTCGTCGTCCTCGTCGTCCTCGGCGTCGTCCTCGTCGTCCTCGTCGAACAGCTCCGGGCATGAGTCCGCGGGTGGCGGCTCGAGCGCAGGCTCCGGGTCCACCGGCGGTTCGGGAACGACGAGCGGCTCGTCGCCGGCCGTCCAGAAGGCCACGAAGGACGTCGCCTCGGCGCAGCAAGCGCTGCTGAAGGCGTACGACGACGCGCACGCGGCCCTCGGCACCAGCGCCACGGCCCTGTCGAACGCCCAGGCGGCGTGCGCGGCCATCGACGGCCTCGACCCGTCGACCGTGGTCGCGGACGGCGCCGGCGACACCGCGGCCCCATCGCCCACCGACACGTCCTCGCCGGCGCCCACGGACACGGCGTCGGCGGACCCGACGGACTCGCCGTCGCCGAGCGCCAGCCCCAGCCCGTCGCCGACGTCGACCGGGACCTCGGTCTCCGCGGTCAAGGCCCTCGTCGCGGCCTGCCAGCAGGCGCTGTCGACGGCCTCCGACGCGCAGGCCGCCACCAAGACCGCGCAGCAGGCGGTCAGTGAC
>DASWOL010000159.1:0-9790 GCA_036398695.1 Cellulomonas sp. | reverse complement strand
CCGGCGTGGCCGTCCCACCTGCCGCGTCCGGGTGGCGGTGACGCGTCCGGCGGCGGGTGGGCAGCCCGGCCGCGGCCCGAGCCCGCGGCGACACGCCGCGCGGCCACCGCCGTACCGGCCCAGGGACGGCGGCGGGGGCCGGCGGCGGGGATCGACGTGGCGTGCCTGGCGGCCGCCCTGGCCCTCGCGCTGACGCCGCTGCTCCCGGTGTACGGCCAGGCGACGGCGGTGCCGGCCCTGCTCGGCGGCCTGCTGCTCGGCGGTGCGGTCGCCGCGCTGGGGGCGCGGCTCGCGTGGTCGGGCCTGGGGGTGGTCGCCGCGCTCGTGGTGGCGTACGTGCTGGCCGGAGGCGCGCTGGCGGCGCCGGGGACCACCGTCGCGCGCGTCCTGCCCGGACGGTCCACGCCGTCGACCCTGGCCCGCGGCGCCGCGTCGTCGTGGAAGCAGGTGCTGACGCTCCAGCCGCCCATCGGCTCGGCGGGGACGGTGCTGGTGGCGGCCCTGCTGCTGGCGCTCGCCGGGGCCGCGCTGGCGGTGACGCTCGCGCTGCGCGCCGGCTCGGCGAGGGTCGCGGCCCTCGCCGCCGTCGTCCCGCTCGCGGTCGCGGTCGCGAGCGCGCTGCTCGGCACGCGGACGCCGCCGTTGTCCCCGGCCGTGGAGGGCACGGCGCTGGCGGTGCTGCTGGGCGGTTGGGCGTCGTGGCGGGCGGGGCGGCTGCGTGCCCGCCGCGTGCTGGCCACCGGCGTGATCGCGGCGGTCGCGGTGGGTGCGGGACTGACCGGCGGGCCGGCGGTGACGGACGGGCTGTCCCGGTTCGTGCTGCGCGAGCGGGTGACTCCGCCGTGGGACCCGGACGACTATCCCAGCCCGCTGGCCGCGTTCCGCCAGTACGTCAAGCAGGACGACACCGTGCTGTTCGCGGTGTCCGGGCTGCCCGACGGCGCGCGCATCCGGCTGGCGACGTTCGACCGGTACGACGGGGTGGTGTGGAACGTCGCCGGCACGGGCACGGCCGAGGCCTCGGGGGAGTTCCGGCGGGTGGGCGACGATCTGGCGGCGCCCGTGGCCGGCACGACGGCGACCGTCCGGGTTCAGGTGGGCGCCCTCGACGGCCCGTGGCTGCCGACCGTCGGCGAGGCGACGCGCATCGCGCTGGGTGCCGGCGAGCAGCCCGGCCTGCGGTTCAACGACGCGACGGGCGCCGCGGTGGTGGTCGACGGTCTGCACCCCGGCCTCGACTACACGATCGACGCCGTGGTGCCGCCCACGCCGTCCGTGAAGGCCCTGGGCGCCGCGCCGGCCTCGTCGGTGACCGCGCCGACACTGTCCGGCGTCCCGGCGCGGATCCGCACCCTCGCCCCGGACATCGCGCGCGACGCCGGCAAGCCTGCCGAGGTGGTGCAGGCCCTCGCGACGTGGCTGACGGACAACGGCTACTTCAGCGACGGCCAGTCCGGCGAGCACCCGTCGCTGTCCGGTCACGGCGCTGACAGGCTGGCCGCGTTCCTCGGCGGCGACGTCATGGTGGGCGACGGCGAGCAGTACGCCGCGACGCTCGCGCTGCTGGTGCGCGAGATGGGCCTGCCGGCCCGGGTGGTGCTCGGCTTCGTGCCCGGGTCCGGCGAGGGGGCGAAGGGTCCACGCACCACCGGCGACGGCGCCGTCGAGGTGACCGGCGCGGACGTCCAGGCGTGGGTCGAGGTGCCGTTCGTCGGCTACGGGTGGGTGCCGTTCGACGCGACGCCGCCGTCGTCGAAGACCGTCGACGAGAATCCGGACCCCGCGCCGTCGGAGCCGAAGCCGCAGGTGGTGCAGCCCCCGCCCCCGCCGCCGCCGGCGGTCAAGGCGCCCGACGACGACACGGCGCGTCCCTCGACGCACCAGGACGACGAGCGCTCCGGCGCCACCCCCACGTGGGTGCGCGTGCTGGCGGCCACCGGTGCGGGAGCCGGCGGGCTCGTGGTGCTCGCGGGTCCCGTGCTCACCGTGGCCGGGCTCAAGCTGGCCCGGCGACGGCGCCGCCGCCGGGCTCCCGACCCGGTGCGCCGCGTCGCCGGAGGATGGGACGAGGTGCTGGACGCCGCGCGTGACCTGCACCGGCCGCCGGTGCCGCACGGCACGCGCCGCGAGGCCGCACGGGCCGTCGGGCATGCCTTCGCCACGGGTTCGCCGGGCGGCGCGGACGGCGACGGCTCGCGCGTGGTCGGGGTGCGGCTGGACGGCCTGGCGCGACGGGCCGACCGGGCCGTGTTCTCGTCGGGGGTTCCCAGCGAGGCCGAGGCGGCCGGGTACTGGGCGGACGTCGACGAGGCGCTGGCCGCCATGCGGTCAGCCGTGCCCAGGCGCACGCGGCTGCGGGCGCGCGCCTCGATCGCGTCGTTGCGCGGACGTGTTGCCGAGGGGCGGCGCCGCGGGGGTATGGTGCCCCTCGTGCGGAGCACCCTCCTCCTTGCTCGCCGCGGCGGGGCCCAGTAGGCCGGTCCCTCGTCGCGGGGGTTCGTCGTGCCGGCTGAACCGTTCCGACGACGAGCGAGGACTGTCCCATGAGCTACATCGACCGCACACCCCAGCAGCCGTCCGGCATGCCGGTGCACAAGTACCGCCCCTTCGGCGAGCAGATCATCGTCGATCTGCCGGACCGCACCTGGCCGACGAGGACCATCACGAAGGCCCCGCGCTGGTGCGCGGTGGACCTGCGTGACGGCAACCAGGCCCTGATCGAGCCCATGAACCCCGCCCGCAAGCTGGCGATGTTCGAGCTGCTCGTCCAGATGGGCTACAAGGAGATCGAGGTCGGCTTCCCCTCGGCGTCGCAGACGGACTTCGACTTCGTCCGGATGCTGATCGAGGAGCACCGAATCCCGGACGACGTCGTGATCCAGGTGCTGACCCAGTGCCGCGAGCACCTGATCGAGCGGACGTACGAGGCGATCGCGGGAGCCAGGCAGGCGATCGTGCACTTCTACAACTCGACGTCGGTGCTGCAGCGACGCGTCGTGTTCCACGCCGACGAGGACGGGATCCGCGACATCGCCGTGTCCGGTGCCCGGTTCTGCAAGAAGTACGAGGAGCTGGTCCCGGACACCGAGGTGTTCTACGAGTACAGCCCCGAGTCGTACACCGGCACCGAGCTGGAGTACGCGGTGCGGGTGTGCAACGCGGTGATCGACGAGCTGGACCCCACCGACGACCGGCCGGTGATCGTCAACCTGCCCGCGACCGTCGAGATGGCGACGCCCAACGTCTACGCCGACTCGATCGAGTGGATGGACCGGCACCTGCACCGGCGCCACCAGGTGGTGCTGTCGCTGCACCCGCACAACGACCGCGGCACGGCCGTCGCCGCCGCCGAGCTGGGCTACCTGGCCGGTGCGGACCGGATCGAGGGGTGCCTGTTCGGCAACGGCGAGCGGACTGGCAACGTGGACCTGGTGACGCTGGGGATGAACCTGTTCAGCCAGGGCATCGACCCGCAGATCGACTTCTCCGACCTGGCGCGGGTGCGCTCGGTCGTCGAGCACTGCAACCAGCTGCCCGTCGGCGAGCGGCACCCGTACGGCGGCGACCTCGTGTTCACCGCGTTCTCCGGCTCGCACCAGGACGCGATCAAGAAGGGCCTGGCGGCGATGGAGGCCGACGCCGCGGCGGCGGGCGTCTCCGTCGACGAGCTGGTGTGGGCGGTGCCGTACCTGGCGATCGACCCGCGTGACGTGGGCCGCACCTACGACGCGATCATCCGGGTGAACAGCCAGTCCGGGAAGGGCGGCATCTCGTACCTCATGAAGTCCGAGCGCGACCTGGACCTGCCGCGCCGGCTCCAGATCGAGTTCTCGCAGGTGGTGCAGCGGCACACCGACCGGCTCGGCACCGAGGTGACGGCCGACGACCTGTGGCGGCTGTTCGTCGACGAGTACCTGCCGGCCGAGTTCGCCGTGATGACACCCGCGCACGTGCGGGCGGGCGCGTCGCCGGCGTCCGACGCCGAGCCGCTGGAGCCGTGGGGCCGGTTCGCGCTGCGCGGCACGCGCACCACGAGCACCGAGGGCGGGGCCGACACGCTCGAGGTGGACCTCGTCGACCGTGGCGAGGCCCGGACGCTCGTCGGCACCGGCAACGGGCCCATCGCGGCGTTCGTCGCGGCGCTGAAGACGGTCGGCGCCGACCTGGCGGTGCTGGACTACGCCGAGCACGCGCTGTCCGCCGGCGGTGACGCCACGGCCGCCTCGTACGTCGAGTGCGCCATCGGCGGCGACATCCTCTGGGGCGTGGGCATCGACCCGTCGATCACCACCGCGTCCCTCAAGGCCATCGTCAGCGCCGTCAACCGCCACCAGCGCTGACCGGCGCCCAGACCACTCCCACCCGCACACCCCCACACCCACCCCCACACCGGGGCTCGCCCTGCGATGCCGGGCTGTGGGGGTGGTCCGGGGGATGATGGAGCGGTGAGCCTCTACCGCGACGAGGCGATCGTGCTGCGCACCCAGAAGCTGGGCGAAGCCGATCGCATCGTCACCCTCCTGACCCGCGAGCACGGCAAGGTGCGCGCGGTCGGCAAGGGCGTGCGGCGCACCACGAGCCGGTTCGGCTCCCGGCTGGAGCCGTTCATGCACGTCGACATCCAGCTCGCCACCGGCCGCAGCCTCGACACCGTGACGCAGGTGGAGACGCTGGCCGCCTACGGCCGGCCGGTGTGCGAGGACTACGCGCTCTACACCGCCGGCACCGTGATGCTCGAGACGGCGGACCGGCTGGTCGAGGCGGAGCACGAGCCGGCGCTGCAGCAGTACTGGCTGCTCGTCGGCGCCGTCCGTGCGCTGGCGGGCCGGGAGCACGCCTCCGGCCTGGTCCTCGACTCGTACCTGCTGCGGGCGCTCGCGGTCGCCGGCTGGGCGCCCAGCTTCGCCGACTGCGCCCGGTGCGGCGCGTCCGGCCCCCACCACGCCTTCGCCGTCGCGATGGGCGGTGCGGTGTGCGCCAACTGCCGGCCACCAGGCTCGGCAGCGCCGGCGCCGGAGACGTTCTCGCTGCTCGCCGCGCTGCTGGTGGGCGACTGGGCGGCGGCGGACCTCAGCGCCGAGCGGCACCGCGCCGAGGGCAACGGCCTGGTCGCGGCGTTCTGCCAGTTCCACCTGGAGCGCCGGCTGCGCTCGTTGCCGATGGTCGAGCGCGTCTGATGCCGATCCCTCCGCCGTCACACCCCTCGGGTGCCCGGCCGCCGGCGGTCCCGCGCGAGCTGGTCCCCAGGCACGTCGCCATCGTCATGGACGGCAACGGCCGCTGGGCCAACGCGCGCGGCCTGCCGCGCACCGCGGGCCACGCCGCGGGCGAGGCGTCGCTGCTGGACGTCGTCGCCGGCGCGATCGAGATCGGTGTGGAGTACGTCTCCGCGTACGCGTTCTCCACGGAGAACTGGAAGCGCTCGCCCGACGAGGTGCGCTACCTCATGGGCTTCAACCGTGACGTGCTGCGGCGACGCCGGGACGTGATGAACGACTGGGGCGTGCGCGTGCGCTGGGCGGGTCGCCGGCCGCGGCTGTGGCGCAGCGTGATCGCCGAGCTCGAGGAGGCCGAACGGCTGACGAGGCACAACACCACCTGCACGCTGACGATGTGCGTCAACTACGGCGGCCGCGCCGAGATCGCCGACGCGGCGCGCGCCATCGCGCGCGAGGTCGCCGCGGGCCGGCTGGATCCCGAGCACATCACGGAGAAGACCGTCCAGCGCCACCTCGACGAGCCGGACCTGCCGGACGTCGACCTGTTCGTCCGCACGTCCGGCGAGCAGCGGACGTCGAACTTCATGGTGTGGCAGGCGGCCTACGCGGAGCTCGTCTTCCTCGACGAGCCGTGGCCGGACGTCGACCGCCGCCACCTGTGGAGCGCGGTGGAGGAGTACGCGCGCCGCGACCGCCGCTACGGCGCCGCGGTGGACCGCGCCGGCGGCGCCTGACCGCCACTTTCACATGCCGTTCCCAGCAGCCGTACGTACCGTCGGCCCATGGGGACCGGCTCGGAGGTCGGCACGGCTGCGGACGTGGTGCGCCCTGCTGCGCGGCGGCCCGGGCCGTGGGCGCTCGCGGTCGCGGTCGTCGTCGCCCTCGTGGTCGTCGCGCTCGTGGCGGGCCTCGCCGCGCGCTGGGGCACCCGGAGCGCGGCGCTCGCCGCACCCACACCCACCCCGACCCCGACGGCCACCACGCCGACGGTCCCCGACGTGGTGGCGGCGCTCGGCCCCTCGGTCGTGACGATCCAGGCGAGCCTGCCGGGCGGCTCCGACATCGGCAGCGGCGTCGTGGCCACGACGGACGGCACCGTGCTCACCGCGAACCACGTCGTGGCGGGCGCGTCGTCGATCACGCTCACCTTCGCCGACGGCACGCGCTCGTCCGCGGTGGTCGCGTCGTCCGACGCGACGACCGACACCGCCGAGCTCACCCCGGCGACGCTGCCCTCCGTCGTCGTGCCCGCCGTCCTGGGCGGGGCAGTGAGCGAGGGGTCGGCGGTCGTGGCGCTCGGCAGCCCGCTGGGCCTCGTCGGCTCCGTCTCGGCCGGCGTCGTGTCCGGGCTCGACCGCAAGACGACCGTGACCGGCGGGCAGTCCCTGTCCGGGCTCATCCAGTTCGACGCCGCGGTCAACCCCGGCAGCTCCGGCGGGCCGCTGGTCGACGGCCGGGGCGACGTGGTCGGCATCGTCGTCTCGCTGGCCAACCCGTCCGGGGCGGACTCGTTCGCGGGCATCGGTTTCGCCGTCCCGATCGGGGCGGCCCTCGGCGGGGCCGGCGGCGGCCAGGAGCCGCAGCTGTGAGAGAGGAGCAGGCATGACGCAGCAGGTGGACCGCACCGGCGGCCGGACGCCGCCGGACGGGAACCCGATGGAGCAGGTGCTGTACGAGGTCAAGCGCGTCATCGTCGGGCAGGACGTGCTCCTCGAGCGGCTTTTCGTCGCGCTGCTGGCTCGAGGGCACGTGCTCGTCGAGGGCGTTCCCGGGCTCGCCAAGACGCTCGCGGTGAAGTCGCTCGCCGCCGCCGTCGGCGGGCAGTTCCAACGTGTGCAGTTCACGCCGGACCTCGTGCCGGCCGACCTCGTCGGCACGCGGATCTACGACCAGCGCTCGGGCGAGTTCCGCACGTGGTTCGGCCCGGTGTTCGCGAACCTGCTGCTGGCCGACGAGGTCAACCGCGCCCCGGCCAAGGTCCAGTCGGCCCTCCTCGAGGTGATGCAGGAGCGGCAGGTGACCATCGGCCGCGACACCCACGCGGTGCCCGAGCCCTTCCTCGTCCTGGCGACCCAGAACCCCATCGAGTCCGAGGGCACCTACCCGCTGCCCGAGGCGCAGGTGGACCGGTTCATGCTCAAGGTGCTGGTCGGCTACCCGACGTTCCCCGAGGAGATGGCGGTGGTCGACCGGGCGCTCGCCGGCGTCGCCGAGGTGGCGCGCGTGATCGGGCCGGAGGAGCTCCTCGCGATGCAGCGGGCGGCCGACGAGGTGTACGTGGACCCGGCTCTCGTCGAGTACGCGGTGCGGCTGGCGGCCGCGACGCGCGAGCTCGGTCGCGTCGGGCTCGGTGACCTGGCCCGGTACGTCCAGTACGGCGCCAGCCCTCGGGCGTCGATCGCCCTGGCGGTTGCCGCGCGGGCACTGGCCTACCTGCGCGGCCGCGAGTACGCGCTGCCGCAGGACGTCTCCGACCTCGCGTTCGACGTGATGCGGCACCGGCTGGTGCTCAGCTACGAGGCGCTCGCCGACGGCGTCACCGCGGACACGGTGCTCGCCGCGGTGCTGCGTGCGGTCCCGGCACCGGTGCTCGCCCTGCAGGGTCGCTGACCCGTGACCACGCTCCCCGACCGCCTGCTGCGCCACCTCGAGTGGCGGGTGGTGCGGCGCCTCGAGGGGGAGCTGCAGGGTGCCCACCGCACGGTGGCGCGCGGTCCCGGGCTCGACCTCGCCGGCCTGCGGGAGTACCTGCCGGGCGACGACGTGCGGCACATCGACTGGAACGCCACCGCCCGGCTGGACGAGCCGCACGTGCGCGAGTTCCTCGCCGAGCGGGACCTCACGGCGTGGTTCGTGCTCGACCGGTCCGCGTCGATGCGGACCGGCCGAGCCGACCGCTCGCGCGCGGACGTGCAGGCCGAGCTCGTCGGTGCCCTCGCCACGGTGCTGGTGCACGGCGGCAACCGCGTCGGGGCGATCCTGGCGGACGGCGCGAGCCGCCGCGTGGTGCCGCCGGGCACGGGACGCACCCAGGTGCTGCGGCTGCTGCACGAGCTGACGCGCGACCTGCCGGCGGGGCCGCGCACGACGACGGACCTCGGTGCCGCCCTCGACGTGGCGTCGGCGACCATCACCCGGCGCAGCCTCGTGCTCGTCGTGAGCGACCTGCTGGCGCAGCCTGGCTGGGAGGTCGCGCTCGGCCGCCTCGCGTCCCGCCACGAGGTGGTGCTCGTCCAGCTGACCGACGACGCCCAGGACGAGCTGCCCGAGGTCGGGTGGGTGCTCCTCGAGGACGGCGAGACCGGGGAGCAGGTGCTCGTCGACTCGGCCGACCCGGTGCTCCGCCGGTCGCTGCGGACGGGCCTCGACGCGCACGACGAGGCCGCGGCGTCGGCCGCCCACCGCGCCCGTGCGCGCCTGGCGCGCATCGACGTCGCCGACGACCTGGTGCCCCGCCTCGTCGCCCTCGTCAGGAACTCCGGGCGGTTGCCGTGACGTTCCGCGCGCCCGCCTTGCTGCTCGTCGCCGCGCTGCTCGTGGCGGCGACGGTGGTCGCCGTCGTCGTGCCGCCGAGACGGCGCGCCGCGGCTCTCGCCGCGGCGGGACTCGTCCCGGTGGAGCGCGGGCGCACGGGCCGGCGCGTGGGCGCGGCACTCGTGGTCCTCGCGATGGCGCTGCTGGGCCTGGCGCTCGCCCGGCCGTCCGCGACCCTGTCGCTGCCGCACGTCGGCGGCACCGCCGTGCTGGCGCTCGACGTGTCGAACAGCATGGCCGCCACCGACGCCGACCCCAGTCGGCTCGCCGAGGCGCAACGGCTTGCGACGGCGTTCGTCGACGCCCAGCCGGCGTCCGTGACCGTCGGCGTCGTCGCGTTCAGCCAGGGCGGCATGGAGGTCTCGCAGCCCTCCGACGGCCGCGCCGCGGCGCTCGCCGCGATCCAGCGGCAGACGACCGGCGGCGGCACCTCGCTGGCGCAGGCGATCGCGTCGGCGCTGTCGTCGATCGTCGGCGCCCCCGTCGTGGTGCCGAGCCCGGACGCCGCGGCGGGAGCAGGCGGCGGCGGTGCGCTGGCCGGCGGCGACGGGGGGGACGCGACGCCGGCGCCTGCGGCTGCGCCCAGCCTGGGCTACCACGGCGACGCGACGATCGTCGTGCTCTCCGACGGCCAGGACCAGAACCCGGATGCGGCGCTCGCCGCGGCCCAGCTCGCCGCGGACGCGGGCGTCCACGTCGACACGGTCGGCGTGGGTACCGCGGCCGGCACCACGGTGACCGTGGACGGCTTCCAGCTGGCGACCGCGCTCGACTCCGACCTGCTGACGCAGATCGCGCAGACGACGGGCGGCAGCTACCTCGACGGGGCGCACGACGACGTCGCCGCCGGCGTCGACCAGCGCCTGACCACCGCCCCGAGACCGGTGGAGCTGACGGGTGCGCTCGCCGCGCTGGCCGTCGTGCTGCTCACCGTGGCGGGGGCCCTGCGTCTGGCCCGCACCGGGAGGCTGGTCTGATGTCGTTCGCCTGGCCCTGGGCTCTCGCCGTGCTCGTCGCGCTGCCGGTGCTGGCGGCGG
>DASWOL010000158.1:0-4190 GCA_036398695.1 Cellulomonas sp. | reverse complement strand
TCGCGGTCACCACCCGGACCTCGCACATGCCCCGGCTGGGCCGCAGGTCGCGCGGTGCCTGCGGGCATCTCGGCAGGCAGGAGGCAGAATGGCCGGTCGTGAGATCGGTGCAGGACCACCTGGCGGCGGTGCTCGCCGTGGTGGCGCCCGTGGCGCCGCTCGACGTGGTGCTGCACGACGCGATGGGCGCCGTGCTGGCGGAGGACGTCACGGGCCGCCTCGACGTGCCCGCCGTGGCGGTCGCAGCGCGCGACGGGTACGCGGTCGCGGCCGAGGACGCCACGGGCCTCGTGGTGCACCTGCCCGTGGCGGACGACCTGCGGGCCGGAGCGCGGCCCGGGCTGAGGCTGGCGCCCGGGCAGGCGGTGCGGGTCGCCTCCGGCGCGCCGTTGCCGCTGGGTGCCGACTCCGTGGTGCCGGTCGAGGAGACCGACCGCGGCACCGCCACCGTGGCGATCGCCGGTCCGGTCACGGCCGGCCAGTGGGTGCGCCCGGCGGGTGCTGACGTGCGCGGCAACGACGTGGTGCTCCACGCCGGGACCCGTCTGGGTGCCCGGCAGCTGGCGCTGGCGGCGTCGATGGGCCGCGGCCGGCTGCGCGTGCACCCGACGCCGCGCGTGGTGCTGTTGTCCGTGGGCGATGAGCTGGCCGAGCCGCCGACGAAGAGCGCGCCGCCGGCGGACGGCGTGGCGACCTACGAGGCCGACGGTCACGCGCTCGAGGGGGCCGTCCGCGACGCCGGCGCCGTGCCCGTGCGGGTGGGCATCGTGCCCGACGACCACGGGCGGCTGCGCGAGACGCTGGCGGACCAGTTGGTGCGCGCCGACCTCGTCGTGGTCTGCGGCGGGCTGTCCGAGATGGCGAACGACACCGTCAAGGACGTGCTGGCGGGCGTCGGGGACGTGCGGCTCGACCAGGTGGCGATGACGCCGGGCCGGCGGCACGGGTTCGGCACCCTCGGCGCGGGCCTGGGACGTGACCGGGAGGTGCCGGTGTTCGCGCTGCCCGGTCACCCGGTGGCCGCCCAGGTGGCGTTCGAGGTGTTCGTCCGGCCGGCGCTGCGGGCGATGGAGGGCCACGTGGAGCTGTACCGACCGTCGGTGGCGGCGACGGTGGACACCGGCTGGGGCTCGCCCGCCGGGCTGCGCCAGTTCGTCCCGGTCACGCTGCTCGGGACGCCCGACGAGGGCTACACGGCGACGCCGCTCGGCGACCCCGGCGCGCCGTCGGTCACCGCGCTCGCCCAGGCGAACGCCCTGGCCGTCGTCAACGAGAAGATGGCCCATGTGCGCGCCGGCCAGGTGCTGCACTGCCTGGTGCTGGAGGGCTGATGGCGACGGGCTGGCCGGTGGTGCTCACCGAGGGCAACGTCACGCTGCGGCCGCTGCGCCGCTCGGACTCCCGCGCGTGGCTGGCGCTGCGGGCTGACAGCGCGTCCTGGCTGGAGCCGTGGGACGCGACCAGCCCCGTGCCGATCTTCGGTCCGCGGCCCACGTTCGGGCAGTTCGTCCGTTCGCTCGCCTCGCAGGCGCGCTCGGGGACCACGCTGCCGTTCGCGATCGAGTACCGCGGGGAGCTCGCCGGGCAGCTCACGGTCTCGTCGATCGTCTACGGCTCGCTGCGCTCGGGGGCGATCGGCTACTGGGTGGGCCGCCGGGTGGCCGGCCGCGGCATCACGCCGACGGCCGTGGCGCTGGCGGTGGACCACTGCTTCTTCGTCCTCGGGCTGCACCGCATCGAGGTGAACATCCGGCCGGAGAACCTCCCGAGCCTGCGGGTGGTGGACAAGCTCCAGCTGCGCGACGAGGGGCTGCGCGAGCGCTACCTGCACATCGCCAACGAGTGGGCCGACCACCGGACGTTCGCGATCACTGCCGAGGAGGCACCGGACGGCCTTCTGGCCCGCTGGCGCCGCCTGCGCCCCTCCGTCACGTAGTCCCTCGGCGAGCGAGGGGTTCGGCGACACGCCTGCCCGCGTCACCCGGCAGGGGGAGTGGCGCCCCTACCGTCGTCGTGTGCACCAGATTGCAGCTCCGGTGGCATGCGTGCTGGCGGGGCTGTGGCTGGCGTACCTGGTGCCGTACAAGCTGCGGCACCGGCAGCAGCTGCTCGAGTCGCGGGCCGACGACCGGTACTCCGAGGCGCTCCGCGTGGTCGCAGTGACCAGGCGGGAGCGCGGGGCGCGGGCCTTGCGAGGCGGGCAGATGGTGCGTCAGGTCGCTGACCGGGCGCACGCGGGGACGGCGGGGCTCCTCACCCCGGGTAGAGGGCTGGTGGCCATGGCCACCGGCCGGACAGGAGGCGACACCGTGGACCGACCACACGCCACCGGCGAGCACGTCACCGCCGAGGCCGCGCGACGTGCCGCACAGGTGCGGGCCGCCCGTGCCGCTGCCTCCGCCCGCCGTGCCGCCGCGGCACGGCGCCGCGCCGCGCTCGCCGTGGTGCTGCTCGTCGCGACCGCTGCCGGCTGGGCCGCCCTCGGACTGGTGCCCACCACGCCGCTGCTCGCCGGCATCGTGCCCACCCTGCTCCTGGCGCTCGTCCTGGTGGCCGGCCGCCGCGCGGTGGTCGCCGGGAAGCGGAACGACGAGGCGATGGCGCGGCAGATCCTCGAGTCCGAGGAGCTGGCCGCCAACCCGCGGTCGGGGGCGACGAAGGTCGTCGTGCCGGCAGTGACCGCTGCTTCTGCCGCCGTGCCCGCGGCTGGCACGGCCGTCGGCGCCAAGGCAAGGTCTGGCGCCGCGAAGACGCAACCCGGTGGCAAGGCCGCGTCCACGGCGCAGTCCGCCACGACAGCCACCGTCAAGGCCCAGTCCGCTCCGACGCCACGCGTCACCGGCCGTGCCGTGCACCCGTCTGAGGCTCGGACGGAGGTGTTCGCCGCGATCGTCGCCGACCACGGCGAGAAGGGCGCGGCCGCCCGCCACGCCACCGGCGAGGTGCCAGTCGTCGCCTCTCGGGACGCCGAGTCGTCGTCGGCCGCGGCTGTAGCTTCGTTGCAGGCTGCACCCGCGGCGGCCTCGGCCGCCACGGCCGCGGAGGTCGACGAGGGCTGGGCCCCGGTCCCGGTGCCGCGGCCCACCTACGCGATGAAGCCCGCCGCACCCCGACGCGAGCCGGTGGCACTCGGCCCGCTCGAGGGATCCACGGCCACCCGCCCGGCGTCCGCCGAGGACCTGTTGTCCGTGGACGACGTGCTGCTCACGCCCGAGCCGCCCGCCGAGCTCTCGGGGAGCATCGACCTCAACGCCGTCCTGGCGAAGCGGCGGGCGGCGGGGGAGTAGCGGACCGGCCGCGGTCGGGGTGCGCCCCCTCGGGGTGCTAATCTGATCGCCGCTGTTTGGGGCTGTGGCGCAGCTGGTAGCGCGTCTCGTTCGCAACGAGAAGGTCGCCGGTTCGAATCCGGTCAGCTCCACGTACACGTACGACAGCGCCGGCGGCCTGACCGGCGAGACCGACCCGCTCGGGCACACGACGACGTACGGCCTCGACGCCGAGGGGCGAACGACGAGCGTCACAAACGCGCTCGGCAAGACCTCACGCATCACCGTCCTCGACGACGGCAACATCGGCAGCGCGACCGACGCCGCCGGACACACGACGACGTACACGCTCGACCTCGCCGGCAAGCTGCTGGCGACCACCGCCCCGGACGGGTCGAAGACCACGACGAGCTACGACGCCCACGGCTGGCCGGTCGCGGTCACGTCACCCAGCGGCAACGCCGACGGCGCGAGCGCCGCGACGAAGGCCGCCTACACCGAGACCATCACACACGACCTGACCGGGCGAACGACGTCGACCAGCGTCCCGAACCCCGACGACCCCGCGCACCCGATCATCAACACCACGACGTACAACTACGCGGGCTGGGTCGGCACGACCACCGACCCGCTCGGCAACTGGACCTGGTACCAGTACACCGGCGACGGTCATGTCGCGAGCGTCTTGGAGCCGGACGGCGCCTGGCAGAACTTCACGTACGACGAAGACGGCGACCAGCTCACGGCGACCGACGAGCTCAACCACACGACGACCACCACCTACTCGCCGGGTGGCCAGACACTCTCGGTCAAGAGCCCCGCGAACGAGACCACCAAGTACAGCTATGACAACGCGGGCCGTCTGAAGACGGTCATCGACGGCCGCGGCACGTGCTCGGGGTGCACGGCGTCGAACTACACCAC
>DASWOL010000157.1:0-2744 GCA_036398695.1 Cellulomonas sp. | reverse complement strand
GCCTGCCCGTGAGCCCTCCCGCTGGTCGAGCGCGGTGCTGGCGGTCGTCGGTGGCGCACTCACCTGGGCGGCGTTCCCCGACGTCGGGTGGTGGGGCACGGCCTTCCTGGGCATCGCCGCGCTCTTTCTCGCGGTGCGCCGCGACAGCGCGCGATGGAACGCCCTGGTCGGGCTGGTCTGGGGCATCGCGTTCTTCGCCCCGCACATCACCTGGGCCGACGCCGCCGTCGGCCGGTTGCCCTGGCTGGCGCTGAGCATCGCCGAGGCAGGCTTCGTCGCGCTGTTCGGCGCCGCCTGGACCTGGGCGCGGCGCGGCAACGCGGTGTGGCGGCGCTCCGGGCTGCAGCTCGTCGTCTTCGTGGTGCTCTGGGTCGGGGTCGAGGAGCTGCGCTCGGTGTGGCCGTTCGGCGGGTTCCCCTGGGGCCGGGTCGCGTTCTCGCAGGCCGACTCCCCGGTGGCCGCGTTCGCCTGGCTCGGCGGTACCCCGCTGGTGTCGGCGGTCGTGGTGGCGGGTGGGGTGCTGATCGCCCAGACGTGGACCGCCGCGCGACGGCTGGCGCTGGTCGCCGTCGTGGTGCGCCCGACCGTGGCGGTGGTCCTGGTCCTGGCCGGCCTGCTCGTCCCGCTCGACACCAGGGCACAGACGGGCACGCTGGCGATCGGCGCGGTCCAGGGAAACGTCGCGACCCCCGGCCTGGGCGCCTTCGACCATCGGCGCGAGGTGCTCGACAACCACCTGGCCGGCACGTACGCGCTGCTGGACCGGGTGGCGCAGGGCGAGCTGGACCTGGTGCTCTGGCCGGAGAACGGCACCGACATCGACCCCCAGGCCGATCCGGCGGTCGCGGCCGACATCGACGCCGCGGCTCAGGCGGTCGGCGCACCGCTGCTCGTCGGCACCGTCGAGTACCCGGAGTCCGGCGGACGTTACAATACGTCACTCTTGTGGGAGCCCGGACAAGGCCCCGTAGCGCGCTACACCAAGCAGCGCCCCGCGCCGTTCGCGGAGTACATCCCGCTGCGGCGGCTGGTCCGCCCGTTCTCCTCCGCCGTGGACCTGGTCACGCGGGACATGATCGCGGGCACCGAGCCGGGGTACGTCCCGCTCGTCTCGGCGCGGCTGGGGCGCACCGTGGGCATCGGCGACGTGATCTGCTTCGAGGTCGCCTACGACGGCATCGTCCGCGAGGCCGTCCGGTCGGGCGCCGAGATGCTGGTCGTGCAGACCAACAACGCGTCCTTCGGGTACACCGCGGAGTCCACCCAGCAGCTCGCGATGTCCCGGCTGCGCGCCATCGAGCTCGGGCGGGCGACCGTCCAGGTCTCGACCGTCGGGGTCAGCGCGGTGATCGCCCCGAACGGCGTCGTCAGCCAGGAGACGGAGCTGTTCACCCCGGCCCAGCTGGTCGCGAACCTCCCGCTGCGGGACAGCCTGACGCCGGCGGCCCGGTTCGGTGACTGGTGGGCGTGGATGTTCGACGTGCTGGCACTGAGTGTCGTCGTCGCCGGGATCGCCGGCGCCGTCAGGATCCGCCGTGCGGACCGCCCCGAGGGAGCAGCATGAGCACCGGACCAGCCGAGCCGAAGGTGCTCGTCGTGATCCCCACCTACGACGAGCGCGACAGCCTGCCGCGCGCGGTCGCCGCCCTGCGCGAGCAGGTGCCGCAGGTCGACCTGCTGATCGTCGACGACGGGTCGCCCGACGGCACGGGGGAGCTCGCCGAGGAGCTCGCCGCCGCGGACGCGGAGCAGAGCGGGCGTGAGACGGTGCACGTGCTGCACCGCGCGGGCAAGCAGGGGCTCGGCACGGCGTACGTCACGGGGTTCCGGTGGGCGCTCGAGCGCGGCTACGACGTGGTCGTGGAGATGGACGCCGACGGCTCGCACCGGGCGCAGGACCTGCCGGCCATCCTCGCGCGGACCGCGGACGCCGACCTGGTGATCGGCTCGCGCTGGGTGCCGGGCGGTGCCGTGGTCAACTGGCCGCTGCACCGTCAGCTCCTGTCCCGGGGCGCCAACGTCTACACCTGGCTGGCGATGGGGCTGCCGCTGCGCGACGCGACGGCCGGTTTCCGGGCGTACCGGGCCGAGACGCTGCGGTCCCTGGCGCTCGAGGACGTCGCCTCGCACGGGTACTGCTTCCAGATCGACATGGCCGGCCGGGTGGTCGCGGGCGGCGGGCGGGCCGTCGAGGTCCCGATCACGTTCGTCGAGCGGGCCGAGGGCACGTCGAAGATGAGCAACGCGATCGTCGTCGAGGCGCTGGTGAAGGTCACGGTCTGGGGTGCCCAGCACCGGGCACGTCAGGTGCGGGACGGGCTGCGCCGGCTCACGGGCCGCGGCGCGCCGACGGCCTAGCGGCCGGGGACCTCCGGACATGACGACGGGCGCCGACCCTGAGGTCGGCGCCCGTCGTCATGTCCGCGGCAGTGGCCGGGGCGCCCACGATCAGGCGCTGCGGCGCAGCTTGCCGGCCCGGAGCAGGTCCAGACGCTCGTCGAGCAGCTCCTCGAGCTCCTTGACCGTGCGACGCTCGAGGAGCATGTCCCAGTGCGTGCGCGGCGGCTTGCCGGCCTTCGGCTCGGGCTTGGAGGCGTCCCGCAGGAGGGCCTCCTCACCACAGCGACACTCCCACACCACCGGGACATCGGCCTCGACCGAGAACGGGAGGATGATCGTGTGGCCGTTCGGGCAGTCGTAGAAAGCCTGGAGACGAGGGGCGAAGTCGACGCCGTCCTCTGTCT
>DASWOL010000156.1:0-6736 GCA_036398695.1 Cellulomonas sp. | reverse complement strand
CGAAGCCCTGACCCCGGTCGCGGCTGGCCGAGGTGCCGGGAACACCCTGCAGGACGATCACCTGCCCCTGCTCACCGATCGACTTGGCGAGCGCATCGGCCGCCTGGGAGCCGCCCGCGACGTTGTCGGACGAGACGAGCGAGGTGATGTCCACGCCGTTGACGGCCCGGTCCACGCCCACGACCGGCACGTCGTCGCTGATCGCGGGCGCCACCGCGGCCGCCGCCGCGTCGGAGTCGACGGCGTTGACGATGATCCCCGCGGCGCCACCGGTGACAGCGTTCGCGATCTGGTTGGCCTGGGTGGTGCTGTCGTTCTGCGCGTCGACGATCTCCAGGTCGATGCCGAGCTCGTCGGCGGCGGCCTGCGCGCCGTCGCGGACGTCGACGAAGAAGGGGTTGTTCAGCGTGGACAGCGCCAGCGTGACGCTGTCGCCGCCGGCCGCCTCGTCGCCGCCCCGACCGCAGGCGGCGGTGCCGATCAGCAGCAGTGCGCTCAGGGCGACGGCGGTGGTAGCCCGGGCTCGGGTGGTGGTGAACTTCATCGTTCGCTCCTCATGGGTGGGTGGGTCGTGCAGGACTGACTGACGGACGGACCGCTCAGCGGCGGGTGGAGCGGCGGCGCAGCACGTCGATACCGACCGCCAGGGCGATGACCAGGCCGATCACGACCTGCTGCCAGAAGGACGAGACGCCCAGGAGGTTCAGGCCGTTGCGGATCACCGCGAGGATCAGCGCGCCGACGAGGGTGCCGGACACGCGCCCGACACCGCCGGAGAGGGAGGCGCCGCCGATCACGACGGCGGCGATCGCGTCCAGCTCGTAGCCGGTGGCGGCCTGCGGCTGCGCGGAGTCCAGGCGACCCGCGAGCAGCATGCCCGCCAGCCCGGCGTACAGACCGCAGAGCGCGAACACCGTGACCAGCACCCTGCGGACCGGGACGCCGGACAGGCGCGCGGCCTCCTCGTTGCCACCGACGGCATACATCGACCGGCCGACGACCGTGCGGTTCAGCACGAGCGCCGCGACCAGACCGGCGACCACGAGGACGATGATCGGCACGGGGACGCCGGCGACGTCCCCGCCCAGGGCGGACACCGACGGGGCCGTCGCGATCGGACGGCCGTCGGACAGCACCAGGGTCAGGCCCCGTGCCACCGAGAGCATCGCGAGCGTCGCGATGAACGAGGGCAACCGGCCATGGGCGACGGCAGCCCCCGAGACCGCCCCGGCGACCAGGCCGGTCACGAGCCCACCGGCCAGCGACAGCCAGCCGGGCAGACCCGCCGTGGTGAAGACCCAGGCCGAGACCATGCCGGACAGCGCGGCGACCGACCCGACGGACAGGTCGATCCCGCCGGCGACGATCACGAACGTCATCCCGAACGCGAGCACCGCGATGGTCGAGGCCTGGACCCCGACGTTCAGCAGGTTCGCGCCGGTGAGGAACTTCGGCGTCAGGACGAACAGCACCAGGCACAGGCCGAGGAGCCCGATGAACGGCAGGAACGTCGAGACGAGCTGCTTCGAGGCGGCGGACCGGGTCCGTACCGGGGGCGTGAGGGTTGTGCTGCTCATGAGACCGTTCCTTCGAGGGAGGCCGCGTCGGCGACGTCGCGGACGGCCAGGGCCATCACCTGGTCCTGGGTGGCGGTGGCGGCCGACAGCTCTCCTGCGAGGTGCCCGCCGCTCATGACGAGGATGCGATCGCTCATGCCGAGGACCTCCGGGAGGTCGCTGGACACCATGAGGACGGCGCCGCCCGCCGCCGTGACCGCGTTGATGAACTCGTAGATCTCGACCCGCGCGCCGACGTCGACGCCGCGGGTGGGCTCGTCCAGCAGGAGCACCCGCGACCCTGCGAGCACCCAGCGGCCGAACACGATCTTCTGCTGGTTGCCGCCCGACAGATCACGGGCGGACTGGTCCAGGTCGCGCATCCGGATGCTGAGCCGCTCCGCGACGGCACCGGCACGGGCGCGCTGACCCTTGCGATCGGCGAACCCGGCACGGGCGGTCGAGCGCAGCGTGGCCAGGCCGATGTTCTCGGCGACCGAGGCGTCGAGCACCAGGCCCTGCGCCTTGCGGTCCTCCGGGACGTGCCCGATGCCGGCGGCGATGGCACGGCCGACGTCGTGCCGCGGCAGCAGCCTGCCACGGAGCGTGACCGTGCCCGCGTCGTAGGAGTCGGCCCCGGCGACAGCGCGCAGCAGCTCGGTGCGACCCGCGCCGACCAGGCCGGCGACGCCGACCACCTCGCCCGCGTGCACCGTGAGGCTGATGTCCTTCAGCACGCCCCGCCGGGTCAGGTGCTGGACATCGAGCAGCACCTCGTCCGGACCGGTGTGCTCGCGCCGGCGCGGATGCTGGTCGGCGATGTCGCGACCGACCATCAGCCGCACCAGCTCGTCCTCGTCGGTGGAGGCGGGCACCTCGGCGACCAGCCGGCCGTCGCGCAGGACGCTGACCGAGTCGCCGATCGCGGCAAGCTCCTCCAGGTGGTGGCTGATGAAGACCATGCCGACGCCGTCGCGGCGCAGCTCGCGCATGACCTGGAACAGCACCTCGATCTCACCCTGGGTGAGGGCGGCGGTCGGCTCGTCGAGGATCACCATCCGCGCGTTCAGGCTGAGCGCCTTGGCGATCTCGACGAGCTGCTGGCGGGCGATGCCGAGCTCGCCCACAGGTGTGTCCAGACCGACGTCGAGGCCGACGCGGTCCAGCGCGGCCCGGGCGAGCCGCCTGGTCGCGCGACGGTCGACCAGCCCGCGCCGCGCAGGCAGCCGGCCCATCAGGACGTTCTCCGCGACGGACATGCTCGGCACCAGGTTGAGCTCCTGGTGGATGGTCGCGATGCCGTGCGACTCGGCCGCGCGCACACCGTCCAGCACCACCGGGCTGCCGTCGACGACGATCCGGCCGACATCCGGTTGGTAGATGCCGGAGATCATCTTGATCAGCGTCGACTTGCCGGCGCCGTTCTCACCGAGCAGCACCTGCACGTGGCCGGGGCGCACGTGCACGGTGACGTCCTCGATGACCCGGACCGGGCCGAAGGACTTGGAGACGTGCTCCAGGCTGAGGATCGGGTCGGCGGTCACGAGTTCCTCCTGGTCGGCCCGGTCGAACCGCGCTCGACGAGTGAGGTGGTGAGCACGGCCGACGTGACGGGCTGCCCGGCCAGCAGGGCGCGGATCATCTCCACCGCAAGGGTGCCCATCCGGCCCGGGTCGTGGGCGATGACGGTCAGCGGCGGGTCGACCAGCCGGAATGCGTCGATGTCGTCGTAGCCGATCACCGACAGGTCGGTGCCGATCCGCACGGCGCGCTCCTGGCAGACCATCAGCAGGCCGAAGGTCATCAGGCTGTCGGCAGCGAGGACCGCCGTCGGCGGCTCGGCCAGGTCCAGCAGGGCCCGCCCGCCCGCCGCGCCGGACGCCGCCTGGAAGTCGCCCTGGTACACGAGCTCCGGGGCGTCGTCGAGCGAGTGCCGCTCGACCGCCTCGCGGAAGGCGGCGAGGCGCTCGCGCCCGGTCGAGGTCTCCTGCGGTCCGGCCACGTAGCCGATCCGACGATGGCCGAGGTCGACCAGGTGGCGCACCGCGTCCTCGATCCCGGTGCGGTTGTCCGAGGTGACGCTAGGGACATCGACCCCGTCGATCGTGCGGTCCACGAACACCACAGGGAGTCCGAGGGTCAGGATCTGCCGCAGGGAGCCGCTGCCGTCGCCCTGGGGGGTGACGATCATGCCGTCGACCCGCTGCGAGAGCAGAAGGTCGAGGCTCCTGTCCTGCTGATCGATGCTCTCGTTCGCGTCGCACAGCAGGGTGGCCATGCCGGCGTCCTTCGCGGACTGCGCGACCGTGTGGGCGATCTCGGCGAAGAAGGGGTTGCGCACGTCGGAGACCAGGACGCCGATCGTGTCGGTACGGGTCATCCGCAACGAACGCGCCTGCGCGTTGGGGCGGAACCCGAGCTCGGTGGCCGCGTCCACCACCTTGCGACGGGCGTCGGGCGAGGTGGCGGGATGACCGGAGAGCACCCGGGAGGCCGTCGCCGTGGAGACGCCGGCGAGGGCTGCCACATCGCGAATGGTCACTGAGTGCATCCGGACTCCTCGTTGAGTGGGCGTGCTTCATGGCGTGTAATCGATTCCATGGAATCGATTACACGGACAGTAGGCGAACTCGGCACCGGGCGTCAACCCCCGAGGTCAGGACGACGCGCGGGAGACCGTACCTGTCTCCACCGCTCGGAACCTGCAGGCGGTGCGGGCCGGCGCCTACGACCCCTGGTCTCCCTCGGGCGCCGGCGCCTCGTCGGTGTGCGCCACGTGCCGGAGCTGGCGCCAGATCAGGACCACGAACAGGGCCGACCCCACGAACGCGAACCAGAACGGTGCCGTCACCCCCCAGTGCTGGGCGAGCACCCCACCGAGGCCGGAGCCGAGCACCAGCCCGCCGAACACCCCGACGGTGTTCACGCTGCCGACACGGCCCTGCAGCGCCGCGGGGACCGCCCGCTGGCGGACGGTGACGGAGGTGGTGCCCCAGACGAACGCGTGGGCGCCGAAGACGAAGAAGATCACCATGGCCACCCACGGGCGGGTGGTGAGCGCGAGGCCGAGGTGGGTGACGGTCTCGACGACCAGCCCGATGCGCATCAGGTTGCCGAGCGTGACCCGCCGGGTGATCCACCCGTACGCCGCGGTCCCGGCCAGGCCGCCGACGGCGCTGACGGTGGTCAGCAGCCCGTAGCCGATCTCCCCCATGCCCAGGCGCCGGGTGGCGTACAGCACGAGCACCGACCACGCGGCGCCGAAGGTGATGTTGAACGTGAAGATCGTCAGCACCAGCGTCCGGACGGCGGGGTGGTGCAGCACCCAGCGGAAGCCCTCCGCGATGTCGTGCCGCAGATGGGTCCGGCGCGCGGGGTCCCGCGGGTGCGCGGGCAGGGTGATGCGCGCGACGAGGACGGCCGACAGCGCGACGACCGCACCCTGGGCGGCGAACGGCCACATCGACCCCAGGGTGAACAGGGCGGCGCCGATCGGCGGCCCGGCGAGCTGGTTCACCGTGATGAACCCCGTCTGCAGCCGCGCGTTGGCCACCACGAGGTCGGCCCGCGCGACGAGCATCGGCAGGAACGTCTGGGACGAGTTGTCGGCGAACACCTCGGCCGTGCCGAGCACGAACAGCGCCCCGAGCACCAGGGCGATCGACTCGCTGCCGACCGTGATCGCGCTCGCGAGCACCACCAGGACCGCCGTGCGCACCACGTTGACGACGATGACGATGCGCCGCCGGTCCAGCCGGTCGGCCAGCGCCCCCGCGAGCAGGCCGAACAGGAGCGGCGGTAGCCACTGCAGCGTCGCCGCCAGCGCCACGAGCCGCGCGTCGTCGGTCAGCGAGGCCACCAGCAGCGGGCCTGCGGCGATCGCGATGCCGTCGCCCAGGTTGCTCACCCACGACGAGCCGAGCAGCCACCGGAACGGCACGCCGAGGCGGCGCGGGGCCACGGTCTCGACGAGTCTGCTCACAGGGGCGAGATGCTAGCCGGTCGGGTCAGGTGGCCGTCATCGGCTGCCGTCGGCGGGCGGGTCCTAGGGTGATCCGGTGGACGAGGAAGCGCTGACCGGAGGAAACTCGACGACCGTCACCCGCGTCGGCAGCACCGTGCGCAGGACCGCCGGCCCGTGGACGCCGACCGTGCACGCGCTGCTGCGCCGGGTCCGCGACCGTGGACTGGCCGGCGTACCCGAGCCGCTCGGCGTGGATGCCGACGGCCGCGAGATCGTGTCCTACCTCCCGGGCGAGGTCCCGCAGCACCCGATGCCCGGCTGGGTCTGGTCCGCGCGGGCCCTGGCGGACAGCGGACGCCTGCTGCGCCGGCTGCACGACGCCACCGTGGGGTTCGACCCTGCCGGTCCCGTCTGGCAGCTGCCCGCCCACGAGCCCGCGGAGGTGATCTGCCACAACGACGTCGCGCCCTACAACATGGTGTTCCAGGACGGCCGGCTGGTCGGGCTGATCGACTTCGACACGGCGTCCCCGGGGCCGCGGCTGTGGGACCTGGCCTACCTCGCCTACCGGATCGTGCCGCTCACCGGCTCGCCCGACCCGACCGCGCCGCCCACCGCGTCCCGGCCGGCGCGGCTCGACACGCTCCTGTCGGCCTATGGGATGGCCTGGCCGCACACGGAGGTGCTCGTGGCGGTCCGGGCCCGGCTGGCCGAGCTCGCGGCGTTCACGGAGCGCCGCGCCGCCGACACCGGGCGGGCGGACCTGGCCGGGCATGCCGTCCTGTACCGCCGCGACGGCGCGTTGCTGGCCGTCGACCCTCTGGCCGCCGAGCCCTGACCGCTGCCGGCTCGTCGGCGCCTCAGCGCCTCAGCGGAAGTCGCGCGACGTGGTGCGCACCTTCAGGGACAGCGGGGCCAGGTGCTCGGCGACCAGGTTCGTCGCGCCGTCGGCTCGTTCCAGCAGGCCACGGACGACCATCGCGCGCGAGGTGCGGGCCGTCGCCCGGAACCGCTGCCAGAGACCGGCGGAGCAGATGATGTTGAGCAGCCCGGTCTCGTCCTCGAGGGACAGGAACGTGATGCCCTTGGCCGTCCCGGGGCGCTGGCGGTGGGTGACGACCCCCGCGACCGCGACCCGCCGCCCGGCCTCGTGCCGGTAGGCCTGCTCGACGCGCAGCACCCCGGCGGCGTCCAGCCCGTCCCGGACGTGCTGCGT
>DASWOL010000155.1:0-2148 GCA_036398695.1 Cellulomonas sp. | reverse complement strand
AGCAGCAGCCGCCTCAGCAGCAGCAGCCGCCGCCGCGGCGGCGTCCTGCGCGGTCGTCGTCGGCACGGTGGCGGGCGGGGTCGACGTGCAGACCGGCGCGGTGATGACGTTGGTGTCGAGCGTCACGGCACCGTTGCGGGCCAGCACCCGGCCCTCGATCGTGGTGCCGGTCGTGACGGTGATGCTGGTCAGGGCGAGCACCGTGCCGCGGAACGCGGAGCCGGTGCCGAGCGTCGCGGAGCTGCCGACCTGCCAGTACACGTTGCACGCCTGGGCCCCGCCGATGAGCAGCACCTGGCTGGCGGAGGCGGTGGTGAGTGCCGAGCCGACCTGGAAGACGAACACGGCGTCCGGGTTGCCCTGTGCGTCGAGCGTCAGCGAACCGGTCAGGCCCATCGAGGATGCCGATGTGTAGACCCCGGTGGTGAGCGTCTGCCCACCCAGGTCACCCGACACCGTCACGTTCGAGGCCTGCCCGGCGGCCACGTCGTACGCCGTGACGAGGTCCGTCTTGGCGTCCTGGGTCACCGCGTCGCCGGCGTGCACCGTGCCGGTTACCGTCAGGTTGCCCGAGCCGCTGATGCTGGCGTTGGGGAACGTGCCGATGTCCCCGTTGAGCGTCGTCGGCCCGGTGTTCGTGACGCCCGCACCCGCCAGGACGACGAAGCTGCCGGCCGTGCCGAGGCCGATCGCGGTCGCCGCCTGCGCGACCCCGGCCACGCCGATCAGGAGGCCGACGGTCCCGGCCGCGACCAGTGCGGTCGCCACGGCGGGCGCCCTGCGGCGGCGGGGGGAGAGAGGAGAGGTGCGCGCGGGGCGCGTGGCGTGCTTCATCATCGGTCCTTCGCAGCTCCGCGCGACCGGTGATGGCAGGCGGTACGGCCGAGCACTCACCAGGAGAGCAGCCACCCGGCGGGTGGGTCTGCATCGGGTGGCCCGTTGATCGGCCACAGCACACCATGGGAGCGAAGACCCGAGGTCGAGAACGATCCTCCGGAGCACCGTCGTCAGCGGCAGCTCCCGTCCGAGCCAGAAGAGGCACGGTCCGCGTTCCACGGACCGGTACTGGCTCAGTGTGCGCCCGACGCCGCACCGGCACAACCGCAGCGACCGTTGTGCCTGGCCACCGCCCGGAGCCGCGCCAGACTTCACCGCCCTGACGGCGGCCGTTCACCGGCGCGTCCGCCCACCGTCGCCCGGCGCCGGTATCCCTGTCGTGGTGCCCTCGTCCGAGCGCGCCACCCCTGACCGAGGGACATCCGCTGAGATGCGCAAGCTGACCCTGCTCGCCCCGCTCGCCGTGGCCGCGCTCGCCCTGAGCGCCTGCAGCTCGACCTCCGAGGCTGCGACCGACGACGACACCGCCACGACCGGCGCGGTCACCGCCGCCGGCGACGGCGGCCAGTGCGGTACGACCGTGGACGAGATCGCCGCCGCCGCCAAGGAGGAGGGGTCGGTCAACCTGATCGCCCTTCCCGACACCTGGGCGAACTACGGCGGGATCCTCGCCTCCTTCACGGACACCTACGGCGTCAAGGCCCCCGTGGCGAACCCCGACGCGTCGTCCGCCGACGAGATCACCGCGATCCAGACCCTGCGCGGCCAGGACGACATGCCGGAGGCCGTCGACGTCGGCCCGTCGTTCACGCAGCAGCTGATCGACGAGGGCTACGCGGACGTGTACAAGCCGACCGTGTGGGACGAGATCCCGGACGCGCTGAAGGACCCCGCGGGCCACTGGATCGCCTCGTACTACGGCGTGATGTCCATCGCGACCAACACCACGCTCGTCGCGGACCCGCCCACCTCGTTCGCCGACCTGGCGGACCCGCAGTACAAGGGCCAGGTCACGCTGAACGGCGACCCGCGTGAGGCCGGTGCCGCGTTCGCCGCGGTGATGGCGGCCTCGCTGGCCAACGGCGGCAGCTTCGACGACATCCTGCCCGGCATCCAGTACTTCGCCGGCCTGAAGGAGTCGGGCAACCTGCAGACGATCGACGTCACCGAGGCCACGCTGCTCTCGGGCGAGGTGCCGATCGCGCTCGACTGGACGTACAACTTCCCGGCGCTCGAGCCCCTGATGCAGAACGCGGGCTTCGACCTGCAGGTCACCGTGCCCACGGACGGCCTCTACGGCGGCTACTACGC
>DASWOL010000154.1:0-7953 GCA_036398695.1 Cellulomonas sp. | reverse complement strand
GCGTCCCGTGGTGTCGACGCCCGTCGCCGGCTTCCGCGACGCTCCCGGGACGCACGTGACCATCGCCACGGACGACTTCGCCGCGGTGCTCGGCCGCGTGCTCGAGGCGCACAGCCCCACGATCGGGGCGCCGGCCGGTCTGCCCACCTGGGACGCCCAGGCGGCGCTGATGGCGGACGCGCTGGGCCGGGCCGCCGGCGCCGCCTCCTGAGCCCGGCCGACGTGCCGGGCTCCGCTAGGTCCGGCAGGTCAGGACGTCCTGAGCCCGGCCGACGTGCCGGGCTCGCTGGGTCCGGCAGGTCAGGCTCGGTCCGCTAGGTCGGGCCTAGCCAGGCCTGGCCCGGCCGGGCCGGGTCGAGCCGGTCAGGCCGGGTTGCCCCGGGTCGACACCGCCCGCGCGACGATCTCGTCGCCGTCCGCCGAGTCGTCGAGCGCGGGGATCGGGATCGGCGATTCGTCCTCCGGCACGCGCACCGGGCGCGAGACCGTGCGCCGCGGTGCGGCAAGGCGCGGGGCGCCCGGGGCATCGGTCGGCAGCCAGGTGTCGGACTGAGCCGGCGTCGGGGCGGACGACGGCGACTGCTCGTCGGCGGCCCCGGGTTGTGCGGGGGACGTGGCGGATGCGGTCGGCGTGGACGGCGCCATGTGGCGTGCCGCGGGACTGACGTCGGTGCCGTAGCTCGAGGCGTACGACTTGCGGCGGCTGCCCCCCACACCGGACAGCACCACGCCGAACACGGTGACGCCGCTGACACGCAGCCGCTCGCTCGCCGCTTCGAGCGTGGTCCGTTCGGACTTGTCGACCGTGGTGACCAGCACCGCACCGTCCGCGTAGGTGCTGAGGATCGTCGCGTCGGCCGCGGCGAGCACCGGGGGCGCGTCGATGACGATCACCTCGGCGTCGGCGCGCAGCTCCTCGATGCGCGCACGCACCTCGTCGGTGGCCAGGTAGTCGGCCGGGTCCAGCGGCGAGTCGGGCATCAGCAGCACGCTGAGGTTCGGCACGAGGGTGGCCCGCGGAGCACCCGGCTCCGGCGAGGAGTCCGCCGCCAGCGGCAGCATCTCCGCGATCTCCGACCGGCGCATGTCGCCGCCCACTATCACCGTGCGCCGCCCCGACAGCGCCCACGACGCGGCCAGGTTCGCCGCGATGAAAGCCCGGGGCGCGGCCGTGTCCACCGCAGTGACCACCACGACGGCATGGGGGCGCTGGGACATGCTGATGCGCAGCGCCGTCCGCAGCTCGCGGATCGACTCGGTGTACGGCGTCGCGGCGCGGCCGGCGACGGGCAGCAGCCCGCGCACGCGGAACGCGCGCACCGCACGCGGCACGTCCTCGAGCTCGGCGATCACCGGGACCTTGGCGATCCTCGCGGCCTCGGCCGCGGTGCGCAGCCGGTTCGACAGCCCGCGGTGCGCCATCGCGACGCCGAGACCGACCACCAGGCCCGCGAGCACGCCGAGGGCGAGGATCGCGGTCGGACCGAGCCCGAGCGGGATGGCAGTCGTCGCGGGCGTCTCGACGCGCGCGGGTGTCGCCACGCGCTGGTAGGCACTGAGCGCGTCGCTCAGTGCCTGGTACCGGGCGACGGCGGCCGTGATGTCGGCCTGCGCGAACTGGTCGTTCGGGTCCTTGGCGAGCTGGTCCTGCGCGGCCGTCAGGCGGTTGTGCTGGTCGGTGACCTGCTTGTCGATGTCGGCCAGCTGGGCCTGGATCTCGGCGGGCACGGTCGCGGCGTACGCGTTCGCGACCGCGTTGACGGTCGCCACGGCCTCGCCGACGGTGGGGGCGTCGACCGCGATGTCGACCGCGTGCGTCGTGACGTTGAAGGACGCCGTCACCCGCTTGGCCAGCCCGTTCGCCGAGACTCCGCTCGAGGCCGACGCCGTCTGGAGCACCGCGGGCGCGGTCACGGCCGTGAGGTCGGGGTTGACGAGCGCCTGCACCCCGGCGGCTGCCGCGACCTTGTCGTCGATCGTCGCCAGCTGGACGCTGACGGCGGCCCGGTACGTGATCACCTGCTTCTGCGCGTACACGTACGACGCCAGGACCACGATGACGACGGCGGGAAGCACGAACCAGCGCGCGTTCCCGATGGCTCGCAGCAGCTCACGAACGGTCACGCGATCACCTCCGCACGCGGCCTGGCACGAGCGGACAGACCGCGCTCACGCAGACCTCCCGGGACTCGGGTCCCGGTCCGTGACACGGCCGGGTGCGTCGATCGTAGGTCCGTGGCCCGCCAGATTCGCCGTGGATGCCCCGCTTTCACCCGAGACCGCCGCGGTCCGTCCACAAGTTCGCCCGCCGGCCCGCTCCCACACCTCGGTGACGACCGCGGCGGTGCGCGAGATCGGGAAGCGGGCCGCGACCTCGGCCGACGCGCGGCGCGCGGTCGCCTCCCGCCCGTCGTCGGCCAGCGTGGCGAGCACCGCGTCGGCGAGCGCCGCGGGATCGCCGGGCGGCACCAGGCGACCGAGCGGCGCGACGCCTTCCGGCTCGACGATCTCGTCCACCCCGCCGCCGCGCGTGGCGACCACCGGCACGCCGCGTGCCATCGCCTCGGCCACCACCTGCCCGAACGGCTCGGCGACCGGCGACGCGTGCACCACGACGTCGAGCGCGTCCATCGCCGTCGCCGGGTCGTCGACGAACCCCGCGAGCTCCACGCGGCCGGCCAGGCCGAGTCGCCCGACGAGCGCGGCGACCTCGTCGGCGAACCCCTGCTCGGCGAACAGCGCCGCTCCGACGATCCGGAACCGCACGTCCGGCCGCCGGGCGGCGACGAGCGCCGCCGCTCGCAGGAACACGTCCTGGCCCTTCGTCGGACTGATCCGCCCGACGATGCCCACCACCGGCGCGCTCCCGCGCGGCGGTGGGAGTCGCTCACGCACCTGCTCGGGCGCCAGACCCGGTGGCGCGACGACCGCGCCGGCCCGGTGCGGCACCGTGGCCGCGGTCGCAGCCGAGTTGACGACCACGGCGTGCGGCCCGACGGCGGCGAGCGCCCGCACCACCGTGGCAAGCCTGGCTCCGAGGTACTGCGCGGTCAGCAGGTCGTGGACGTGCCAGACGAGCGGGCGTCGCGCCAGCGCCGCGGCCGGCAGCGCCAGCAGGTCCGCCTTGAGCGACGTCGCATGGACCACGTCGGCCTTGCTCGCGCGGATCTCGCGGGCGAGGCGCACGACGAAGGGCGCCACCCGCCAGGCCGCGCGGGCGGTCCGTACCGGTCCACCCAGCACCGCGCTGCGCTCGGTGGTCCGTGTCCGCTCGTCGAGCCGCAGCACCCGGACCGGCACGCCCAGCTGACGCAGCCGCCCCACCAGCGGTCCGTCGGAGAACAGCAGCACGCGCACCGACACCCGGGCCGGGTCGAGCGCGGCGACGAGCCGGACGAGCGCGAGCTCCGCGCCGCCGAGCTGCGCGGTGTGGTCGAGCACCAGCACGCGGACCGGACGGCTGTTCGTCGGCCGGCCGCTCACCGCGCCGTCTCGGCGACGACCTCGCGCAGCCGCGCCCGGAACCGCTCGGCGCCGAAGGCGTCCGCGTGGCTCGTCAGCTTCGTCTCGTCCCACCCGTGCATCGTCGCGGTTTCGAGCGCCGCCGCCACCTCGTCGGCACGCGGCTCGTCGAAGAACGCCCCCGTGGTGCCCTCCACCAGCGTGTCGAGGTAGCCGCCGGCGCGCAGCGCCACCGTCGGCCGGCCGAACGAGGCCGCCTCGAGCGGTGACAGCCCGTAGTCCTCGTACGAGGCCGCCACGAGCACCGAGCAGGCGCGGTAGCACCACCGCAGCTGCTCGTCCGGCAGCCGGCCCAGCAGCTGGACCCGGGACGCGTCCCGCACCCGGGCCGCCAGCCGGTCGCGGTCCGGGCCGTCGCCGACGACCACGAGCCGCAGCCCCGGCACGGCCTGCACGGCGTCGATGACGACGTCGACGTTCTTGTACGGCAGCAGCCGCGCGACGCACAGCACGAATCCGGGCTCCAGGCCCGGCACGGGTGTCTCCGGGCCGCCCGGCGTCAGCGCGGGCGGTGGCGGCAGCACCTCGGCGTCGATCCCGTAGGTCTCGCGGACCGCGGCCGCCGTCGTCGTGGAGTTGACCAGGTACCGGTCCGCCGAGGCCGCGGCCGCGCGGTCCCACCGGCGCAGCGACGGGCCGAGGGCGCCGAGCGCTCCGCGGTAGGCCAGGGCGCGGGCACCGCCGCCGACGTACCGGTCCGACTGGTAGAGCCAGCGCGCCGGCGCGTGGCAGTACACCACCTTGCGGCCCGTGGTGCGGAAGCCGTGAGCCCAGCCGGTGGAGCTGGCGAGCAGCACGTCGGCGTCGATGGGCGCGGTGCCGCTCACCGCCGGGGCGAGGAACGGCAGCGCGGCCCGGTGGTGACGGCGCAGCACACCGATGCGGTCGATGCCGCTGGGGCGCACGTCGAGCGCCGCGAACTCCGGGTACGTGGTCGCCGGCTCGTAGAGCGTGGTGTAGAGCGCCGCGCCGGGGAAGGCCTGGGCCATGACCAGTGCGACCCGTTCCGCTCCGCCGCGCTGCGTCGCGTAGTCGTGGGCGAGCGCGACGCCGGCTGTCACGTCAGTACGCGCCCTTGGCCTTCAGCACAGCCCGGCCCGTCTTCCACAGGATGAGCAGGTCCATCGCCAGCGACCAGTTGTCCACGTAGCGCAGGTCGAGCTGCACCGACTCGTCCCAGCTGAGGTCCGAACGCCCGCTGACCTGCCACAGGCCGGTGAGCCCGGGGCGCACGTGCAGGCGCCGCAGCACCTGGTCCTGGTAGCCGTCCACCTCCAGCGGGAGCGGCGGGCGCGGTCCGACGAGCGACATGTCGCCCCGCGCGACGTTCCACAGCTGGGGCAGCTCATCGACCGAGAAGCGCCGCAGCACGCGGCCCACCGGGGTGACACGGGGGTCGTTCCGCATCTTGAACAGCATGCCCTCGGCCTCGTTGCGGTGCAGCAGCGCCTCGCGGCGCTCCTCCGCGTCCGAGTACATCGAGCGCAGCTTGATCATCGTGAAGTGGCGGCCGTCGACGCCCACGCGGGTCTGCCGGAAGAACACCGCGCCGCGGCTGGTCAGCTTGACGGCCAGCGCCCCGATCCCGATCACCGGAGTCGCAGCGAGGAGCAGGACGGTGCCGAGCACGCGGTCCAGGAACGCCTTGGCGAACAGCCGGCCACGCGGCGCCACCGTCTCCACCTCGAGCAGCGACAGTCCCGCGGTGGGGCGGACGGCCATGCGTGGTCCGAGCACCTCGACCAGGCCGGGCGCGACGATGAGGCCGGCGCCGGCGCGTCCCAGCGCCCAGGTGAGGCGACGCAGCGCGTCGCCCGTCAGCTCGCTGCCGGCCACGATGACCGTCTCGATCCGGTGGTCGTACGCCACCTGGGCCACGTCGGCGAAGGCGCCGAGCACCGGCACCCCGTCCTGCGGCGGCGTGTCGGTCACCGACGGCAGGCAGAGGCCGACGACGCGGTAGCCGTGGTGCGTGGACGCGCGCAGCTGCTCGACGATGCGGTGCACCGAGTCGGCGTCGCCCACCACCAGCGTCCGGGCCGTCGCCAGGCCGGCGGCGCGCGACGCGTGCAACCGCCGGCGCAGACCGCGACGCGCCACCAGGCTGTGCACCGTGAGCAGCACCGCCCCGAGGAGCACGATGGTGCGCTCCAGCGGCATCTTGAGGAACGCCGTGCCGACCGCCGGGATCACGGCCGCCGCGACGCCCGCCCGCAGCACCGCCTGGATCTCGCGCGGGCCGTCGCCGACCACGCGCCTGTCGTACCCGCGGCCCAGCGTGACGGCGACGAGGAAGGACGGCACGATGGTGAAGAGGCTGAGGGCGACGCTCGGGCCCCACCACCCCCGCATCCAGATGCCGAGCACCACGGCCACGACCGCCGCGACGACGTCGGCGACGACGGTGCTGCGCACGTAGCGCGACGAGGCGGCCAGCCAGCTGACGCCCTCGTCACCCTCCAGCGCGACGCGCGGGCCGGCGACGAAGGGCTCGGTCGACGCCCAGGAGCGGCGCGGGCCCGCGGCAGGGCGACGGCGGTCGACGATCGCGGCGATCTCCGCGGTCGTCGGCTTGCGTCCATCGTCCAGAACGGTCACTGTGGCTCCTCGTCATCGGTATGTCCGAGACGAGGTTATTGCCCGCGTTGCGGCGATGTAGGCCGTAATGTCCGTTTTCACCCGGGTTTGCACCCATGTGGGTGGCCGAGGCCTCTGGACACGCTCAGGTCTTCGTGTGGAACCTCAGCTGCGCCGCGTCGAGGCCTTCGAGGACCACTGCCTCGACGGCGTCGGCCGCACGGTCCACCAGCCAGGCGAGGTCCTTGCGCTCGGCGGCCGTGAAGTCGTGCAGCACGAAGTCGGCCGCATCCGTGCGCCCGGGGGGACGCCCGATGCCGATGCGCACCCGCACGTAGTCCTTGGTGCCGAGCGCGCGGGACACGTCCCGCAGGCCGTTGTGCCCTCCCTCGCCGCCGCCGATCTTCAGCCGGACGTCGGCGAACGGGATGTCCAGCTCGTCGTGCGCCACGACGACACGCTGCGGTGGGACGTCGTAGTACGCGGCCAGCGCGCCCACCGGCCCACCCGAGACGTTCATGAACGTCGTCGGGCGGGCCAGCACCACGCGCGGTCCCGGTGCGCCCCCCGGCAGCGTGCCGAGCCGCGCCTCCGCGGTGAGGGCCTGCGGGCGCCGGCCGAGCACGCCGCCCGCGCGGCCGAGCGTCGCACCGACCCGCCGGGCCAGCTCGTCGAGCACCATCGCGCCCGCGTTGTGCCTGTTCCCCGCGTACTCGGGACCCGGGTTGCCGAGCCCGACGAGGAGCCAGCGGTCCTCGGCCACGCGAGCACCTCCTCACCGGCCCCCGCGCAGCGCGCGGCGGACGACCGCGACGGGTCAGTTCTGGTCGGTGGCGGCGGCCGGCGTCTCGGCGACGGTCTCGGCGACCTCCTCGGCGGCCTCCTGGCGCGGCACGGTGATGGTGACCACGACGTGCTCCGGGTCGGTGAGCAGGGTCGAGCCCTGCGGCAGCTCGATCGCGCCGGCGTGGATGATCGCGCCCTCGTCGAGGCCGTCGATCGACACCACCACGTGGTCCGGAAGGTGGGTCGCCTCCGCCTCGAGCGACAGGGTCTGCGTCTCGACGACGTGGATGGTGCCGGGGGCGGACTCGCCGATGACGTGCACCGGCACCTCGACGGTCACCTTCTCGCCGCGGCGGACGATGAGCAGGTCGAGGTGCTCGATCACGTTGTGCACCGGCTCGATCTGCACGTCCTTGGCCAGCGCGAGGTTCGTCGTGCCGTCGATCTCGATCTCGAACAGGGCGTTGGTGTGCTTGACGGCCATCATCACCTCGTGGCCCGGCAGCGCCACGTGCACCGGCGCGGTGCCGTGCCCGTAGAGCACGGCGGGGATGAGGTTGGCACGGCGCAGGCGGCGCGCGGCCCCCTTGCCGAACTCGGTGCGGCTGGTGGCGACGAGCTTGGTCTCGGCCATGGTGGTCCTCCACGGGCAGGGCCGCGCGCACGGCACGGCGGGTACGACGAACAGGGACGGCCTCGACGCGGGGCGCGGGACGGGCGACGCGGAGGCATCGCGCCCTGTCGATCACGGAGCGAACCGGAGCCGACGCCGGTCCGAGGACCGGTGGGGCCGACCGTCCGACATCCCTCGCCGAGGCAGCCCGTGAATCCTACCGGCTCCCCGCCGTCCCCGACACCGGCGACTCCGCCGACCCATCACCACCGACCGCTCGACCCGGCACCCACAACGCCCCCTCCGAAGGCCGGGCCCCACCGACTGACCGCGCACCGCTCCGCCCCACTCGGCACCGCCCCACCCCACCCCGTCACCCGACGGACGACCGCCCCAACCCACCCCGTCACCCGACGGACGACCGCCCCACCGCCGCCACCTCATATGCGCCCGAC
>DASWOL010000153.1:0-20942 GCA_036398695.1 Cellulomonas sp. | reverse complement strand
CGTCGCTGTACTGCGAGGTCCAGGCCGAGCCCTTGAGCTCCTTGGTGTCGCTCGCGAGGTAGCCGTTCTTGATCTCGTAGGAGCGCGAGTAGGAGTGGTCGTGGCCCTGGAGCACCAGGTTGATGCCGAGCTGCGAGAACGCCGTGGTGAAGTCGAGACGACGCTGTGCGTTGTCGTCGTCGTTGGCGTGGTCGGCCGGGGAGTAGATCGAGTGGTGGTAGATGAGCACCGTGTACTTCGCCTTCGCGCCCTGCGCGTTGATCACGCTGGTCACGTAGTCGATGTGCGCGGCGTCGCCGCCACCACCGGTCGAGGTGGCGTAGCTGTTGCTGTTGAGGTCGATGAACAGCACGCCCTTGTAGATGAACCAGTAGTCACCGCCGGACGTGTCCGACGTCGGGGTGCCGTTGGCGTAGTACTTGGCGGCGTCCGCCGTGCCGTTGGTGTTGTTCGGCTCCCAGAAGTGCTGGTTGTAGGCCGCGCCGCCGACGTCGTGGTTGCCGATGGTCGAGACCCAGGGGTACTGGCGCAGCTTGTCGGAGGCGAAGAACTGGTCCCACTCGGTCTCGTCGTTCGCGTTCTCCACCTGGTCGCCACCGGAGACGAGCAGCTCCGCGTTCGGGTTCGCGGCGAGCGCGGTGTCGAGCGTGGCCGACCAGCCCGTGCCGTCGAGCACGTCGTCGCCCGACGAGCCGATCTGCGGGTCACCGAAGAACAGGAAGTCGTAGTTGCCGCCGAAGGCCTGGGTCTTGAACGTGTAGCTGGCCGACCAGTGGCCCGCCTCGCCCACCCGGTACACGTACTGGGTGTACTGCTTGAGCCCCGTGATCACGGCGTGCCCGTTGTAGAGCTCCTTGCTGTTCTTGGTGGCCGGGTTGGTGACGGCGTTGTTCTTCGTCACGACGCTGGCGAACGTCAGCGCGCTGGGCGGGAACTGCCCGTTCCACACCTGGTAGCTGGGCGCCACCTGGACCACCTGGTCCTTGTCGGCGTTGTTCGAGTACCAGTTCACCACGCGCTGCGACTCGTCGGCTCCGACCTGGAGCACGATGCGGCTGGGTGCGGCCCACGCGGTCGGGTCCGCGGCGGCACTCGCTGCCGTCGCCACGCCCCCGAGCACCACGCCGGCGACCGCCACCGCGGCGACGCCTGCGGCGACATAGCGATGGGCGCCGCGCGACCGGCCGAGGCTGCTGAGCTTCATGGATTGCCTCCCTGTCGTGTACATAGCGGGCCCACAGGGACCCACGGCTCACGCTGTGGGGGACCGGTGAAAACTCGGTGAACTCGACATGACCGACAAACCGCTCAGGTCGGAACAGGAAGCGGCACGGGCGGCGTCTGCTCACCAGGTGGACGAAAGTGCCGCGAAGCCCCCAGGAACCGGCTGATCGGGCCCGATCTCGGTGCTGTAGAAAGGACTCGCCCTTCCCCGATCCGGACAGGACGAACCCCGTGCACCTGACCCACCGGTACGCCGCGCCGCTCGCGATGGTGGCGCTCGTCGCACTCGCCGGCGGCTGCTCGTCGCAGGACGCGTGGGCCGCGCCGCACGCCTCCCCCGTCGCGGTCGGCACGCTCGGCCCCGGCTTCGTCGGCTCCACGAGGACCCCGGCGCCCGAGGGCACCATCACGCCGGTCCCTGGCTCGTGGGACGGCGTGCGGCCGCCGGCGGGCTACCGCGTGGTGCTCCTCGTCGGTGACTCGGACGACGCGACGACCACGGAGGCCGACGCGGTGCGGAGCTGGGCCACCGCCCAGGACGCCAGCCTGAGGACGATCACGGTCACCGACCCGAACGGCTACGTGGACGGCATCGTGGACGCGCTGAAGCTCCAGCCGGACCTCGTCGTCGGCGTGGGCAACGACCTGATGCCGCCCCTGGCCCTCGTCTCCGCCAGCAACCTGCAGCAGCAGTTCCTCACGGTGGGCGCCCAGATCGCCGAGCCGACGGCCAACGTGACGGCCGCCGTGTGGGACGACGCGTCGCTGAAGTCGGAAGGCGTGGGGCTGGGCTCGTCGTTCGACCCGGCCGCCGTGACGCCGGAGCGTGCCGAGAGCGCGGTGCGTGCCGGCGTGGCCAGCATCCTGTCCGGGTGGACCGGCATCATCGTCTGGCTCAGCTGAGCGGGATCCCCCGCAGGCCGGCCAGCACCCGCTCGCCGAACCAGAACAGGCCCACCACGGACACCCCGAGAGCCACGGCCGCGCCCACCCATGTGCCGGGCCGCGGCGCGCGCTTGCGCAGCAGCGACAGCAGCGGGAACACCAGCGCGATGATGCTGATCTGCACCACCTCGATGCCGATGTTGAACACGAGCAGGCTGGACAGCAGCGGCCACGAGAACGGCTCGTCGATGCCCAGCGCGCCCGCGAACCCCAGGCCGTGCACCAGGCCGAAGCAGAACACCACCGCCAGGCGCAGCCAGTCGGCCTTGTCGAGCCCGAGGCGTCCGGTGGGCAGCGGCGGAGCGTTCTTCCGGGTCCGGTACAGGCGCCACAGGTACCAGGCCGCGACGGCGGCGATGGACAACGCGATGAGGGGCTCGACGACGTGCGGGTTCCCCGCGACCACGCCGAGCGCGGCGAGGACGAACGTCACCGAGTGGGCGAGCGTGAAGCTCGTGGCGGCGAGCACCACGTCCCGCAGCCGCCGCGACCCCACGATGAGGGCCAGCAGGAACAGGATGTGGTCCAGGCCGGTCAGCAGGTGCTCGGCGCCGAGCTGGAAGAACTCGCGGTAGCGGGCCAGCAGCGACTGCTGGGTGCTGAACGTGGGCCGCTGGGGGTTCATCGCGGCGTTGCCGTGCTGGCCGTCGAGGTCGTACTGCACCAGCGTCACCGCGCCGGTGACGTAGCCCTCGTCGTCGGCGAACAGCCCGGACCGGAAGTCGTGGCCCGTGCCGCGCGGGCACGTGTAGTCCTGGGTGAGGAACGCGTACGGCACGCCCTCGCGCACGTCCATGGTCCAGTCGCCCACCATCGCCGGTTCGCACTGTCCGGTGGTGGTGCGCAGGTGGAAGCGGCTGTTGACGTACTGGAGGATCTGCGGCGTGTACGGCTCGAGGGCCGTCTGCTCCTTGCCCGTGTTGAACACGGCCTCGCCGTCGGTGAAGAGCTGCGGGGTCTTCTCCGCGTCGGCCACCGAGACCACCAGCAGCTCGTACTCCAGGCCCATGTGGACGCGGACCACGCCGTCCGCGGGCGAGCCGGCGTCGACGTAGACGGTCGTGGAGAACCCGTGCGCCGCGGCGGGCTGCGCCAGCAGCACAACCCAGAGCGCGGCAAGGACGAGCAGGGCCACCGTGCCCAGGCGGCCCGGGCCGCCCAGGCGGCTGTGGCGGCCGAGGCGGGCATGACGCGACATCGGGCTCCTCTCCGGTCGCGCCGATGGTGCACCGGGCCGGTGAACACCGGTCTGCCGCCGGGCGAACGCCAACCGAACGGGCCGCCCCGCGGTGCCCCCGGGTCAGCGCTCTGGGACCCGCAGGTCAGCGGCTGGTGGCCGGCACCCGTCGCGGCAGCACCACGAGCACGGTCGCGGCGGTGATCAGCGCGACGGCGACGTACGTGGACCCGTGGGCGCCCACGCCGACGACGAGGTCGACGAGCACGGCGGTCACCATCTGCCCGACGACCACGGCAAGCACCAGCGCCAGCGTGCCGAGGTGCCGGATCGCCCACGCGGCTGCCACGGTGATGGCGGCGCCCAGCGGGCCGCCGAGGTAGAGGTACCACTGGCCGGGCCCGTGCGGCAGCGAGACACCGCCCAGCCGGCCGGCCGCCGCCGCGACGCCCAGGAGCACCGTCATCAGCACCGTGCCACCGGCCGACGAGGTCAGCGCCGGGAGCACCGGGTCACCGGCCACCTGGGTGACGCGGCCGTTGCCGGCCTGCTGCCCGGTGAGCACCGCGCCGGCCAGGAACATCAGCGCTCCCAGCCCGACCACGGTCCCCAGGTCCGTGCCCGGCCCGGAACCCACGGCGACCGCCAGCCCGGCCACGGCGATCCCCGCGGCGACGAGCCGCGGGCCGGTGAGCCGCAGCGGCTGCGGGATGCCCACGCCGCGGGCGTCGAGTCCCAGGCCACCCACCGTCTGCCCGGCGACCGAGCACACGGACGCGATCGCGACGCCGACGATGGGGATGCCCACCGCGAACAGGATGACGATCGGCACGCCGCAGAAGCCGACCACGTACCACCACCATCGCGCGTCGCGGCGCAGCGTCCGGGCCGTGCGCGCGGCCCGACCCTGCACGACGAGCACCACGGCCGTGGTCACCAGCGTGCCGACGTAGCTGAGCCAGCTCGCGACGAGCGCCCCGGCGCCGGCTGCGGACAGGTCGCCGTTGAACCTGCCCTGCACGGCGACGCACGCCCCCGACAGGGCGGCCAGGAGCACCGCGGGCACCACGAGCGCCCGGTCCCCCGTCGGCCCGGACGTCGTCACCCCGTGACCCTATCGGCGCCCCGGCGGGTCCCGGACCCCGCCGCCGGTCAGCGGGACGCGCGGACCTCGTCGACGAATCGGGCCGAGCGCTCCCGCAGCTCGGCGATGCGCCGCTGGACGATCAGCTCCCGCATCGCCTCCGCGTCGTCGCCCACCTCGGAGCGCGTCGGCGGCCGGCGCACGTTCTGGCTGCAGAGGAACTCGGTGCAGATCAGCGTGCCGATCGTGTTGCCGGCCTTGCCGGAGGCGCCCGCCCGGCGGGCGACGTAGAGGGTGACGTCATCCGTGACGACGACGTCCGCGCACCACTGGCACACGGCCTTCTTGCGCCGGCCGCCCCTGTCGCTCGCGCGCAGCAGCACGCCGATGGGCTCGTCGGCCACGGGCACGACGACGTACGAGGACAGCGGGGCCTTGCGGTCGTGCCAGCCGAGGTAGTCGATCCGCTCCCACGCCACCGCGTCGAGGTCCGGCAGGGTGGCGTCGGCCGCCTCGCGCTTGGAGGCGTTGACGAAGCAGGCGCGGATCTGCTTCTCGGTCAGGGGGTTCATGGTGTTCTTCCGCAGGGTCGGTGCAAGGCCCGGCGATGCTACGGCACGGCCCTCCGAACTCCTGCGTTCTTTTCGGTCGGCTCTCCGGCCCGGGGCGTGCACCAGGTGCTCGAGCTGGCGGCCGAAGCCGTGCTGATCCACGTCGGCGACGCCGTCCACCGCATGAGCCCGACCTTCGTGGGGTGCCGCCGGCCTCATCCACTCCCGTGGTGATCCGTCCGGCCACCGCTAGGCACCATCGCGGACGACGGCCCGCGAGAACCGCTCCAACGCCGCCAGGTGCTCGGCCGGCGTCGACAACCCGCTGTCGGTGACCAGGAGCGACGCGTGCGTCGCGCCCACGCCCCGCCACCCGTCGAGCAGCGCGTGCCACTCGTCGGCGTCACCGCGGCCGTACGGGATCCGCGCCTCGAGCCCGAACGTGGAGCGGTCCCGCCCGGCGTCCGCCAGCGCCTGGTCCAGCACGGTCAGCGCAGACGCCGCGGCCGAGGCGGAGCCGAACAGCGGCATCCATCCGTCGCCCACCCGCGCCGCTCGCCGGACGGCCACCTCGGAGTCGCCGCCGAACCACAGCGGAATGGGCCGCTGCACGGGCAGCGGGCAGATGCCCGCGTCCGGGATCGAGTGCCATGGGTCGTCGAACGCCACGTGATCCCGTGTCCACAAGGCTCGCAACACCCCGATCTGCTCGTCCAGCCGCCGGCCACGCGTGCGGAAGTCGGCGCCCAAGGACTGGTACTCGACCTGGTTCCAGCCGACCCCGAGCCCCAGCCGCAGCCGCCCGCCGCTGAGCTGGTCCACCCCGGCGGCCTGCTTGGCGACGAGCACGGTCTGGCGCTGCGGCAGCAGCAGCACGCAGGTGGCGAGCTCGATGCGGCTGGTGACGGCGGCCATGAACGAGAACAGCACGAAGGGCTCGACGAACGGCGTCGCGTTGGTGACCCATGCGGTCCACCCACCCGGCCGATCGGGGTGGGGGCCGATGACGTGGTCGTCCGCTCCGACGTGCGCGTACCCCAGGCCCTCGGCGGCCTGGGCGTAGTCGCGGATCGCCACAGGATCGGCCGGGTACTCGGTGTGGGGGTAGATGACTCCGATGCGCACGCGCGCATCATGGCAGCCCACCGCCCGCCGCCCGTGGGGCGAACGGCTCGTGCCGGGCGCCGGCGGTCAGGGCTTCGGGAACACCAGCGTGAAGCGCTCGCAGATCACGGGCGCGTCGCCGGAGAACTCCCGCCCGGCGGGCATGTTGCGGCGCCAGTAGCGCTCGTGGTCGGCACGCCACGACTCCAGGGTGCCGTCCCCCTCCCCCTCGAGTCGCGCGTGCTCGGCGGTGACGGACGAGAACGGAACCACGTCCACCTTGGTGGTCCGTAGCAGTGCCCGCGGCGCACCTGCGCCGTCCAGCACGATCGACAGGTCCCTCGGCGCCGGCAGCGGCTCGTGCGCCGCCTCGTAGTTCCAGGCCAGCTCGGCGGTGGCGGTCTTCGTTCCGGCCAGCACCAGGTCCAGCAGCTCGTCGGCCAGCTCGGGGCTGTCCCCGAAGGCCCACGCCTGCGGCGCCACGGTGGCCGCGGGCGTCTCGCCGAGCACACCGCCCAGTGTGGACAGCCGCGCCTTCACGCGTGCGACCTGCCAGAACTGGTCGATCGCCCGTGCGGCGTCCTCGTCGTCAGTCACGCACACCATCCTGCCGGGCTCCGTCCACCCCACGTGCGCGCCACAGGCGCAGAGCCGCAAGAAGAACCGGGACCGCTCACTGCCGCCACCGCCTCGGCGCGCCGACGAGGCCGGCCCGACCTAGCGTGGCGACGTCCGGCAAGACCCTCCAGTCGAGGAGATGGGTGAGATGAAGCTCCGTGCACGTCGCTGGTCCCGCCGTTCCACCATCGTCGCGTCGATCGTGGCCGCCACCGTCGTGGGAGGCGGCGTCGCCTACGCGGCGACCTCGCAGCCGGCCATCAAGACCATCACGCCCAGGTTCGCCGACCAGGTGACCAACGTGGACGTGCTGCGCCAGCAGATCGCCAACTACTACGGCGATCCCCTGAAGACCGGCACCTTCGACCCGAAGAGCAACTACGCCAAGGAGGCGCAGTCGGTGGCGCGCTCGGGCGAGCAGTGGCTGGCTTCCCAGCAGCAGCACGGCTGGCCCTACGGCAAGAAGCAGGGCCCGACGAAGAAGGCCATCGTGCTCGACGTCGACGACACCACGCTGACCACCTGGAACTACGAGGTCGTCAGCAACTGGGCGTACAACCCCACGACGAACGCCGACTACGTCACCGGCCAGAAGTTCCCCGCCACACCCGGCATGGTCGACCTGGTGAAGAAGGCGGCCAGCGAGGGCTACGCGATCTTCTTCCTGACCGGCCGTCCGGCCACGCAGGAGGCCGCGACGCTCGGCAACCTGACGTCCGACGGCATCGGCGTCGACGCCGGCTACCCCGCGCCGACCACCCTCTCGGACGGGGAGGACGGGCTGTTCACCAAGCCGGCGGTGGCGGACTACCCGAGCTACCTCACCACCGCGTGCGCGGGCGACCCGAACGGCGCCTGCACGACCATCCACTACAAGTCGGCGACGCGAGCGCACATCGAGTCGCTGGGCTACGACATCGTCGCGAACTTCGGCGACCAGTACAGCGACCTGACGGGAGGCTTCGCCGACCGGACGTTCAAGCTGCCGAACCCCAACTACTACCTGCCGTGAGCCTGGAGGCCTCGCGTCCGACGAGGACCACTGGCCCCGAGTCGGGTGTGCCGGTGGCCCTCGTCGGTCAAGGCCTTTTCACGGCGCGATGGACAGCGCGCTGATCCTCCCGTCAGGCGTCGTCGCGAAGACGTAGCGCAGGTCGACGACACCGCCGGGGAAGCTGCCCTCCAGCCGGATGACGACGGTCGCTGTGTTCTCCGTGGCCTGAGCGGACAGCCACGTCGACGTGAACGTGTACTCGCTCGCCGCGCCGGTGAGCCAGCCGAGGATCTCGGCGTGACCGCGGTAGCTGTGGCCGTCGTCCTGCACACGCGCGTCCGGCGTGAAGACGTCGATCGCCTGGGCCTTGTCCGAGCTGTCCATGCGAGTGAAGTACTCGCGGACGGCCGAGGGCACGTGGGTGTTGATATCCATGGGGGTTCCTTCCGTGGTCCGTGATGGATGGAGGTAGCTGGTCGTAGCGGCGTCAGATCGTCGGGACGGTGCCGCCGTCGACGACGATGTCCGCGCCCATCACGAAGGCGCCGGCGTCGGACACCAGGAAGCCGACCACCTCGGCGATCTCCTCCGGTCGAGCGAAGCGTCCGGCCGGGACGCCGCCCAGGGAGGCGAGCAGGATTGCCCAGCCCTCGGTCTCGTCGACGCCGTGCGCCCGCGCTGTCCGCCGGGCCAGGTCATCGGCGCCCGGGCCACGGATGCCTCCTGGGGAGACCGTGTTGACGCGGATGCCCTGCGGACCGAGCTCGTTCGCGAGTCCCTTGCTGTAGCTGCGCAGCGCGGCCTTGGCGGCGGCGTACCCGAGCGTGCCGTCGTACAGCAGCAGGCGGGACTGGATGGAGCCGATGTGGACGATGGCTCCCCGGCCGCCCTCCCGGAGCATCGGCGACAGAGCACGGTCGACACGGACAGCCGCCAGCAGGTTGAGCGTGAGCTCCGCATCCCAATCAGCGTCCGTCATGGCCGCATGCCCGCCGCTCGGGGACGCCGACCCACCGGCCACATGGACCAGGATGTCCAGGCCGCCCTCCTCCCGCACCGCGGCGGCGATGACGGCAGCAGCGCCGGGGTCGGTCACGTCGGCCAGCACCACGCGGACCGCGTCAGTCGTCGCCGGCCGGTTCCGTCCGATGGCGATCACGCGTGCGCCCGCCGAAGCGAGACGCCGGACCACAGCCGCTCCGAGCCCCTTGGTACCGCCGACGACGACCGCCCGGCGGTCGAGCAGCGCAAGTGCGGGCGGATACGTGATGGAGATCGGCTCGCTGTTCACGCCGGCCACGCTGAGGCTTCCCCTGAGGGGAAGGTCAAGTGCGGCAGGAATCCAGCCGCGATCAGCGTGCAGCCCGGAAGATCGGCCATCCGACCTCGGTGACCGCCCCTGTGCCGTCGGCCGCGGCGTCCTGCAGGTAGGCCTCGCGAAGGGGACCGTCGACGCTCAGCTCGTGCCGGGTGACGTAGTCGCCCAGAGCGCCGTAGGTCTGCGCCATCGTCTCGTCGGAGCCACGATGGGTGGCCACGGCGAGATCGACCGCCGGCAACACCTCGGCCCGCGGCCGTCCGACCAGGTGAGCCTCGTCGGGCGCCGCAGCGACCGGGACGAACATGGCCGCCGACCCGCGCTCGTCGAGGACCAGCTCGGTGCTCCAGATCCCGCCTCGCGGGCCGGACTGCCGAACCCCGGCCGCCGCCACGATCTTCGTCAGCTCTCGCGTGGCACCGGCGTACCAGTCGCTCAGCTCGTCGAGGTCGATCGTGTCGCGGACGACGAGCGCGAGTGTCGCAGGGACGCTGCGGTGCTGTACCTCCAGCGGCGTGCGAGGCCGCTCGAGAAGGCTTCGCAGCGATGCCACCGCGGCTCGTGTCCGCTCCAGCTCAACCTCCATCCGGGCCAGGTGGCCCGCGATGAGCTTGTTGCGCATGGCGATCTCAGGGGCGGCAAGGACGTCGCGGATCAGTTCGACAGGCATGTCGAGGGCGCGCAACCGCCGGATCACCTGCGCGTCGGCGATCTGCTCGGGCGCGTACAGGCGATACCCGTTGACGGGGTCCACACGGGCCGGCTCCAGCAGGCCCGCCTGGTGGTAGAACCGCAGCGCCTTGGCACTCAGCCGGGTCGCCCGCGAGAAGTCGCCGATCGTCATCACCGCCGCCACCAGCTCATCGTGAACCCTGCCCACCTCCTTCCACGACCGAGGCCCGCCGCGCGACCGTCGGCACCACCGCGCCGACGTCGCTCACGGACGACCAGGCCCTCGAAGATGCGCTGTGCAGCAGGTGGGTCGACGGGGATCGCGACGCTTGTCGGGCGCCTGGCCGACGGCCGGAGGCCGTACCCGCAGTGAGCGTCAGCCGGCGTCGGTGACAGCCCGGCCGCCGGGTGGGCGCAGGACGGCGACCGATCGGCCGGGCACGTGCACCTCACTGCCGGCGACGGTGACCGGCTCCCACGCCGCGAGCACCTCGGACGTGCCCACACCCACCGGCACGCCGCGCGGGTGGTCATCGACGTTGACCGCGACGCAGACGTCTGCGCGCCGGACCAGCACCCAGCCGTCGCCGTTCTCGACGCGGGTGGCGCGACGGTCGCCCGAGGCCAGCTCGGGGATGCGGCGGCGCAGCTCGATCAGCTGTCGGTACCACGCGAGCAGCCGGGCGTGGCCGGGTTGGACGGGTTCGCTCCAGTCGAGCCGGCTGGCGGCGACGGTCGACTCCGCCTGCGGGTCCGGCACGTCGACCTCGTCGCCGTAGAGCTGCGCCCAGCCGTGGCCCGCGAACTCCTCGGCACGTCCGCGTCGCACCGCCTCGGCCAGCTCGGGCTCGTCGTAGTCGGTGAAGAACTGCCAGGGCGTGCGGGCGCCCCACTCCTCGCCCATGAACAGCATCGGCGTGTAGGGCGAGCACAGGACGAGCGCGGCAGCGATGGCCAGCCCCCCGGCGTCGAGCCGCGCGGACGGCCGGTCGCCCAGGGCGCGGTTGCCCACCTGGTCGTGGTCCGAGGCGAACACGACGAAGCGGTGGCCGTCCACCTCGTCGGGCACCGGGCGGCCCCAGTTCTGCCGCCGGAAGGTGGACCACCCGCCGTCGTGGACGAACACCGTGGTCAGGGCCGTGGCCAGCACCTCGGGTGACCCGAAGTCGACGTAGTACCCGTGCCTCTCCCCGGTGAGGAAGGCGTGGATCGCGTGGTGCACGTCGTCGGCCCACTGCGCCGTCATGCCGAGACCGCCCTCGGCGATCGGGGTGACCAGCCGCACGTCGTTGAGGTCCGACTCGCCCACCAGCGACAGCGGGCGGCCCAGCCGGTCCGCGAGCGCCGCCACGTCGTCGGACAGCTCGGCGAGCAGGTGTCGCGGCGACTCGTCGATGAGCGCGTGCACCGCGTCGAGGCGCAGGGCGTCGAGGTGGAAGTCGCGGAACCACTGCAGCGCGTTGTCCACGACGAACGCCCGCGCGCCAGCCGAGTCGGGGCCGTCCAGGTCCACGGCGGCACCCCACGGCGTCTGGTGACGGTCGGTGAAGTACTGCCCGAACTCACCCAGGTAGTTCCCCGAGGGACCGAGGTGGTTGTAGACGACGTCGAGGCACACGGCCAGGTGACGCGCGTGCGCCGCGTCGACGAAGCGTTGCAGCGCCGCCGGGCCGCCGTAGGGCTCGTGGACGGCGTAGAGCCCGACGCCGTCGTAGCCCCAGCCGTGCCGGCCCGGGAACGCGGCGAGAGGCATGAGCTCCACCATGTCGACGCCCAGCTCCACCAGGTGCTCCAGCCGGCCGATCGCGGAGTCGAGGGTGCCCTCCGGCGTGAAGGTGCCGACGTGGAGCTCGTAGACCACGGCGCCCCGCACGTCGCGCCCGGGCCAGCTGGCGTCGGTCCAGCCCAGGCGGCCGGGGTCGAACGTGCGGCTCGGGCCGTGCACGCCATGCGGCTGCCACGCGCTGCGCGGGTCCGGACGCGGGACCTCCCCGTCCACGGAGAACCAGTAGTCCGTGCCGTGCTCGAGGGCCACCTCGCGGCTGCGCCACCACCCGTGCTCCGCCCGCTCGAGCGGAACCACGCGGGCTTCGTGGTGCTCCGCGGGCAGCACGAGGTCGACGCGCTGGGTGGCGGCGGGCGCCCAGACCGCGGGCCGCCACACCCACGGGCGGGCCGTCACCACGCCTGCGCCGCCGGCTCGGCGCGCACCAGCAGGGCCACCGGCAGCGAGCGCAGCAGCTCGGCGAGCCGGACGGTGCCGCCGGCGAGGGTGCGGCCGGTGAGCGCGTCCCGCCAGGCCCCGTCCGGCAGCACCACCGTGTGCTCTCCCCAGCCGCCGAGGCGCTCGAGGGCCAGCGCCAGCCGCGTCGCCACCGTCACCACCACCGGGTCACCGCCGACCGTGCGGGCGAAGGCCAGCGCGTTGCCGGTGGACGTCGGCACCGCCTGGTAGCCGGCGCCCGGGCCGACGAAGGCCTGGGGCCGCTCGCGCCGCAACCGCAGCGCCCGTGACGTCAGGAGGAGCTTCTCGTCGGCGAGGTTGCGCGGCGCCTCGGTCTCCAGGCGGCGCAGCCGCGCGGCGAGCCGGTCGAAGTCGACCGGACGCCGGTTGTCGGGGTCGACGAGGGCGACGAGGGTCGACTCGGTGCCCTGGTAGACGTCCGCCACCCCCGGCAGGGTCAGCTGCACCAGCTTGGTGCCGAGGGTCGCGGCCCTGACGCCCGGCGCCGTCGCGCGGACCCACCCGGTCATCTCGTCGGCCACCGTGGCGTCGGTGAGCGCCGCCCGGGCCAGGTCGAGCACGGCGGCCTCGTAGGGCTCGTCGACGGCGGTCCAGCCGGTGTGCGACTTGGCCTCGCGCATCGCCTTGGTCAGGTAGTCGAGCAGGCGCTCCTCCGGGAGCGGGCCGTCGGCGGTCCACGTGCCCGCCAGCGTCTGCCACAGGAGGTTCTCGGTGCGCCCGTCGACCAGCGAGCCGCGCACCGCGGCGGTCGCCGCGCGCAGCCGCTCCACCAGCGCCGACCACTCGACCGGAAGCTCGGACAGCACGCCGAGCCGGGCGCGCACGTCCTCCGAGCGCTTGGTGTCGTGCGTCGACAGCACCGTCATGGCGACGGGCGCCCGGTGCTGCGCCCGGCCGGCCCACGAGTGCAGCTCGTCGAGACTGATCGCGAACCGCTCCGGCGCCCCGCCCACCTCGGTGAGTGCCACGAGGTGCGTCCACCGGTAGTACGCCGTGTCCTCGACGCCCTTGGCCATCACGGCCCCGCAGGTCTGCTGGAACCTCACCACGAGCTCGTCGCGCCGCGGCTCGCGCCGCCGGCCGGCCGAGCCGGTCTCGTGCCCAGACAGCAGGTCCGCGAGCAGGTCCAGGGTCTCCAGCCGGTCACCCTCGAGGCGGGCCCGCGCCCGGGCGACGCACTCGGCGAAGGCGGCGTCCACCTCGGCCGTCGTCGGCTCGCCCGGCACCACGTAGTAGCGATAGCGGTCGGCGGCGACGAGCATCTCCACCAGGCAGTCGTGCAGCGAGCGGCGGGTGTGGTCGCGCAGGCGCACGTCGTCGCGGCAGATGTCGGCGGCGAGGTCGGCCAGCCGCTCGACCTCCGCGTACAGCGGGCCGGTGATGATCTCGCGCTTGGCCTCGGCGACCAGGCGCGGCAGGGCGTCCGGCGTGTCACCGGTCAGCCGGTGCATCACCGCGCCCAGCTCGGCCTCCCCGCCCGGGTCGACGAACACCTGGTTGACGCGCCACGCCACGTCGTAGCCGGTGGTGCCCGCGGTGGCCCAGTCGTCCGGGAGCTGCTCGGTGGCGGTGAGGATCTTCTCCACCACCACCCAGGCGTCCCCGGTCGCCTCCGCGAGGTGGTCGAGGTAGGCGCGCGGGTCGGCGAGGCCGTCCGGGTGGTCGATGCGCAGCCCGTCGATGGCTCCGTCCCGGGCCAGGTCGACGAGCAGGGCGTGCGTCGCGCCGAACACCTCCGGGTCCTCCACGCGGATCGCCGCCAGCGTCCCCACGTCGAAGAACCGCCGGTAGTTCAGCTCCTCGTTGGCCACCCGCCAGTACGCCAGGCGGTAGTGCTGCCGCTCGACGAGCTCGGCCAGCGGCAGGTGCTCCGTGCCGGGCCGCACCGGGAACACGTGCTCGCCGTAGCGGAGCACGGTCTGCGGGCCGTCCATGCCCGGGATCTCGACGGTGTCGAGCTCCAGCTCGCCCGCGGCGAGCGCCGTGCCGATGCGGCTGCCGAGCACCGGCATGAGCAGGGCGCCGTCGCCCGCGGTCCAGTCGACGTCGAACCACGACGCGTACGGCGACCGGGGTCCCTGCGCCGCGACCGACCACAGCGCCCTGTTGTGCCAGAGCGGCGTGGGCACGGCCATGTGGTTCGGCACGATGTCGACGACGATCCCGAGCCCGGCGTCGTGAGCGGCCCGCACCAGCCGGTCGAAGGCCGGCCGGCCACCGAGGGCCGGCGAGATCTCCCGGTGGTCGACGACGTCGTATCCGTGGGTGGACCCCGGCGCCGCCCGCAGGATCGGCGAGAGGTACAGGTGCGTGACGCCGAGCCCGGCCAGGTAGCCCACGCGCGCGGCGGCATCGTCGAACGTGAACGCCGCGCTGAGCTGCAGGCGGTAGGTGGAGGTGGGGACCGGCTGGTCCGGGGCCGGGCGGCGACGTGCCGGGCTGGTGCGCACCTCGGTGGTCATGGCGGAGCTGGACCGAGGGTGCACTTCCTCAGCCTGCCAGCGATGCGGCCAGCACGCCCGATGGGGCCCGGGCGTGGCGTCGTCGCCACGTCGCCGAATGTTCACCCGCCCCGGTGGCCGGTTCGACGCGGTTCGGTGATCCTGATCCGGACATCCGCGACACGAGGAGGTTGCCCATGAGCACGTTCACCACCAGCGATGGCACGGAGATCTTCTACAAGGACTGGGGCTCGGGGCAGCCGATCGTGTTCAGCCACGGCTGGCCGTTGTCGTCGGACGACTGGGACACCCAGCTGATGTTCTTCCTCGACCACGGCTACCGCGTGATCGCCCACGACCGCCGCGGGCACGGGCGCTCGGCGCAGGTGCCCGACGGGCATGACATGGACCACTACGCCGACGACCTCGCGGAGCTCACCGAGCTGCTGGACCTCCACAGGGCCGTGCACATCGGGCACTCCACCGGTGGTGGCGAGGTGGTCCGCTACCTGGCGCGGCACGGCGAGAGCCGAGTGGAGAAGGCCGCCCTCATCGCCGCCGTGCCACCGTTGATGGTGCAGACCGACGCCAACCCGGGCGGGCTGCCCAAGAGCGTGTTCGACGGCCTGCAGGAGCAGGTCGCCACGAACCGCTCGGCCTTCTACCGGGACCTGCCCTCCGGGCCGTTCTACGGCTTCAACCGGCCCGGCGTCGAGCCCGTCGAGGCGATCATCGCCAACTGGTGGCGGCAGGGCATGATGGGCGGCGCCAAGGCGCACTACGACGGCATCGTCGCCTTCTCCCAGACGGACTTCACCGAGGACCTGAAGAAGATCACGGTCCCCGTGCTGGTGATGCACGGCGACGACGACCAGATCGTCCCGTACGCCGACTCCGGGCCCCTGTCCGCCGCCCTGCTGCGCAACGGCACCCTGAAGACCTACGCCGGCTTCCCCCACGGCATGCCGACCACGGAGGCGGCGACCGTCAACGCGGACCTGCTGGCGTTCATCCAGTCGTGACGCTCGTCAGGGTCCGCCCCGCCGACGAAGGAGGTGGCCCATGATCGCCGACGCGGACCGCATCGCCGAGTTCCGGCTGCTGCACGAGTCGGGATGCTTCGTCATGCCGAACCCGTGGGACGCCGGGAGCGCCCGCGCGCTCGCCGCGATGGGGTTCAAGGCTCTGGCAACGACGAGCGCGGGCTTCGCCTGGAGCACCGGCCTGCCGGACAATACCCTCGACCTCGAGCAGACGCTCGAGCATCTCCGCCTGGTCGCAGGCGCGGTGGACCTGCCGGTGAACGCCGACTTCCAGAACGGGTACGCGACGCAGCCCGAGGACATCGCCGTTCATGTCGCCCTGGCGGCACAGACCGGCGTGGCCGGGCTCTCCATCGAGGACTTCTCGGGAGACCCGGCCGCGCCGTTGTTCGAGCTCGGCCTCGCCGTCGAACGGGTGCGGGCCGCGCGAGCCGCGCTCGACGAGAGCGGCACCGGGCTGGTGCTGACCGCCCGCTCGGAGGGGTTCGTGTGGGGACGTCCGGACATCGACGACACGATCCGGCGGCTGGCCGCCTACGCCGAGGCGGGCGCCGACTGCGTCTACGCGCCCTGGATCACCTCGCTCGACGCCGTCGCGGCCATCGTCCGGGCTGTGTCGCCCACGCCGGTGAACCTGCTGATCCACACGCCGTTCACCACCGTCGCCGAGGCCGCCCGGATCGGCGTGCGGCGCATCAGCGTGGGCGGCATGCTCGCCAAGACCGCCTGGCGCGGCTTCCTGGCGGCGGCGAGGGAGATCTCGGAGCAGGGGACCTTCTCGCAGTTCGCCGACCTGCCTGACGTCAACGCCCTGCTCGATCGATCCTGACGGACATGCCAGGCCCGGGCGATGGCGCGCTCGGCCCTCACACCACGTCGACGTCCACCTGGTAGATCTCGGAGGTGGGATGCCCGGCCCGCTCGTGCACCCTGAGCACGGCCTCCTTGCTGGGCCCGGTCGACAGGCAGAACACCTTGCCCAGCTCGGGGTCGAGCCAAGCTCGCTCGAAGCGCACCCCCTCCTCGCCCTCGACCGCCTGGTCGCGCTCGTGCGCCTCCTGCAGCTGCTCTTGCGTGACGCCGACGAACCCGCTGTGCACATCCATGAACCTGGTCATGGTCTCTCCCACCCTCGGTGACGTGCTGGCCGGTCCACACTCGCCGGTTGCTGCCCGGGCGGGCATCGGTCACCTGACCTAACCTCGTGCCCAGCTCCGTCTGGTCGGCGTCGAGGGTGGGGGTGGCCGTGGCCGCTCGGCAGGTGGTCGCCTCACCGGTGCTGGTCGGGCGTGACGACTCCCTGGCGCTTCTCGCCGGACATCTCGAGGAGGCGGTCGCCGGGCGCGGGCGCCTCGTCCTGGTGGCGGGCGAGGCCGGCATCGGCAAGACCCGCCTCATCGGCTCCCTGGCCCGCCGGGCGGCCGGCGACGGCGTGGTCGTGGTCCACGCCAGCGCCTTCCCCGACGACGCACCGAGCCCCGGCGCGGTGCTCCTGGATCTCGCAAGCGGCCTTGCCCGCGCGGCGCCCCCCGACGTCGCCGAGCTCGGCCGCGCCTTGGCACGGCGGTTGCGCGAGGAGGCCCCCGACTCCGGTGACCGGCACCGCCGCCGGCGACTCACGGTGCAGGACCTGACGGACGCGCTCCTCGCCGTCCCCGCCAGCCGACCGGTCCTCCTGACGCTCGACGACCTGCACTGGGCGGACGAGCTGAGCCTCGACGTGCTCGCACACCTCGCGGTGGGGCTGGGCAGCCGTCCCCTGCTCATCGTGTGCGGTCTCCGGTCCGACGAGCTGTACCCGGGCACGGCCGTGCGGCAGTGGCGCAGTCGGCTCGTGGCCCAGCGGCTGGCCGACGAGCTGCCACTGGGCCGCCTCGACGCCGAGCAGACGGCCACGGTGGTCAGCGCGCTGCTGCGCCGACCCGCGCCGCGCGACGTGACGGCCGTCATCCACGCGCGCAGCGACGGCATCCCGCTGCACGTCGAGGAGCTGCTGGGTGCGGCGGCGGCCGATCTCACCGGGACGGACGCGGCGGCCGGACTGGCGACCATGTCGGTGCCGGACACGTTGGCCGACGCGGTCCTGGCCCGGACCGCGGGCGTCGATGTCGGGACCCGCCGTGTGATGGAGGCGGCCGTCGTCATCGGCCGGTCGTTCGACGTCGGCCTGCTCACCGCCGTCACCGGCGATGCCCACGCGGTGGTCGACGCCGCGGTGCGCCATCTGCACGACCTGTCGGTCGTCGGCCCGACGGCCGACCCGCGCACCCTCGACTTCCGGCACGCCTTGCTGCGCGACGTGCTGTACGGGGCGGTTCCGCCGACCCGGCGCCGTGACCTGCACGAGCGGGTGGCCCGCGCTGCTGCCGCCCTGGGAAGCCCGGACTCCGTGGTCTCCGCCCACTTCGAGCGCGCCGGCCTTCCTGGCGAGACGTTCACGTACGCCCGCCGGGCGGGCCGCGAGGCCGCCACGACCTCGGCCCACCGCGATGCGTTGACGCTCTACCGCCGTGCCTGGCGGCATCGTCCGGCCGACCTTGCGGTGCCGGAGCAGGCCAGGCTGCTCGCGGCGTTGGCGGACGAGGCCGCGGCCACCGACGACAATCAGGCCGCCGCTGAGGCGTACTCGCAGGCCCAGGTGCTGTGGACCTCCGTCGGCGACCTCGCGGCCGCCGCCGACGTCGTGCCCCGGCTTGTCGCGGCGAGCCACCTGCTGGGCGAGCCACTCCCCCAGCGCGCGGCGCGGCTGAACGAGGCGTTGCTCGACCTCGAGGGGGTGCCCGGCGCCGACGGCCCGCGTGGCCGGCTCCTCGCAGCGCTCGCGGCGGCGCACATGCTCGCCCGTCATCTCGACAAGGCCATCGGCTACGCCGAGCAGAGCCGGGTCCTCGCTGCCGGGTGCGGTGACGCCGACACCGCGACGGATGCCACCACGACGCTCGGCACGGTGCTGGTGTTCGCGGGCGACCCCACCGGCTGGGACCTGTTGGAGGAGGCGGTCCCCCGGTCGGTGGCGCGCCGGCACGAGGCCGAGGCCGCACGCGGCTACCGCATGGTCGGCACGTCCGCGTCGGTGCTGGTCGAGTACCCCCGTGCCGAGCGCTGGTTGACGCAGGGCATCGCGTACGCCGAGGCGGTCCAGCTGGGGAACCACCGCAGCTACATGCTGGCGCACCTCGCGCACGTGCACTGGGCGCTCGGCCGGTGGGACCAGGCGCAGGAGGAGGCCGCGCGGGCTCTCGCCGACGGCCGTGGCGGGGTGACCACCCGCATCACGGCACAGTACGTGCGCGGCTACGTGGCCCTGGGTCGCGGCGACTGGCGGGCGGCCGACGACCTGCTCAGCGGCGCGCTGAAGGACGGCGAGTCGATGGACGAGCTGCAACGCGTGTCACCTCCGCTGTGGGGGCTCGCGGAGGCCGCTGCGCTGCAGGGCGCGGCCGAACGGTCGGCCACCCTGTGCGAGCGCGCCTTCGCCGAGTCCGCCGCCGTCGCCGACGCGGCGTACCTCTTCCCGTTCCTGCTCACCGGCGTGCGCGCGCACCTGGCATTCCAGGACACGGACGGCGCGGCGGACTGGGCGGCCCGTCTCGTACCGGTGCTGACCGAGCGAGGGATCGCCGGGACGCTACCGGCCGTGGAGCATGCCGACGGCCTGCTGGCCCTGGCCCGCGGCGACGTCGCCAGCGCGCTCGGCACCCTGCGGAGCGCGCGTGACCGGTGGGCGGCGCTGGGGCGTTGGTGGGAAGGCCAGTGGGCAGCACTCGACCTCGCACGGTGCCTGCTGGCCCAGGCAGGCCGCACGGGTGCCGGCGAGGCTGCCGGGATCGCACGAGCGGTCGGTGACCGTGCCTCAGCCGTGGGGTCAGCGCCACTCGCCGAGGCTGCCGCCCGGGTGCTGGCTGCGGCCGAAGGTCCGGTCGACCGGGCGCCCTGGCACCCGCTCTCGGCACGTGAGCACCGGGTGGCCACGCTGGTGGCGGCCGGACTGACGAACCGGCAGATCGCCGCGGAGCTCGTCGTCGCACCGAAGACGGTCTCCGCGCACGTGGAGCACATCCCCACCAAGCTCGGCATGAGCCGACGGACGCAGATCGCCGCGTGGGTGAGCCGGTTGGTCGCGTGACCGCTGGACCGGGGTCGCGTGGCACGTCGCCACGCGCCGGCGACCCCGGTGCCTCAGCTCTGCCTGGCCGCGTTCGGCATGGTCGCGCGGCTGAGCAGCACGGCGGCGAGCACGATCATCAGCAGCCCGGCCCAGTACGGCGAGCCGTGGCCCAGGACCGTGTAGACCCACCCGGCCAGCAGCGGGGCGACCATCTGGATCCCGGAGTTGAGCGAGGAGATCCCGCCGGCGAGCCAGCCCTGCTCGTCGGCCCCCACGGACGTCGACATCAGCCCGTCGAGCGCGGCGGCCATGCCGCCCTGCCCGGCCGCGAACACGAGGGCCGCGCCGGCCAGCAGCGCCGGCCAGGGCAGGAACGTCGCGCAGACGGCCAAGCCCAGGCAGCCGACGCCCTGCCCCACGATGCCCGCGATCACCACGCCGCGCTCCCCGATCCGCGGCAGCAGGATGGCCAGCAGGCCGCCCTGCACGGCGATGTCGATGGCGCCGTTCACCGTCAGCAGCAGGCCGATCTGGGTGGGACCCCAGTGCACGGTGTCGAGCGCGACCACGCTGAGGTTGTTGGCGAAGAACATGAACGGGATGGTGATGAGCGCCAGGCCCAGCAGCAGCGGGCGCAGGCTGGGGCGGCTCAGCACGTCCTTGATCACCTTGAACGGGTGCAGGTCGGCCAGCACCAGGCGCGGCGTCCGGTTCTCCGGCGCGAGGCTCTCGGGCAGCGCGGTCAGGGAGATCAGCGCCACCAGCACGGCCACGCCGGCCGTGGCGAACAGCGGCAGGCTCAGGCTCGCCTTGGCGAGCAGCCCACCGAGCGCCGGGCCCACCATGAACGACACACCGGTCAGCGCCCCGAGGAACCCGAAGCGCTTGGCGCGGTCCTTCGGTTCGGTGATGTCGGCCACGTAGCCGAACAGCGCCGGCATGTCACCGGCGGCCAGGCCCTGCACCACGCGGGCCAGGACCAGCACCCACAAGGCGCCGCCGATGCCGAACAGCACGTAGCCGACGGCCGCGCCCAGAACGCTGTAGATGATGATGGGACGGCGCCCGTAACGGTCCGAGATCGCGCCCAGCAGCGGCGCGACGAGGAACGAGCACAGGGCGAAGACCGCCTCGATGATGCCCACCCACAGGGCGAGCGCCGCCTCGCTCGGGATGTACTTCAGCACCACGAACGGCAGCACGGGGAACACGATGGTCATGCCCATGCCGTTGAGGAACGAGATGACCACCAGCAGGATCCAGGCGCGGCGCGAGCTGCCCTGGCCCGGCGGGGCCGCGGGCGTGGCGTCGGCGGACTCGTCCAGGGTGTCGAGGACGTCGGTCATGTCACTCCTCCGTCCGCTCGTCGTCGCCGGCCTGGCCCCGGCCGCTTTCGTCACGACCATCACGCGGACCGC